>NZ_JBHGNY010000003.1:0-367401 GCF_053544035.1 Vibrio sp. E150_018 | reverse complement strand
AGTGGTATCGTTATTCATGCTAGCCTCCTAATTTAGTTCTTTAGTAAACTAATTATGGCTCTGGCTTCGCTAACCCACGAAACTGGAGGCTAGCACCTTCGTGGGAGTCATTATGTCTATATTTTTGAGCTATCTATGAAATTAGAAATGGCGGCAGAGAAAATAAAAAAAGATTCCATAAATGCCTGGATTAGGCGCGTCAACTGGCGCTTTATGGATGAGCGAATTCAAGCTGAATTTGATAGGAACAAGCCCGATGGTGATTATATTGGAATTCTTGGGGGGCTTTATATCCGTAGGGCAAAAGACGATGAGCCTTTAAAAAGTTCTAATCTTATTTCCTCTCAGTATGTTAATTCTACACATATATTTACAGGCCATAGACTTTTAGGGATAAGAGTTGTCAACCCAGATTCTGAGAATTTAAAAATTGCCTCTGAAAGAAATGCTCAACTTTGGTATTCTCAAAGTCCATCAGGTGAAGTTCTTGTCTTTGTAGCTCCCTACCAGTCGGATGCTGGAGAATTTGATGAAAGCGAAATAATAATCGGAAAATATCGAAGTCCGTCTCAAGTTACAGATCAGATCATAAGAAAACATTTTGCAATATTCTTCAAATATTGCAGCTGTACGGCACAGCATTCAGCGTCAAGCCTAAGAGGCTACTTATACAGGCAGTATCTTATTTTTAACGATTTCAGATACAAATCTACTTATAAGCAAAAATTCTTAAGAGCTTTTGAGCGGTTGCTTATACTGCTTCTTGGGGGAGCTGCGGTATGGGCTTCACTGTATGCGGGTGGGAAAATATAACAAGCGCATGTTGGCGGACTTGTTTTCCGCTGCGCTTCAAACAAGCCGCAAATGCGAGCGTGAACTGCCTAAGTCAGCATAACTCTCAGATTTATCTAAAATAATGCAGTATATCGATGCGATGTGGTATCGTCGGGTAGTCTTTGGTTAGAAAGTTAAAAATGAAAATGAATACACAACAATCAGCATTAGAAATTAATGATAACGATATTCGGATTCGAGTCGTAAACCAAAAAGAGCGACAAGACCCTTATGAGCTTTTTAACGCAATGGGTTGCTATATGGAAGCAATTCAGAAGTTTAATGAGTTAGTTCTACACTCTATTGAGCCAAGTGTTGAGTATTCATTTAAATTTAAAAAAGTTGAGTATTCATCAATAGTTTCAGTTGTTAAAGAATGGAGCTCCAGTATTAGTAATGCCTTTAACGGAGCTATACATTCGACTGCGATTAAAGAAATTGATGCAGTATTAAAAACTAATAATGAAATAAATAGCCCCAAACAAATCCACGATCTCTCACATAGGTTGGAAGATGAAATTAGTGCAAATACATCCATTGCCTCAGACGTTCATCCATACATAGATCCTGTTAAGTTAGCTGAGGTACTTGAACTGATTACTCATGGTAATGAATTGCTATATGAAGGTGAAAGCGTTGAAGTTCATAATAAAGGGAATGTTGTATCTTTAAATACTAGTTTTAGGAGTAAAGTGAGGGCATCTAAGATGGGGCTTACTAAAAAGCAACCTTATCGAGGGATTGATGAAGTAAAGGTTATTCGCCCATGCAACTTTGGTCGGTCTCAATGGGAAGTTCGTAGTACTTTAACTGACGATACTTATTGTGCGCACTTTGACTCTAAATGTGATTGGTTAGAGCGTTACCAAACTGGGAAAATTCCAGTCGTTACGGCAAAACACACTTTACGAATTGTCGTTTCATACGATAAATATATTGTCGAAAAAAAGAGCATAATTAAAAACGCAATCATCTCATCTGTCACAGTAAATACCGATCCTGATGGTGAGCAAACATCAATGAATCTGTCGGTGTAGCCAGTATGCGCGCTCTTTGGAATTCCTATTTTTTTATTTTAATCCCGTTCATAATGCTCTGTATTATTAAAGGGCAGACCGGTGAATGGGAAAATGTTATTTTATCTACTGATTGGTCGGTAGCTACTTTTATTATGTTTGCTCAGAAATTTGGTGAAATGATTTCTGCCCTTGTTAATGTTCGAGGTCGCATAGACAGTGATGTATTAACAACATATATAATTAAAGTACTCTTTTTAGGTATTATTCCGTCTGTATATGTCTATTTCATTATGAATACTGACCCTAACTACTATGCAGCGGGGCTTCAAATATTGTTATTCCTATACGCATCTTGGCGATTTTTTATTGATAGTATGAAAATTAGTATATTAAAAGGCGGCAGTTAACAAACGAGTATGGCGTCAATAATTAATTTTTAGCGATATTTTCATCCCACATGACGCCATCTCTTAGCATTGAATTTAATATGATAACCATTTTTCGAACACACGCATGATGGCGATTTTCTTGGGTTTTCTTTGGTTATCGTCGCAACACCGATAAGAGAAGCTGCTGCCTCTTGCTTAATTGAAAGCATAGCTTCTGATACCAGAGTAGGAATAAACGATCTGACTACTGCTAGATTAAGGAGCCACAGAGAGTTTAGCGCGAATGAAATCACTGTGGTTGACGTATAACAGTTCGGCGACTTTTCGAATAATGGCTTCTTCAATCGGAGCTAGAACGTTATCGGCATAAGCGACTTGCCACATGGATTGAATTAGTTCAAAACGTTGTTGATGATCTAAATCGCGTAGTTGGTCGGTAAATTCATAAAGAGATGCCGAGTTTTCTGAACGCAAAGTGGCCTCTTGTAATAAAGCTTTCGCATCCGCTTCGGTTAAAGAAAGCAGCTTACCGAGCATTTGTATTTTGGCGGCTTCTTCTTTTTCATCAACAGAATGATCGGCTTGCGAAACCTGGCAAAGTAAAGCCGCTATCGCTAGGTTAGTATCAACTGATTGATTTTCTTGAACGTTTCCATCAACGATTTGATTAAAGAAGCTTTTTAAAGATTGAATCATAATGACCTTCATACGTTTGTTGTCAAGATACCCTAAAACTTTGACATTAAAAATCAAGAAAAGTCTTCATCAATCAAAATGATTTAGCGATATAATGCCGCTTTCCTTACACCTTATTTGCCAATTTGGAATGTCATGTTTGATATAAATAGTGCTGTGATACTCGCGATGGGAATAATTTTCCTTGGTTCATTTGTACAAAGCGCGATTGGTTTTGGGCTCGCGGTAGTGGCAGCGCCATTGTTGTTCTTTATTTCTCCTCAATATGTTCCTGCACCGATAGTGATAGTGGCGTTATTTAATTCATTTTTTAATGCCTATAAATACCGTAATAACATTTCTATTGGTGGCTTGAAAATGGCGATTTATGGTCGTATTCCTGGCTCTGTTGCGGGGGGCGTTCTACTGCTGTACGTGTCTAGCTCTGTTTTATCTTTGTGGCTAGGTGGAATGGTGTTATTAGCCGTATTAATTAGCCTTACTCCGATTCGTTTTGAACCGACACCAAACAGAATGGCAGTTGCAGGCTTTTTCTCCGGTTTTATGGGCACTAGTTCAAGTATTGGTGGACCACCCATGGCGTTGATTTTGCAACATCAAGACGCATCTTCGTTACGCGGTAACCTAGCGGCGTTCTTTGTCTTCAGCTCAATGATATCCCTAGTCGTTCAATACTTTATTGGTTATTTGACTTGGCAGCACGTGGTTATGACGATTCCGTTGTTGCCAATGGGGTGGCTTGGTTATGTTGCAGCGCAAATGGTGGTGAAGTATGTCTCGAAAGAGTGGATTCGCATTTTTACCCTAGTGTTGTGTCTAGCCAGTGCCACGACCGCGATTGTGCGTGGCTTGCAGTTGTAGTCTTAGGCTATAAAGATTAATTAGGGCGACAGTTTAGATCTCATTTCGCCCTGTGTTACAATTTTGATAATTCTATATTTTATGAGTGCAGAACAATCTTCATCTGCGCTCTCTAATCGTTTCAATAGGAATCGTTTTGACCAACCCTCATGATAACGCCCATTCTTCCGCTGATTCTCGTTCTTCCACTCAAGAGAATGGCGCGCAGGGCAATACTGCTGGCAGCCTACGTGCCGCATTAAAAGACTGCATGATCCGTGATCGTTTTCGTTTAAGTAAGCGAATTCATGGCGCCAGTAAAATTAAGAAACCAGAAGCGAAAGCCGCGGTGTTTGATGAAATCGCCATGGATATTGCCAAGTCGATGATGGTGGTGCAAAACCGTAGCCTACATAAACCGCATATTGAATATCCTGAAAACTTACCAGTTAGTCAAAAGCGTGATGATATTGCAGAAGCGATTGTCAATAACCAAGTGGTGATCATTGCTGGTGAAACGGGGTCAGGTAAAACAACGCAAATCCCGAAGATCTGTAGTGAACTAGGCCGTGGTCGTGCCGGTTTGATTGGTCACACTCAGCCACGTCGTTTAGCAGCGCGTTCTGTTGCCAGCCGTATTGCGGAAGAAATGCAAACCCCCATGGGTGAGTATGTCGGTTATAAGGTTCGTTTTAACGATCAGATTTCAGACAACACCCAAATCAAGCTGATGACTGACGGTATCTTGCTGGCAGAAATTCAGCACGATCGCTTTTTAAATCAATACGACACCATCATTATCGATGAAGCGCACGAACGTAGCTTGAATATCGATTTCATCATGGGTTACTTGAAAGAGTTACTACCAAAGCGCCCAGACCTTAAAATTATTATTACCTCAGCAACCATTGACCCTGAACGTTTCTCTAACCATTTTGATAAAGCGCCAATTATTGAAGTGTCGGGTCGAACTTATCCGGTTGATGTGCGTTATCGTCCGCTAAATCCAGATGATGCCGACCAAGATCTTGACCAACTAGAAGGTATTTTCCAAGCGGTCGATGAATTATGTGATGAACCCGGTTTAGGTGACATTCTCATTTTCATGAATGGTGAACGTGAAATTCGTGATACTGCGGATGCGCTTTCCAAACGTGCTCTTAGTCACAGAAGTATGAGAGATACCGAAATCGTGCCTTTGTATGCGCGATTATCATCTGCCGAGCAAAACCGAATTTTCCAATCGCATACGGGGCGCCGAATTGTGTTGGCAACCAACGTAGCGGAAACCTCGTTAACGGTTCCGGGAATCAAATATGTGATTGATCCGGGGACCGCGCGTATTAGTCGTTATAGCTACCGTACGAAAGTGCAGCGTTTGCCTATTGAGCCGATCTCTCAAGCTAGCGCCAATCAGCGTAAAGGGCGTTGTGGCCGTGTCAGCGAAGGTATTTGTATTCGACTGTATTCGGAAGAGGATTTTAACTCTCGTCCAGAATTTACTGACCCTGAGATCCTGCGTACTAACTTAGCCTCGGTTATTTTACAAATGACGGCTTTAGGGCTAGGTGATATTGAAGCCTTCCCATTTGTTGAAGCGCCAGATAAGCGTAATATTCAAGATGGTGTGCGTCTGCTAGAAGAACTGGGTGCGATTAATCCGAATGCCAACGATCCTAAAAAACGGTTAACCGCAATAGGGCGCAAATTAGCTCGTTTACCGATTGACCCTCGCTTAGCGCGTATGGTTCTTGAATCGGTTAAATATAACTGTTTGCAAGAAGTGATGATTATTGCCTCGGCGTTGTCGATTCAAGACCCACGTGAACGTCCTAGTGATAAACAACAGAGCTCAGACGATAAGCACAAACGTTTTTTCCATGAAGAATCGGACTTCTTAACGTTTGTAAACTTATGGCAGTACATAAAAGAGCAACAAAAAGCCTTATCAAGCAATCAATTCCGTAAGCAATGTAAACAAGATTACCTAAACTATTTACGGGTCCGTGAATGGCAAGATGTGTATTTTCAACTGCATCAAGCGATGCGTGAAATGGACGCCAAGCTCAACACAGAAGCGGCCGGTTACCAATCAGTTCATACTGCGCTACTCGTTGGTTTACTGTCGCACATTGGTGTGAAAGATACCGAAAAGAGTGAATATCAAGGCGCGCGTAATGCACGTTTTCATATCTTCCCTGCATCAGGCTTATTTAAAAAACAGCCTAAATGGATCATGTCGGCTGAGCTGGTGGAAACATCAAAGCTGTGGGGACGCATCATTGCTAAAATCCAGCCTGAATGGGTTGAGCCTCTTGCGCCGCACTTAATTAAGCGTAGTTATAGCGAGCCTCATTGGTCGAAAAAGCAAGCGGCCGTTATCGCCTCTGAAAAAGTGATGCTGTATGGCATTCCGATTGTACCTAAGCGTAATGTGAATTATGGGCCGATTGATCCGGTTATTAGCCGTGAAATCTTTATTCGTAGTGCATTGGTAGAAGGCGATTGGGAAACCAAACATAAATTCTTCCATCAAAACCGTAAGTTATTACGAGAAGTTGAAGAGCTTGAGCATAAATCGCGTCGTCGTGACATTTTGGTCGATGATGATGAGTTGTTTAATTTCTACGATCAGCGTGTCAGTACTGACGTAGTCTCAGGACGTCATTTTGATTCGTGGTGGAAAAAGGCCAGCATCGATGCCCCTGAACTACTCGATTTTGAAAAAGAGATGTTGTTCCAAGGTGATGCCAGCCATGTGACCGACTTGGACTACCCAAACTTTTGGCATCAAAATGGTTTGAAGTTAAAGCTGAGTTATCAGTTTGAACCTGGACAAGACAATGATGGGGTAACGGTACATATTCCTTTGCCAATTTTGAATCAAGTGAGCCCAGATGGCTTTGATTGGCAAATACCGGGTTTACGTCATGAATTAGTGGTAAGTTTGATCAAATCACTCCCTAAAGGGTTACGCCGTAACTTTGTGCCAGCGCCAAACTATGCGGATGCGTTTCTATCTCGTGTTACCCCAATGGAAATGCCTATTCTAGATGCGTTAGAAAAAGAACTACGCCGCATGACAGGGGTGGAAGTGAAGCGGGAAGATTGGCAACTCGAACAAATTCCCGATCACCTTAAAGTGACATTCCGCGCGGTCGATCACCGTAAACGTAAGCTAAAAGAGCATTACGATTTATACGAGCTTAAAGAAAGTTTGAAAGATAAAGTTCAAGAAACCTTATCGAAAGTGGCTGACGATGATATCGAGCAGCAAGGCCTGCATACATGGAGCTTTGGTGAACTACCAACGGTTTACCAACAAAAACGTGGTGGCTTTGAGGTTAAAGCTTTTCCTGCTTTAGTCGATGCGAAAGATAGCGTTGAAATTAAACTATTTGAAACTGAGCAAGAGCAGCAACAGGCGATGCGCGCAGGTCAACGTCGCCTAGTGTTGCTTAATGTGCCGTCACCGATTAAATATTTGCACAGCAACCTACCTAATAAATCAAAATTGGGCTTGTACTTTAATCCTTATGGCAAAGTGCTCGATTTAATTGATGACTGTATTGCTTGTGGCGTTGATAAATTGATTGAGCAAAAGGGCGGCCTAGTATGGCAACCTGAACAGTTTGAAGCATTAAAAGAGCATGTTCGTGCTGAGTTGGGCGATACGGTTGTCGATATCGCACAACAGGTAGAAACGATCTTAACTACCGCCTTTAGCATTAATAAAAAGCTTAAAGGTAAAGTTGATTTAAGCATGGCGTTTGCGTTATCAGATATTAAAGCGCAAGTAGAAGGTTTGATTTTTAAAGGCTTTGCCACCGAATGTGGTTGGAAGCGTCTACCTGATATTTTGCGTTATTTGAAAGCGATTGAACGTCGAATGGAAAAATTGCCAATTGATCCAAATAAAGACCGCTTACACATATTGAAGGTAGAGTCGGTGACTAAGGATTATAAAGAACTGCTGAACAAAATTCCTAAAGGGGTAGAAATCCCTGACTCCGTCAAGGAGATACGCTGGATGATCGAAGAGCTACGTGTGAGCTACTTTGCTCAGCAATTAGGCACGCCATATCCGGTTTCAGATAAGCGAGTTAAGAATGCTATTGATGCATGTTAAAGAAAAGTGAGTAAGAAAAAGCTTATAATTTCTAAGTGTTTTGTAAGTAAATGATTGAAATGGTCACTAAAATGAGATTTTTTCTTGATTTTACAGCCCATCTCACTAATCATGCATAATAAGTTTTAAATATGGATTTTGAGTCACTCTCATTTCCATGAATATGATAATCGAAAGATTCGAAGGGATTACAATGAAAAAAACGCTTTTAGCTTTGGCTTTAATGGGGGCGGCGTCACCTGCTCTAGCTGACTCGTGGCTTTATGCTGGTGTGAATTATGGTACGGCTGATTTTACTGAATCAGGTGCTAGTAATGAAGGTACCTACGGTGTGAATATCGGTACAGGCATTTTACCATTTATCGGCGTTGAAGCAGGGTACTGGGATTTAGGTGATATCGGTGGTTCTGATTTAACGACTGTTTATGCGGCAATCAAACCAAGCATCAATGTTGGTCCGCTAGAGTTCTACGGTAAACTCGGTGCGAACAAATATGATGTAGGCTCTGGCCAATTTAAGAGTGATGATGGTTATGACATGATGTATGGCGCTGGTGTGGAATACACAGTGTTAGATGGCATTCCTCTAGGTTCGTTGTCACTTGGTCTTGCTTACAACCACTTTGGCTTTGATAAGTTTGATACAAATACTTATACCGTTAGTGCAACATTCCACTTTTTATAAGAAGTTTTGTAAAAGTCGCTTTTCTTTAGCATAGTGAATATAACCGCTATTAGTTTACTAACTAATAGCGGTTTTTTATGTGCATTGATATGAGAGGTGATGCTTGAAAGGGTTAACGCCAGAGTATAAAACGATTACAGGGCACTATACAATTGGTGTAAAACCCCAGCAGCTTAGCTGTCAAACTGTCTAATCACCCATTCAGTCCATTATTATAAATAACGTGATTTTAAATGCGCTTTGAAATGCTCGGCGTTTAAGGTTTCACCGGTGGCTTGTTTAACAAGATCATCGGTTGAAAACTGACTAGCTTTCTTCCAAATATTTTCATCTAACCAAGCAAAGATTAAGCTTAAATCGCCTGATTCAATTACCTTAGAAACATTTATTTGTTTACGCATACTGGACATAAATTGCGCGGCATACATGGCACCGAGTGTGTAACTTGGGAAATAACCAAAAGCACCGTCGGTCCAGTGAATATCTTGCATACAACCATTTTGGTCATTATCTTTGGTGGATAAGCCAAGGTAAGTCTGCATTTTTTGATCCCATAACTCTGGAACATCCTTATAAGAGATATTGCCATTCATCAAATCACGTTCAATTTCATAGCGTAGGATGACATGAGCAGGGTAGGTGAGCTCATCGGCATCTACACGTATAAAGCCTTTTTCGACGCGAGTATAAAGCTTGCGGAAATTGTCTGCGGAAAAAGCGGGTTGATCTCCTGCTTGAAACTCACTTCTTGCCATTGCTGATAAATGATTAATAAATTCAGGGCTGCGGCCTAGTTGCATTTCAAAGAACAGAGATTGTGATTCATGAATACCCATTGATCTGGCTTCACCGACGGGTAAACCTGCTAATGAGGTAGGCAACCCTTGTTCATAACGTGCGTGCCCAGTTTCATGAATTGTGCCCATTAGTGATTGGATAAAATCATTTTCATCATAGCGAGTGGTGATCCGAACGTCAGTCGGTACGCCGCCACAAAATGGATGCACGCTTTCATCTAAGCGACCATGCTCAAAATCAAACTGCAAAAATTTCATCGCTTTTAAGCCTAGTGCTTTTTGTTGTGAACTTGGAAAGTGGCCTTTTGGGTATATCACATTTTCCTTGTTTTGCTTTTCAATCACTTGATCTACCAGATTTGGCAGCCAAGTTTTCACATTTTCAAAAACGACATTTAACGATTGGCTAGTTGTACCAGGCTCATAGAGTGAAAGCATCGCATCGTAAGGCGTTGTACCTAAACTATCGGCGCGAATCTGTGCTTCTTGTTGAGATAGGTTTACCACTTCTTGCCAATTTCGAGCAAATCCATTCCAATCGTTTTGTTTACGCTGTGTTCGCCAAGCATGTTCACATTTGGATCCGGCTAAGGATTTTGCTTGTACTAGATCCTGTGGAAGTACGGTAGCTTGCTGCCAGCGTTGTTTCATTTCACGTAAACTTGCTTTTTCGATAGGGCTTAATGATTCTTGCTCTGCTTCATGGAACCAGCCTTCTAATTGTGGTTCAGTGTTGAGTTGATGAATTAACACTGATAATTCTGCCATTGCTTTGGAGCGCGCTTCATTACCACCGCTTGGCATAACGGCAGCTTGATCCCAACCAGATATTGCGGCTAAATGATTAAAGTTAGCGATTTTCTGTGCGTGTTGAACAAGTTTTTGATAATGGATCATAATTTTCCTTAATTCATTGCTGCGCAGTATGATTTCATCTTATAACATCTTGAAAAGAACGCTGCAAAACTCTTTATTTACTAAGCTTTCACTGATATAACAAACATTCATTTGGACGTTTACCATAGGGATATTATGGACTTTTATATCATCAATTCTGGCGCATTTTTGATTGCGATTACTATTTTAACACTTACTCCGGGATTGGATACCGCACTTGTGATCCGGAACACATCTCGAAGTGGTAGTGTAGATGGCTGTGTGACCAGTTTAGGGATCTGCTGTGGTTTATTTGTTCATGCGACTCTATCTGCCATCGGCATTTCAGCGATATTGCTACAGTCTGCTGAACTGTTCCATGCGATGAAATTAGTCGGTGCAGCTTATCTCGTGTATCTTGGTGTAACCAGTTTAATTGCGATTTGGAAAGGCCAAGGTCAGTTAGATGTCACGAGTGGGTCGGTAGGGAAACCATTATCAGCTAAACGTTCGTTCCGCGAAGGCTTATTGTCGAATGTGCTAAACCCAAAAACGGCGGTATTTTATCTCGCATTTTTGCCGCAGTTTATTAATCCTGCACATTCCGCCTTACTACAGTCATTATTTATGGCATCGATTCACTTTGTCATTGCGATGGTTTGGCAGTGTGGCATTGCGACCATGGTTCATTCTGCGAAAAACTGGGTGCAAAATTCTTCGGCAATGAAGTGGATGGAAGGGATCACTGGTGCCGTTTTGATTACTCTTGGTCTAAAATTAGCATTAGATAACGATTAAGCGCTTGAATGAATGCGGGACTTCACAACGCGACGCCGTATTCAGTAAAAATGACATTGTGAAAACAAACCTTGCAATAGGGAATGCTGTAATTTCATGAAAATACTGCAACCCCTAACTAGGTAACTTTCCATGAAGATGTTATAAATTTTTAAGCTTATTGAATAACTTACTGGTTTTTGTAAGCGACATAACATTGAAAGGGATACTATGACTCGATTGATTGCCATTGCCATCTTTGTGGTGCTTGCATATTTGCTACTGAAATATCGAACCAATGCCAAACTACAAACCTGGGTGGCAATAGTTTTATCATCTGCATTGTTAATCTATATTAGTTTTGTGATGATAAGTGAGCTTGCTCGTTAGGTTTGCATTTCCCTTGGTTCGACATTGTTAATAAATCTAGGAAGCACGACATCCATGAATAAGAAAGTTCCGCTCATGATTTCAACAGTAATTGGTGTTGTTTTAGGCTCGGTAATTACTTACGCCGTTATTAACCCAGCATCACAAGAAGCAACACTTCAGCAAAATGAACTGGCTGGAAAACATCAGCAATTATTAGCGAAAGTCGAAACACTACAAACGAAGCTAGATACCGAAGGGCAATCATTTGAACAAAAATCTCAGCAGCAACAAGAAAAGATAGATCAACTGACTCAACAGCTATCGAAACTGCAGCAACAAAAGAAAAAAGTTGAACAAACCTTAGTTGTGCAAAAACAACAGGCGGTTTCATTAAAAACAGAAAATAAGCAGCTAGAGAAAACTACTGAACTACAAAGTGATTTATATAAACAGTCCCATGAACTTTTTGATAAAGAAGGTGAGTTAGAAGCTCAGATTGCTAAACTAACAACCACTCGTGAAAAGTTAGCAGTTCAAACAGAAAAATTAAAAGAAGAATGTAAGCTATTTAAAGATGGCACAAGCTGGGATCCAAAATCAGACTCATGCAAAAAAGAGAAGCTAGCTACTGGTCAAATTGGCAAAATTGATAACGTTCTAGTTAAGAAAAAGCAAGAACTCGATGATGTAAAAGCGTCAATTACGAAGCTAGGGATAAAACCTCAGAGTTAAAGTGTGAGCGTTATACGTAACTCTTAGTTGAGGCTATTAAATAAATGAAAGGCGATACACTGATGTATCGCCTTTTTTCATTAATGTACAAACGTACAGATTTAATCTTTAAAGTTGTTGAATTGGAAAGGTTGATCCATTTCTGCACCTTTTACTAGTGCCATCACTTGCTGTAAATCATCACGCTTTTTACCGGTTACACGAACTTTATCGCCTTGAATCGAAGCTTGAACTTTGATTTTTGAGTCTTTGATCAGTTTTACGACTTTCTTTGCAATGGCAACATCAATGCCTTGTTTAAAGCTGGCTTCCTGAGTGTGCGTTTTACCGGTTTGATCGGCTTTTTGTAAATCTACCGCATTGGCATCGACACCACGTTTAGCAAGTTGACCACGAAGTATCGTCATCATTTGTCCAAGTTGGTACTCGTTTTCTGCAGTCAGTTTTACAATATCGGTTTTAAACTCAAAGTTAGCGTTTACGTTACGAAAGTCAAAGCGTGTATCCAGTTCGCGATTGGCATTTTCCGCGGCATTTCTTACTTCAACGCTGTCTACTTCAGAAATTATGTCAAATGAAGGCATGATCAGTTCTTCTCCGATTGATTTTTAATGGTATTGGCAAGCATGTCGAGCATGGTTACTGTATCTTTCCAACTTAGGCATGGGTCAGTAATCGATTTACCATAGGTGAGGGCATTCAAGTCCGTCATTGGTTGATTACCTTCCTCGATAAAGCTTTCCGCCATAATGCCTGCAATTGATCGAGAGCCATTGCTGATTTGATTGCAAATATCTTGCGCCACCTCTAATTGCTTACGATGCTCTTTTTGGCAGTTAGCATGGCTGAAATCTACTACTAAACGAGGCGTTAAGCCCACATCGCTTAATTGTTTGCAAGCAGATTGAATCGATGCTGCATCGAAGTTAGGGCCAGTATCACCGCCACGTAAAATAGTATGACCGTATGGGTTACCGGATGTGCGATAAACCGTCATGCGACCATTTTTATCTGGCGAGTAGAAGTAATGGGAAGCTTGTGCCGCACGAATAGCATCGGTTGAAATCTTTACATTGCCATTGGTGCCATTTTTAAACCCAACAGGGCAAGAAAGCGCCGAGGCCATTTCACGGTGAATTTGCGATTCAGTAGTACGTGCGCCGATAGCACCCCATGAAATAAGGTCCGCGATATATTGGCCAGTCACCATATCTAAAAACTCAGTTGCAGTCGCTAAGCCAAGCTTATTGATGTCGAGTAGTAATTTGCGAGCTTTGTTTAAACCGTCTTCTAACGCGTAGCTACCATCGAGGTTAGGATCGGTAATTAAGCCTTTCCAACCAATCACGGTTCTTGGTTTTTCAAAGTAAGTACGCATTACAATAAACAGCTGATCTTTGTATTGATCTTGCAGTGCATTAAGGCGTTGCGCATAATCCAGTGCCGCCTCCGTATCATGTACAGAGCATGGTCCAACCACGACTAGTAGGCGAGCGTCTTTACCTGACAGAATGTTTTCTATCTGGCGGCGCGAGTTTTCAATATGTTCTGCTACATCATCAGGCAGTGGGTGAGCTTGCATTAACTCCATTGGCGTAGGCATAGGCCCTAACGCTTGGGTTCTTAACTCATCGGTTTTTAAAGGCATTCTTTTGTCTTCATTTAAAGATACACTAGGTAAAGATAACGGAAATAACGGAGGGAATAAACGTTCACAGACATTTTGTTGGGGAATTTTATTACTTTGTTATTAATTGATGCCTTATTGAGCAAGAAATTGGAATTTTTCTTGTTTTGTTTCTCTAATCTCAGTATTTTCTGACTATAACTATATTAATGGAGTAATTATGTCGGATACTGCGAAAGGGGCAATCCCAACTAATGCATTACTAGGAGATGTGCTGCCATCTTCCCAATCATCAATTGAAAGTGCAAAGCATTTGTTTGTCTCGTTAAGTGATTTAGTGCAAGAAAGCATTTTTTATCACCCTGAGATTGGACTGCATTTGGATACCTTATCTGAGGTAGATAAATCGAGTTTACAAGCACTACTTGGTGAACAATCTGCTGATGAACATTTTGTATCGACGCTAGTATCGCGTATCGAGTCTTCAATATTACCTCAACATAAACAGGTGAGAGTTTGCTTATCCGATGCTGACAGTTATGCTTATAAAGCGCTGATTGGTGGCAGTATTGAAAAGCAGGAAGTTAACCCTGTGATTGGTGTTCGAGGCGTTTCTCGTTTTGCTTCTGCTGAATACACCCATTCATTTGAACTTGAATGCAAAGTGATTAAACAACTACGTGATAAAGGTATCGATATTGAAATCGTGGTGCCATTTGTACGAGCATTAAGTGATGCTGCAATGGTGATTGATCGTTTAGCTGTACAAGGGCTGCCGAGAGGACTGGGTGGATTAAAAGTTCTGTATTGCTGTGATGCGCCTTCTTCAGTGTTGCTTGCGGATAAGCTTCTTCAATATTTTGATGGCTTGGTAGTGAATACTGGCAATTTAACTCAATTAACCTTAGGGGTAGATATCCATAACGAAGCATTAGAATCGTTATTTAATCCAGATCATGAAGCGGTATTAATGTTGTTATCACAAGCAGTAAAAGCGGCCAGTCAAGCCAATAAGCCTTGTGTGGTGTACTGTCAAAACCTTTCAGATTACCCTAAAATCCAAGAAATGCTAGCGGAACTAGATTCAGTACAAGTTCTTGCTGTTGTGTAATAAATAAGGACTATTACCGTCACAAAAAGCCGACTTAACTGTCGGTTTTTTTTATGTCGCTAACAGCTTGTCAATTTTACTGTTGACGAAGTTGTTAATACCGTTTTAACTGGTCTGATGTGTTAATTAAAAAAGGAACGTTTCTATGACGGCACTTAGCAAGGCAAACCAGCATTTAAAATATTTCGGTGAACAATTGGTTCCTATGATTGGCTATTGTCAGCCTGAGATTTTGAAGCTAACTGATGAATCTGTTGAAATTAAAATTCCACTAAATAAAGAAACCCAAAATCACCTTCATAGTATGTATTTTGGTGCTCTTGCTGTTGGGGCTGATGCAGCCGGTGGCTTTTTGGCGATCAGTAAATCTGAGCAAATGGGTAAGAAAATATCGTTAGCTTTTAAGGCAGTTAACGCTGAATTTCTTGCGCGTCCTGAAGCGGATGTGGTTTTCGTTTGTAATGATGGAAAGCTCATTGACCAAATGTTAGCAGAGACCATTGAGACCGGTGAGCGCGTAAATCAGCCGGTACGAATTACCGCATTATGTCCGAGCCTCAATGATGACAAGCCAATGGCTGAATTTGAATTAACCCTTTCAGTGAAAGTGGTGGGGAATTAACTGTGATCAGTTAACTTTTAGTTTTACGTAGTATTTACGTGAATAATGTCGGCAAGCGAGTATAATATTTTCAGCCTTGCTACAGTTATCGCTAGCAATTAATACGTTTTTAATAAATTAAGAGTTTTCATGATTAATATTGGTCAAATCAACACACTTAACGTTACCAAACAAGCCGATTTCGGTCTTTTTCTAGACGCTGATGATTACGGCTCGGTTTTGTTGCCAAATAAATTTGTACCAGAAGGAACAAGTATTGGCGATGATATTGATGTGATGTTGTATTTTGATTCAGATAACCAACTATCGGCGACCACCGAGAAACCACTGGCGCAAGTAGGCGAGTGGGCAATGATGCATGTGGTAGGTGTCAACAATGTTGGTGCTTTTGTTGATTGGGGCATTGATAAGAAAGACTTATTGGTACCTTTTAGCAACCAACGCGTACCGTTAAATGAAGGCCAAAACATTTTAGTTTATGTCTACTCTGATAAAGCTTCAGGCCGTATTGTTGGTACCACCAAATTTAATAAATTATTAGATAAAACACCTGCTAATTATGAAATGAATCAACAGGTAGATCTGTTGGTTGCAGAGCGTACCGATCTAGGCTTCAAAGCTATTATTAATGGTGAGCACTGGGGTGTTATCTTTAAGTCTGATGTATTCGGTAAGCTGTTTGTTGGTAAACGCTTAAAAGGTTATATCAAAGGCATCCGCGAAGATGGACGTATCAATCTCTCTTTACAGAAAATTGGTGTGGCGAAAATGGATGATCTGAGTGAAAAGGTCATGCATGTATTGGAAACCAAAGGTGGCTTTTTACCATTAAGCGATAAATCTACACCTGAAGCGATTTTTACCGTATTCCGTACGAGTAAAGGAACATTTAAGAAAACCATCGGTGGATTATACAAACAAGGTAAAATTCGCATAGATAAAGATGGAATTTATAAGATCTAGTATTAAGACTAAATAAAACGCACAACGTCAAGTTGTGCGTTTTGTTATTTAAAAGTACAAGGATAGGTGATGGGACGAATTTTATGGGCTGCCGTGTTTGTCGTGACATTTGTATGGTCCGCGATTGAACCTAAAGACACCTTCACATGGTTTTTGGAAGTATTGCCCGCGCTGATTGGTGCAGCCATATTACTGTTTACCTACCAGCGTTTTAAGCTGACCACGCTGCTTTATTTTTTCATTCTTATTCATTGCATCATATTGATGGTGGGTGGGCATTATACGTATGCAGAAGTGCCTCTTTTCGATAATCTATTTGGTGCCGCTCGTAATAATTACGATAAGCTAGGTCATTTTGCACAAGGCTTCGTTCCTGCTTTAATTGCTCGAGAACTCTTGCTCAGGCTTAATATTGTTAATGGCAAGGCATGGATGAACTTATTTGCACTATCAGTTTGTTTAGCCTTTAGTGCTTTCTACGAGCTAATCGAGTGGTGGGTAGCGGTTGCAACGGGGGAAAATGCAGAAGCCTTCCTTGGTACTCAAGGCTACGTATGGGACACACAGTCGGATATGGCTTTTGCTCTATTCGGTGCCATTATCTGCCTTATGTTGGTGGCGAAGTGGCACGATAAACAGTTAGAGGAGATGAAAGGGTGAAGTTTAATAATAGAACACCAAAGAACTACCTTATTAACGAGATCTACAGTTATATTCGCCATTAATCTTCATTAATGTATTAATAAAATCAAGGACAGAGTTTGTTTTCATCTATCAAATGTTGTCTTATATTGATTGGTGCTAGAATAAATTTTTATCTCGGACTAACTCTCGTGGCAATCCATTTTTGATACGATTTCCTACCCATTTTCCTAGGCCGATAACCGTGCCTGAGTGGGTGACCATTACTTCACCAATACCGGACTCTATATTTGGGCGAATATCTCGTCCCATAAACCATTCACGAGCGTCTTCGATCGTTAATTCAACACTTTTAGCATTGCTTGCTTTACCCAAAGCCATGACTGCTTCATGTTGCCAGCGATAAAGTGGGGCATTTTTCTTTTTGGAGGGTTTTAACATTTCGGCTAATTTCAAGCCAATTCGACTAAAACGTAGCTCGCCGATCATATGAGTCATAGCAGCAGGGAACAGCCATACTTCTTGATCTCGTAACCACACTTGGCTGTTGGTGGGAATATCCAAACCAAGGGTATTTTGTAATTCTTGTTGCAGTTGTTGACATGTTTTGTCATTAGCAACTTCAAAAGGAAACTTACCTAAACGCTTTTTCACTTCAGGCGCTTGAACTGATGACAGCTTTTTAATTTTCGCGACAAAGAAGCCTTCGCTATCAAATATCTGTGGGTAAATATGAAGAAAACCATGCTCCGTTAACGCTTGCTCGGCGTTTTCAAATAAGTCACCTAATGGTAAAAACTCAACGGCGTCACCAAATTTTTGTTTTAAGTGTAAGCAGACTTGCTGATTTTCTTGTTGATTGAGCGTACAGGTTGAATAGGTGATTGTACCGCCCGGTTTTAAGGCGTAGAAGGCGCTTTCAATCAGATCTTTTTGTGTCTCGGCAATTTCAGCAACCGACTCTAAATCCCAATTACTCATTGCATCAGCATCTTTACGAACCGTACCTTCACCTGAGCAGGGCGCATCCAATAAAATGGTATCAAAGTGTTCTGGAAGCCAGCCACCAAATACGCGTGCATCAAAGTTGCTTAAAGCCGTATTATAAACACCACAGCGTTGAATATTGGCACTCAGAACTTTCACTCGGCTAGCTGCGTACTCATTCGCAACTAGTGCGCCTTGATTATTCATTGCCGCGGCGATTTGCGTAGTTTTTGAACCGGGAGCAGCAGCCATATCGAGTACTAGGTTAAGGTTATCATTACCTTGTAATAATGCACTGACAGGTAGCATTGAACTCGCTTCTTGAATGTAGAATAAGCCCGCTAAATGTTCCGCTGTATTGCCTAGTGGGACGGTTTCATCTTCACGTTCTATCCAGAATCCTTCTTCACACCATGGAATTGGAGATAGTTTCCAGCCATTTTCAGCTGAAATCGCTTTGAATGTGTTTAGGTCAGTTTTGAGTGTATTCACTCGAATACTGCGACGAAGAGGCCGTTGACATGCTGCAATAAAATCCTCCATAGACAAATGACTTGGCATGGTGGATTTCACAAGTTCAAGAAACTCATTGGGTAGCTTGACATTAGAGTGCAAAGGTGTGGCCTCAACGCGTATAAAAAGTAGGGACGGATTTTAACTGATATAAAAAAAAATGCAGCTGATTTATAGTTTAGTTACTTGAGTATAAATCAGCTGCATTTTCGGTTAATTTATTTTTTGACCATGGCGGCTACTTGGGTATTGCTAATTGCCAGGTGAGCCATTCTGGTTCTGGCTCTTTATTGAGTAAGAATGTGGACTCTACTATTGCTTTTGGTTGTAAGGATTCATCGTCTGGTGTCGCAAAGGCAATACCGCCACGTAATACGTTATCTACTGTTCCGGCTTTTATTTTTGCGCCTGATAAGCCGATACTCACATTCACCCCTGAAACATTCCAAAATACTGAGTTTTTACGGATCAGATAAGCATACTTAGGTTCAATTTCAATAGTGGTAATGACTCGATCAGCGAGATCACCTAGTTCGACATTGGTTACATGACCAATGTCAAAATCTCGATAAAGGATTGGCGCACCTACTTTTACCGAAGAACGACTTAAACTCTGTAAGTAGAAAGTGGTGCCATTGGTCGATTTTTCTTGAGTTTCAAGATTGAAGGTATAACTGAGTTGCGTGGAATCAGAAGGAGACACCTCGATATATGGGCTTAAGATAGTATCGATGTGTTTTGCTCCAGAGAGACCAATTTGAGGTGAGACTACCCAGAAGTGACTATCTTTCTTCGCGATGTTCTCGACATATTCAGGGAAGATGCGTGCTGAAATCTCAACATTTTTCCCCGGGAAGTTAAGGTGAACTAGCGTTACTTCACCAACTTGAACACCTTGATATTTAATCGGCATGCCTTTGTTTACGGTTTCATTTTCTTTTGTCAATAGAGTGATCTTACGTCCAAACTGGCGAGCAGATTTGTAATCCTGATATAAGATCCAATTATTATTAAATTTATTTTCAACACCTGCCAAGTTATCAAATGAGATACCACCTTTAAGTAAACTGGAGATTGGTGACGCGGTCACGCTAAGGCCGCTTAGGTTAGCATCGATTTTAACGCCAGAATGGTTCCAGAATACCGTTTGTTTGGTGAGTAAGTGCTTGTAGCGGTTTTCGATTCGAACTTGAATTTTAATGCCACCATCAACCAATGAAAATTGTGAGACTTTACCAACTTCTAAATTGCGGTACAGAATTGGACTACCAATCGAAATAGGGGGTAGGCTAGCGGCGAATAATGTTAAGTCGGTTGAGCCTGCCGTTTCATACTTAGCAAGATCGGCTAACGGTTTACTTGCGTATAAGTGGTACTCTGAATTGATTTTGTCATCACCAAGACTATCAAAGCTGACAGAGCCTGCAAGAAGACGCTTAATAGGAGGCATTGAGACGTTAATACCAGTACCAGTAAAGCTTGCGTCGACACTGGAGGTGATAAAGAATCGGCTTTTAGACTTAATTAAGTGCAAGTATTGGGTATCAATTTGAGCATCGAATCGAACACGTTCACCCTCAAGGTAAATTTTATTGATATTACCTACCGGAATGCCACGATAGAGAATTTGAGTGCCTTCTTCTAAACCGTAAGTGTCGTCTGCGGCTAAATTAACTTGTGTGGTTTGATGTGAAGCTCGTAGTAATTCATTCTTTTTCACAACGTTAAAATGACGCGCTCGTTGCCCTGTACCGGGTACTAAGCTCAGAAAGTTGCCGCGAATAAAGTTGCTGACATTTTTCATTTCAGTCAAAGAAAGTTTGGCTTCTTCTAAAACAAAGTGAGAGCCAGTATTTAACGTATCCGAAAATGCCGGCTGAATCGCGGCAGAGGCGACCACTTTACTTTTGTCATCAGATAAATTGATATCGGTTATTTGGCCTACTTCGATGCCTTTGTACATAATAGGGGCGTTAGCGGAAATATGACTATCATCTGGTAGGTTTATGGTAATTCGGATGCCACGACCCGCGGTTTTGATATCAGAGTAGAGTTTATAAACTTTATCGGCGCTAATCGGTTGACCATCTTCTGGAGAATCAACCGCAATGGCTCCTATGAGTAATGAGTTCAAGCTTTCAAGTTGAACATTGACACCATTAAACCCAACACTGGCACTGACGCCACTCACATTCCAAAAGCGACTGTCCGAATTAACAATATGAGCATATTCTTGTTTAATCGATATCTGAATTTTTACTGAGTTTGCATCATCGGCTAAGGTGAAATTGGTGACTTCACCGATAGGGATTTTTCTAAACATGATTTTAGAACCGACAGAAATAGCCCCTAAATTTTTTGAGGTTAGAGTGATATTGATGCCATTCTGAGCTCGGATATCCATCGGTTCTTCTTTAAGCGCCGTATACTCTTTGGAGAAATCGTGATTTTTATCATCCATCACATCTTCTGCAGGTTGAATGGCAATATAGTTTCCGGATACCAGTGCATCAAGGCCAGTAATGCCACTTAAACTTGCCTTGGGTTTTACTAACCAGAAACGGGTATCTTTAGATAAAAGTTTGGTGGCTTTAGGGTAGATATCGGCGGTAACATAAATGTCTTTTAAGTTATCTGATAGGCTGATTTTACGGATGATACCAACTTCTAAACCTTGATAACGAATTGTCGTTCGACCTTCAATAAGACCTTGAGCATTAGTAAAGTGAATCTGGATACGTTGACCCATTTCACTATAACTTTTATAACCAAGCCAGCCCGCAAGACATAAAGCGATGATCGGTAAAATCCATAGTGGCGATATTTTATGGTCTTGTTTTAGTTTGACTTGGCTTTCTGGTATCTCATTGTTCATAAGAGGATTCATTCTTATTGTTAGTTTTAGACGGTGTATCCCAAATTAGGCGCGGATCTAAGCTTTCAGCTGCACACATGGTTAACACTACTACCGCAGCAAATGCCATTGCAGCCGGACCGGGTGAAAAGTCTAGAATTTGGTCACGGTCAACAAGTGCAATAGTGGTCGCAATGACAAAAAGATCTAAGATTGACCATTTCCCTATCCATTTTACAAAGAGATAGAGTTTCATTCTTTTATATTGGTCGAGTGATGATCTTAATTGTATATAGATCAAAATATAAGCTAAACCCACAATTTTAGCTACAGGGACTAAAATACTGGCCACGAAAATTACAATGGCGATAGGTATATGGCCCTTGGTTAAACTTACAACGCCCGAGAAGATGGTATCTTGATAACGAATACCATTGCTGAAAATGATCGATATTTCTAACAAATTGGCAGGAATTAGAAAGACAGTTGCCGCAATTAAAAATGCCCATGTTTTTTGGATAGAGTTCGGTTTTCTATGGATGAGAGGACTATGGCAGCGTTGGCAGTAGTCATTGTTATCTTGCGATAGATGACAGTGCTGACAATGAGATTCTACTGTTATAATCTTTAACTTATTGCTGGGGCTCCAAGCTTCCCAATAGCGGCGGACACTCATACGTACGATTAATGTGATCGCAATAATTTGCGATAAGGTGATACAAATTAAGCCAATTTGCGGGGTAACGATGGAGTACTCAAGAAGTTTAAAAGCAGCTACAGCAATACTTAATAAGAAAACATCAATCATCCACCAATGTTTTACTTTTTGATAAGTGACAAGAGAACTTTTAAAAACAGTAAAATTCTTATGCTTTAATCCCCAATGCGCCCCAATCACAGAAGCAAATAACAACAGGGGAATAACCGATGAACATAGAAAAATTAAAATCCCAAGAGCGTAAAAACCATCATTAAATAGTGCAAATGCTCCTGAAACAAGTGTAGATGAAAAATTTATATTAATGAGTCGTATGGTAATAAAGGGAATGAATAAAGCAGGAATGAAAAATAGTAAGCCACTAAAAGCCAGCATTAAGTTGGTATTGAGCAAGAAGTCTTTGCCACGGTAAAGCAAGGTATCGCACCTAGGGCAGTGAGCATTAATTCCTAAACGCAAATCTTGGGTTGTGACCTTCATATCACAACAAGGGCAAATAATAGAATCCCGCGATTGCTGAATAATGTTTGGCGCATAACCTGAAGAAAGATTGGATAGATTATCCTCACCTTCTACGTTGGAATTCATGTCGTGAACATTATCAGCGCTCATATTGCTCTCTATTATTACTCTATTTATATACTAGGTTGTTATAGCTGTCTTTTTCGGCGTTACCGTATAACGTTTGGTATAATCCGTCTTTAATGACGAGTTCTCGGTGAGTACCACTTTGAATTACCTTGCCGTCTTCTAGAACATAGATAAGATCCGCTTGTTGTACCGCAGACAAACGATGGGCAACGATAAGAGTTGTACGCCCGTCAAGAAAGGTATTCATTGCTTTGTGTAGTCTGGATTCTGTTGCAGTATCTAAAGCGGATGTTGCTTCATCTAATATCACAAATTGCGGATTCGTTAATAACATACGAGCAATTGATAGTCGTTGCCTTTGCCCACCCGATAATCGAACGCCTTGTCGGCCCACTTGAGTATCTAAACCTTCAGAAAGTTGAGTGATTACATCATCGAGTTGGGCAATTTCTAGTACATGCCATAAAGCACTGTCAGAAAAGTCACTACCAAGTGTCAGGTTGTTCCTGAGGGTGTCATTAAATAGGATAGGTTGCTGTAATACAACTGCTATTTGGTCTCTAATCACTTCATAACCGATATTATCAGCATTTTCGCCGTTAAATTGGATTGTGCCCTTTTGGGGTTGATATGCACCGATAAGTAGCTGAATTAAAGTTGATTTTCCACCGCCGCTGGCACCAACAAGTGCTACTTTCTTGCCTGCTGGTATCGCTAGACTTAAATGGTTTAAGACTTGTGATTCATCATTATAAGCAAAGCAAACATTATTGATTTTGATATCAACAGGTTTATCCGTTTCAAATGGGTTAATCGTCGACGTGGGACGATGTTCTTCTTCTAATTGTAGTAATAAATTGATGCGTTGTAATGCCGCTTTAGCGCTGTACCACGAAAATTGAACGCCTAGTAGTTCTTGGACTGGCCCTAACATAAACCATAAATAACCAAACACAGCAAAAATCTGGCCAATAGTTAGGTCGCTAAATAACACCATTAACATGGCAACAGCGCGAAATAGCTCAAATCCTAAAAGGAAGAGCAAGAAGGACAAGCGTCCCACCGCTTCAGATTGCCAGGCAAACTTATCGGCATCTTGGCGTATTTTATCAGCTTGTTGCTTTAATTGTTCTAGATAGAGCTTTTCTTTATTCGATGCTCGTAACTGATAAATACCATCAAGCACTTCAATTAAACGATTCTGAAAACGCTCAAAGGATTGGTTTTCCCTTTGTTTCAGGTACTTAACTTTACTACCTAGTTTGCGCGAAAAGTAGATGACGATAGGGTTTACCAATAAAATAAATAACCCTAATCGCCAGTCTAAACATAACAATACAATGGCGGTGCCAAAAACAGTTAAAAAACTGATGATGAATTTACTGAGAGTGGTTCCAATAAAAGTATCTATGGTTTCAACATCGGTAATTAAGTGAGAATTAATGCCGCCACTGCCACGGGTTTCGTATTGTTGAATGCTAATTAATCCGAGCTTATCGAGCATTTTCGAACGAATGTGATAAGTGATGGTTTTTGATACCAAAGTAAACTGTCTGCTTTGTAGTATATTAAGTAGTTGGCTTGCGGTACGCATTAGCACGATCAGAAAAAAAACAAAGCCAATATATCCGGTTGGATTTTGCAGTGAATGGGGTAAGAGCATATTCATCAACTCAATGCCGCCAGATGGTTTGTTGAGTAAAATCTCGTCGACCATTAAGGGCATTAATAAGGGAATAGGCACACTAATAATAGTCGCCAAAATTGCTACCACATTGGCAAAGATTAATTTACCCTTGTGTTTCTTAACTTGAGTGAACAACCAACTCTGGTTAATCAAGTGCCTATCGTTATTATTCATATTTGATAATGATTTCTATTTGCGATGTAAGGCATTGTACGTAAATTGAAAAAAAGATGGAAGACAAAGCATGAGCCTAAAGATGTACCAGCGTATTACTGCTCAAGTAAAAGCATTAATTGAATCTGAACCCGATCTTATTGCTAATTTAGCTAATATTAGCTCGTTATTGAACATGGAATTAGAGGAAGTTAATTGGGTAGGCTTTTATTTGTTAAAAAACGACCAGTTGGTATTAGGACCTTTTCAAGGCTTACCAGCTTGTGTACGTATTCCATTAGGAAAAGGTGTGTGTGGTACTGCAGCTGCAGAGAATAGTGTACAGCGTATTTATGATGTCCATCAGTTTGAAGGCCATATTGCTTGCGATACCCAAAGTAATTCGGAACTTGTTATCCCGTTTTCGGTCAATAATAAAGTGGTTGGCGTTTTAGATATAGATAGCCCAAATATTGGTCGATTTTCGGAAGAAGATGAGCAAGGATTGGTCACAATGATGAAAGAAGTTGAGCAAGTATTGCAAACTCACTCTACAGAATAAAATCACATTAATTAAATAAATAGTATGAAACGTGCATTTTTGAGTGAAAAAAAACTTTTTATCGCTATATGGGCATAATAACCCATGTTAATTTGCACGTGTTGGTGGTTTTTCGTTTCCATCTCACTATAATAGCGTGAATTATTTATACGAACACCCGTGCGGATGAGACCGCACCAACCAGGAACCCTCATGGAAAACACTGAAAAGTTAAAGAACAGCAAAGAAGTCATTGCCTATATTGCTGAACGTTTCCCACAATGCTTTACTTTAGAAGGCGAAGCAAAACCTTTAAAAATTGGTATCTTTCAAGATCTTGCTGAGCGTCTAAACGAAGATCCTAAAGTAAGTAAAACTCAATTACGTGCTGCTTTACGTCAATACACGTCATCTTGGCGTTACCTTCATGGCGTAAAATTAGGCGCAACGCGTGTTGACCTTGATGGTAATGCATGCGGTGAGTTAGAAGCCGAACATGTTGAGCACGCTCAAACGACGCTTGCAGAAAGTAAAGCTCGTGTTCAAGCTCGTCGTAAAGAACAAGCTGATAAAAACCGCGAAGAAAGAGTGGCTAAAGCGAAAGCAAAAGCTGCGACACCTAGATCACCACGTAAGCCAAAAGCTGAATCTAAGAAACCTGCTCAAAAAGCGCCAGTCGTTGAAACTCGTGAATTGAAATCGGATGAAATTGTCATCGGTAAAGATATCAATGTAAACATGGGTCAAGGCAACATGGCTGCAACGATTGTTGAGATTAATAAAGACGATGTTCGTGTCCGTCTTGCTAACGGCTTACAAATGGTCGTAAAAGCGGAGCACTTGCGCGTATAAAAGGATATTCCTACGCATGAATTGCCGATTAAAATTTTCACTACTTGCTGCTAGCTTAACGCTAGCAGCAAACTCTGCATTTGCTGTACAGCCGACGATCAGCGAGTCACAGATTCCAACTCTTGTTCCTGAATCTCAGCATGCAATCGCAAGTCAACGAGTCACTAAACGTTTTACGCGTTCTCATTACAAACATTTCAATTTAGATGATGCTTTTTCTAAAGGTATTTTTGATCGCTACTTAGAATCCCTTGATTATAACCGTAATATTTTTACTCAAGCTGATATTGATAGTTTCAAACCATTTGAAACGGATATTGATGATCAATTAAAGTCGGGTGATACCAAAGCTGCGTTTGATATGTTTAATCTATCAATGAAGCGTCGTTACGAGCGTTTTTCTTATGCATTAACGTTGCTCGATAATGAAATCAAGTTTGATACTGATGAGAAAATGGAACTTGATCGTTCTAAAGCTGCATGGCCGAAGGATACAGCTGAAGTTGATGAGCTGTGGCGTCAAAGAGTGAAGTATGATGCATTAAACCTTAAATTGACTGGTAAAGAATGGCCAGAAATTAAGGAATTATTAACTAAACGTTATAACAATGCCATCAAACGAATTACTCAGGCTCATAGTGAAGATGTTTTTCAAATCTACATGAATGCGTTTGCTCGTCAAATCGATCCACATACTAGTTATCTGTCGCCACGTTCAGCAGATGAATTTCAATCTGAGATGAGCTTGTCGTTAGAAGGAATAGGTGCGGTTCTACAATCGGAAGATGATTATACTATTATCCGTTCGCTAGTAACGGGTGGCCCAGCTGCAGGTTCGAAAGAACTTTCTGAAGGGGATAAAATCATTGCGGTTGGTCAAGATGGTAAGAAGATGGTTGATATCATTGGAATGCGTCTTGATGATGTCGTGCAACTGATTAAAGGTCCGAAAGGTACTAAAGTTAACCTGCAAATCTTGCCGGAAGGGAAGAATGCAAAAAGTCACGTTGTCACAATTGTGCGTGATAAAATTCGTTTAGAAGACCGTGCCGTTAAATCAAAAGTTATTGAAAAGAATGGCAAAACGATCGGTGTATTAGAAGTACCTAGTTTCTACGTTGGATTAGCAAAAGATACTAATAAGCTACTCGCTGAGTTTAACCAGAAGAAAGTGGATGGTGTCGTTGTTGATTTACGTAACAATGGCGGCGGCGCATTAACAGAAGCGATTGATTTATCCGGTTTATTTATCACTCAAGGACCAGTGGTTCAGGTGCGTGATAGTTATGACCGAGTCAATGTTGATAGTGATACTGATGCCGTTGAGCATTACGATGGTCCATTAACGGTACTAATTAACCGCTACAGTGCGTCGGCATCTGAAATTTTTGCCGCGGCAATGCAAGATTACGATCGTGCAATTATTCTTGGCGAAAATTCTTATGGTAAAGGAACGGTACAACAGCATCGTTCATTGACGCATATTTATGATACGTTCGATCAAGAATTAGGCTACGTTCAATATACGATTCAAAAATTCTACCGTATCAGTGGTGGCAGTACACAAAGAAAAGGGGTATCACCTGATATTCCATTCCCAAGTGCGATTGCTCCTGAAGATACTGGGGAAAGTGTAGAAGATAATGCTTTGCCTTGGGATCAAATTCCTGCGGCTAACTATATTCCAGTTGAATCGAAAGACGCATTACAAGCTAAAGTTGCGAAATTAACCACTTTACATAAGCAGCGTATTGCTAACGACCTTGAGTTTTCATTTATTCAGCAAAATATTGAGAAATATCAAGCAGAAAAAGATGATACGACGATTTCCTTAAACGAGAAATTCCGTGAAGCTGAAGTCGATAAAGCGGATAAAGAGCGATTAGAGCGCGTGAACAAGCGTCAAAAATTAGCAGATAAACCAGAGTTTAAGACTCTGGATGATATCCCTAAAGACTATGAAGCTCCAGATGCTTACTTAAATGAAGCTGTAGCTATTACTGCAGATTTATCAAGTAGTTAGTTGTATTTGTTTTGTTTTATTTATATCAAGCGAGGCCATTTAGGTCTCGCTTTTTTTATGCAATTCAATTTGTCGCTCTCAAAACATACAACTATCCTTAATTCATAGGCTCAAGTCTTTTCCTTTTCGATATGCCTGAGTGAAGAGCCTTTGTCTTGTTTACAATGTTTTGGGAGAGGCGGATGAAAAGTTTAATTGTGTTATTAAGTAGTCTTGCCTTAGGGGCTTCAGCATTCGAGTCACCTAAAAAATATGATATGTTTTTGTTCGATAATCCTTTTTTGATTGGACAATGGCATGTGATTAATCCTTCCCCAGAATTAATCCCCGAAGATTTCCTATCGATTACTCTGCAATTAGAATCTAACTATCAATTTGAAATTCAAATTAAGCGTAAAGATCATACGGTTCACTCATGGTCTGGCGAATACTCCATTAGTAGTACAGAAATTATTTTGGGTATTCAGTCTGAGGTTCCTCAATCGTATCAATATAGTGTTAATGCTAACCAACTATTACTAAATGGTGTGGCGTTTAACAAAACAGTACCTAAAAATTTATCTGGTTATTGGCGTAGTGTTGAAGTAAAAGGTCGGGATGTTACTTCTAGTTCCGTATCTGATATTGATTTGGTTCTATATCCCAACTTTTATTTTTCCATTCAATCTTTTAATGAGAAAGGTAATAACAAGTATCGCGACGGCGTTTACTATATAGAAGACAATTATATTTACTTTATCTATAGCGATGGAGAGCAGTCATCTCAATTTGCATTAAATTCTGATCACTTAGTATTGAGTAGCCATGATGTTGATATGTACATTGCTTTTCAGCGTAGCAATTTAAAGCTTCATTGAAAAATAGCAAAGACAGCTTAATAAATAATCATAATAGCTTTTGTTACAGTGATTAATAGCATTTCTGCTGTGGGTTAATGGGAAATATCAATATTTTGTGCAAGAATGCTGTTATACCAATCAAATAATTGATGAGATCGGTATTACTCATTCGAACATGAAAAGGATTGAATATGACTCACCAGCCACAAGCTAAGTACCGTAAAGATTATACTTCTCCAGGTTTTACGATTAGCGAACTCGATTTAACTTTTGATTTGTTTGATCAAGAGACAACGGTTACTGCTGTCTCTAAAGTGATTAAGCAAAAAGATAACTCAACACTTACCTTGGACGGTGAGCATATGGAGTTGGCTGGTATTCAAGTTGATGGAGTGGAGTGGTCAGCTTATGAGCTTACTGATACCAACCTTCATATTCATGATTTACCGAAAGAATTTGAATTAACCATCATCACTAAAGTTAACCCATCTAAAAATACGGCATTAGAAGGTTTATATAAATCTGGCGGCGCATTTTGCACTCAGTGTGAAGCCGAAGGTTTCCGTCGAATTACTTACTTCCTTGACCGCCCAGATGTGTTGGCAAAATACACCACCACTGTGATTGCGGATAAAGAAACCAATCCTTACTTGCTAAGTAATGGTAACCGAGTGGATAGTGGTGATCTTGATAATGGTCGTCATTGGGTGAAGTGGTCGGATCCACACCCGAAACCATCGTATTTATTTGCTTTAGTAGCTGGCCAGTTTGATGTATTAAGAGATCAATATACGACAACGTCTGGCCGTAAAGTAGAGTTAGAAATCTTTGTTGATCAAGGCAATCTAGATAGAGCGCCGCACGCAATGACTTCACTTATTAATGCTATGAAGTGGGATGAAGAACGATTTGGATTAGAGTATGACCTTGATATTTATATGATTGTGGCGGTTGATTTCTTCAACATGGGTGCAATGGAAAACAAAGGTTTGAACGTTTTTAACTCTAAGTACGTATTAGCGAATGACCAAACTGCAACCGATACTGATTACTTAGGCATTGAAGCGGTGATTGGTCATGAATATTTCCATAACTGGACGGGTAACCGAATTACTTGTCGTGATTGGTTCCAATTGAGCCTGAAAGAAGGCTTAACGGTTTTCCGTGACCAAGAGTTTTCTTCCGATCTAGGCTCGCGCGCTGTAAATCGTATTAATAATGTTCGCATTATTCGTGGCCCACAATTTGCTGAAGATGCCAGCCCAATGTCACACCCAATTCGTCCTGAAAAAGTAATAGAAATGAATAACTTCTATACTTTAACTGTGTATGAAAAAGGTAGTGAAGTGATCCGAATGATCCACACATTACTGGGCGAAGAGAATTTCCAAAAGGGCATGAAACTTTACGTTGAGCGTCATGATGGAACTGCGGCGACTTGTGATGATTTTGTTGCGGCAATGGAAGATGCATCTGGTGTCGATTTACAGCAATTCCGCTTGTGGTACAGCCAATCAGGGACGCCACAAGTAAAAGCGACCACAAGCTATGATCAGCAAAATAAAACCTTCACTTTACAACTGACTCAAGTGACGGCAGCAACACAAGATCAGCCTGAAAAACAAGCCCTACATATTCCAATGAATGTTGAGTTATATGCTCAAGATGGCAGCATCATTCCTATGGTTATCAATGGTAAACCCGTCGGCAATGTGTTGAATTTTACCCAAAATGAACAAAGTTTTGTGTTTGAAAATGTCTCAGAAAAACCGGTGATCTCGTTATTACGTGAGTTCTCCGCACCAATTAAATTAGAGTACGATTACTCGGATGAAGATCTGATGTTCCTAATGGTCAAAGCACAGAATGAATTTGCTTGTTGGGATGCTGGGCAGAACTTGATTGCGAAATATTTGCGTCAAAATATCGCTGCATTCCAAGTGGGCAAAGAGCTATCACTGCCGCAATCAGTACTCGATGCTTTTAAAGGTATTTTACTAAGTGAAACGTTAGAGCCTGCTTTTATCGCGGAAATGCTTACACTACCAAGTCAGAATGAAGTAGCAGGTTGGTTCAAACCGGTTGATGTAGATGCGATCGCTGAGGCACTAGGCTTTATGAAACATGCCATTGCTGCAGAATTAGTTGAAGAACTAACGGCTATGTATCACAGCTTAAAGCAAGAGCAGTATTCGGTAGAGCATGATTGTATTGGTAAACGTTCATTACGTAATACTTGTTTAACTTATTTGGCCGTAACGGATGACGGTGAAAAACTGGTCACAGCACAATATCAATCTGCAAATAATATGACAGATACGATGGCGGCGATGAGTTCAGCCAACCAAGCACAATTGGCTTGCCGTGAATCATTAATGAAAGATTTTAGTGATAAATGGAGCCATGATGGTTTGGTAATGGATAAATGGTTTATGTTGCAAGGAACTAATCCTGCAAATAATGCTTTAGAGATGATTAAGCAAACCATGTCTCATGCTGCATTTAGCCTGAAAAATCCAAATAGAACGCGCAGCTTGGTTGGGGCTTTCTTTGGACAAAACCCAGTGAATTTCCACGCCATTGATGGTTCGGGTTACCAATTTGCCAGTGAAATTCTTATTCAACTAAATGAAAGTAATCCGCAAGTTGCTTCTCGTATGATCGATCCTTTATTGAAGTATCGCCAATATGATGAAACTCGTCAGGCGCTTATTCGTACAGAGCTAGAAAAGTTATCGAAACTTGAGAAACTTGCTAAAGATCTGTACGAAAAAATTAATAAAGCACTAGAGGCGTAACTTTACTCCTAACGATTTTCGTCACATTAAGCAATCAATCTATAAGCAGTCTTCGGGCTGCTTTTTTTCGTTTTTGCTTTTGGGAAACGGTCTTTGAGAAAAAGGGGGATTTATCACTTTTATGTATAAAAAATACCGTCAAATTACTTCCTCTATAGAGAAAGTGATTGTAACTAGTCACTTAAACAGATGTTTAATTTTTATATTGATTATTTTGAAGTGCTTCTAATAAGTACCTAAGTCACATATTCGACTTTTATCCTGTATATAGTTAGGAAACCATTTAACTTTCTATCAATACTACTCTTACAATATACCTGTATCTAAATAACATCTGGCAGCTTTTGGAATAAGACAGAAAGATTCTAACAAGCTGTTTTTCAGTAGTGTTTGGTGCAGTTTATAACGTGAATAATATAAAAATAGAATCCCCATTTTGTGGAGTGTAAAGATGCCAACGAGTGAAAAAGTTACCCCTGTATTACTTGAGAAAGTGTATCAACTTATACAGGATAAATTAGAATCGGAAACTCAGCCTTTAGTTAGCAAATTAGCTGAACATCTATACAGTAATATTTCGCAAGATGATCTTTTTCAAAGGAATGAATCTGATCTCTATGGTGCGGTTGTCAGTTTGTGGCAACACATCTTAGAAAAAGACGCCAATATGGTGTCAGTGAAAGTGTTCAACCCAACATTAAGCCGCCAAGGTTGGCAGTCGAGTCATACGGTTATTGAGATAGTCGTTCCTGATTCTGCATTTTTAGTAGACTCAGTCAAAATGGCGATCAATCGTTTAGGTTTAACGAGTCACTTTATGGCCAATGCACCTACTCAAATTAATAGAAACAAAGGTGAAGTTGTCGCGATTAATGATGGACAAGGTGACATGCAATCTTTATTTCATATTGAAATAGATCGTTTGAATGACAAAGCTCGCATGTCGGAATTGAAAGAAGAATTATTGTCGGTTCTGAAAGATACTCGCTTAGTTGTTGAAGATTGGCACAGGATGAGTGACAAGTTATTACTTGCGATAAAAGAAACCGAAGACAACATTAAAAATATTCCATTAGAGAAAGAAAGACTACAAGAAGACTTAGCATTTCTGCGTTGGCTTGGTGAACATAACTTTACCTTTATGGGATACAAAGAATTTGAGCTAAAAGCCACAAAAGGGGACTTAGAGCTCAATCCATCTCAATCTCCTGCACTTGGTTTATTGAAACAAGAAAGCCGCATTCGTAGTTACAAACTATCTGAACTGCTTGAATCCGCAAGAATGGAAGTCACCAAACAAGATCTACTGGTTTTAACAAAAGGTAGTCATGCTTCTACTATTCACCGTCGCGCTCACACCGATTATGTTGGCATCAAAAAGTTTGATGATAAAGGCAAGGTGATTGGGGAGCATCGTTTTGTTGGCTTATACACATCAGCGGTATACAACCAAAGTGTCGGTAGCATTCCGCTTATTCGAGATAAAGTCGCGCGTATTTTACAATCAAGTGGTTATCTAAAAGGATCGTATTCCTGGAAAGCATTGCATAATATTTTAGAAAATTACCCAAGAGATGAACTTCTTCAAGCCAGTGAAGAAGAGTTACTTGAAGTGGGTATGGGTGTCGTGCAAATGCAGGACCGTGATCTATTACGTCTATTTGTTCGTAAAGACCCATTTGGACGTTTCTTTAGTTGCATGGTCTACGTAACCAAAGAGCGTTACAACACGGAGCTGCGGTTTAAAACTCAGCAAATCTTTAAAAATTATTTTAAAAGTGATCAAGATGTTGAGTTTACGACTTATTTTTCGGAAAGCCCGTTAGCAAGAACTCACTACATAGTGCGAGTGGATAATAATAATCAAGATATCAATGTGAAAGCAATTGAGAGGGATCTGATGGAAGCGTCTTCATCTTGGGATGATCGTTTAACCCAATCTATTATGGGTCATTTTGGCGAAAATAAAGGTACCGAATTAGCTAAGCAATATCAGGATGCTTTCCCCCGATCATATAAAGAAGCCACATTAGCCGGCGGTACCGCTGTTGCCGATATTGAACTGTTGGAATCTTTAAATGAAGATAAAAAACTGGGCATGCTGTTTTATCGTCCTCAAGAAGTGAAAGCTGATTCCAAAGCCGTCCGTCTGAAATTGTATCACCGGGATGAACCTATCCACCTTTCTGATGTCATGCCGATGCTTGAAAACCTTGGGCTTAGAGTAATCGGAGAGTCTCCATACGAGATCGAAAAATTCGATGGGACGGTCTTTTGGATCTTAGATTTCTCGATGCTACATCGTGGTGATCAAAGTGTTGATTTACGTGAAGCGCAAGATCGTTTCCAAAAAGCATTTGCTGCTATTTGGTCTGGTGATCTCGAGAGTGATGGTTTTAATAGATTGATTCTATCTGCGGGTTTAACGGGTAGAGAAGTCACCATTTTACGAAGCTATGCGCGTTATATGCGTCAAGTGGGCTTCCCTTTTAGTCAGCAATATATTGAAGATACACTTTCTAATCACCCTAAATTAGCACAAGCCTTAGTTGCTCTATTTGTAAAACGCTTTGATCCGAAAGTGAAAGCAAGAGGCAAGGCAGAAGAGAAACTCATTGCTTCAATACAAGAACAATTAGAGAAAGTTGAAAGCTTAGATGATGACCGAATTATTCGTCGTTACATGGAAATGATCCAAGCGACCATTCGAACTAACTTTTATCAAACAGATGAAAATGGTAACGAGAAGCCGTGGTTAGCGCTGAAATTGATGCCGAGAAATATTCCAGAAATTCCAGCACCAGTGCCTGAGTTCGAAATCTTTGTTTATGCACCGGATGTGGAAGGTGTACATTTACGTGCAGGCAAAGTCGCGCGTGGTGGTTTGCGTTGGTCAGATCGCCAAGAAGATTTCCGCACAGAAATATTAGGCTTGGTGAAAGCACAACAAGTTAAAAATACCGTAATTGTTCCAGTAGGGGCTAAAGGTGGCTTTGTCTGTAAGCGTCAACAAAATTTCACCACTCGAGATGAAATTTTTTCTGAAGGTCAACGTTGCTATAAACGCTTTATTCGCGCGCTGTTGGATGTGTCTGACAATATTATTGAAGGCGAAATTGTACCGCCGACCAATGTGGTTCGACATGATGCCGATGATGCTTATCTTGTTGTCGCAGCCGATAAAGGAACCGCAACCTTCTCCGATATTGCTAACTCAGTTTCGGCTGAATACAACTTTTGGCTAGGTGATGCCTTTGCATCAGGTGGTTCAAATGGTTATGACCATAAAGCGATGGGGATAACTGCCAAAGGGGGTTGGGAGTCGGTGAAACGCCACTTCCGAGAAATGGGAATTAATTGCCAGACTACCGATTTTACCTGTGTTGCTATTGGTGATATGGCCGGTGATGTATTTGGTAATGGTATGTTGTTATCGAAACATATTCGCCTTCAAGCAGCCTTTAACCACATGCATATCTTTATTGATCCAAACCCAGATTCAGCAATCAGCTGGAAAGAAAGGGATCGCTTGTTCAAATTACCAAGATCGAGTTGGGAAGATTACGATCAAAGCTTGATCTCACAAGGCGGTGGCATATTCTCAAGACGCTCTAAATCGATCTCGTTAACCCCAGAGATCCAAAAAATGGTGGGCACGCAAAAGCAATCTGTCACGCCAACAGAATTGATCAAGTTACTTCTGAAAATGAATGTTGATCTATTGTGGAACGGTGGCATCGGTACTTACATTAAATCGTCAGAAGAAAATCATACTGATGTTGGTGATAGAGCCAATGATAGTCTGCGTATAGATGGCCGAGAGTTACGCGCCAAAGTTGTTGGTGAAGGTGGTAACTTAGGTATGACTCAACTTGGTCGTATTGAATATGCACTCACTGGTGGCCGAGTAAACACCGATTTTGTTGATAACGTTGGTGGTGTAGATTGTTCTGATAATGAAGTGAATATTAAGATCTTCTTGAATACGCTAGTCAGCAATGGCGATCTGACCATCAAGCAACGTAACGAAGTACTGAATAGTATGGAAGACGAAATTGGCAAGATAGTTTTAGAAGACGCGTATTGCCAGTCAGAGTCTATTTCGGTGAGTGAGTATCAAGGCACCGCTCAGGTGAAAGAACAAATTCGCTTTATTCATACATTAGAAAAGCTTGGTAAATTAGATCGCGCTTTAGAATATATTCCTGACGATGAAACTTTATTGGAGAGGGAAAAGCAGGGCAAAGGGCTGACTCGACCTGAGCTTTCAGTATTGATTGCCTACGCTAAAATGGTGCTTAAAGAGCAACTTGCTTGTGAAGAGATTGCCAATGACCCATTTAATGCGCAATTGTTAACTCATTACTTCCCAACTAAGTTACGTCGTAACTATGGTTCATACATGGATCAACATCCATTAAGACAAGAAATTATCGCCACTTCACTTGCCAATCAAATGGTCAATGAAATGGGCTGTAATTTTGTCTCGCGCTTACATGATGAGACAGGGGCAAGTGTGATTGATATTACTAATGCCTACGTTGCTGCGAGAGAGATATTTGATGCTGGCTCTATGTTTGACAAGGTGAGAAGCCTAGATAACACCGCCACAGCGGAAGTACAGTATGAATTATTGATGTCTTTACGTCGTATTTTACGCCGATCATCACGTTGGCTATTACGAAATCGTATGCTGAAATTAAGCGTTAATGAGATCATTCAACACTATCAAGCTGATGTGGTTGCTGTTCAGACCGGAATTGATGATTACTTAGTCAAAGAGGAAGTGAAAGAGCACAATCAGCAAGCTCAGTCTTGGATTAAACAAGGCGTTGATTCTGAATTGGCCAATAAGATATCTCGCTTAACTAGCTTATATTCTGCTTTAGATATTTCTACGGTAGCAGCTGAATGTGAGGTGACGATTGAGCAAACCGCGAAAATGTATTTCACTTTAGGAGACCGATTATCACTGCATTGGTTCTTGAATCAAATCAATAATCAACCGGTTGATAACCACTGGCAAGCTCTTGCTCGTGCGACATTCCGTGAAGATCTCGATTGGCAGCAACGCAATTTAACATTACAAGTTCTTTCTTGTCGTTGTGATGATAAGCAAGCTAGAAAAGTAGAAAGTGAGTTAAGTGATTGGTTGGAATCTAATCGACCATCACTAGAGCGTTGGGAAAATATTTTGAATGAGTTCAAAGTCGGTTCTGCACATGAATTCGCTAAGTTTTCCGTCGCACTTCGTGAGCTTATGCTTTTAAACTTAAATTGTGCCGCTAACAAGTGAATACATAGGTGACCGCGTCACTAATGTTTTGTATTTTAGCTTTGATCTCATCTATAACAGCATGAGATCAAAGCACTGCAAACGATTGCAGTAGTATAAGACTGATAACAAAGGTATACTTCGCCCCGGAATTTCGGGGCTTTTTTGATCTTATTTGGAGGAAGTATGCTTTACCGTATCGCCAGAGCTGGCTTGTTTAAAATCAATGCAGAAACGGCACATGAATTAGCGATTAAGAATTTAAGAAGACTGAATGGTACGCCTTTAGACTTCTTCTTCCGCCAAAATCTACCTACTCGTTCTGTTGAGGTGATGGGGTTGACATTTAAGAACCCAGTCGGCCTTGCAGCTGGCATGGATAAGAATGGTGAATGCATTGATGCTTTTGGCGCAATGGGGTTTGGTTTTTTAGAAATTGGTACTGTGACACCACGTCCACAACCTGGTAATGATAAACCGCGCTGTTTCCGAATTATCGAAGCAGAAGGGATCATCAACCGTATGGGTTTCAATAATGAAGGGGTTGATGCGCTTATTGAAAATGTTAAGCAATCAAACTTCGATGGCATCCTAGGTATCAATATCGGTAAGAATAAAGATACGCCAATTGAAAAGGGTACGGAAGACTACCTAATCTGTATGGAAAAAGTTTACCCATACGCAGGTTATATTGCGGCAAACATTTCTTCTCCAAATACTCCTGGGCTACGGACACTACAATACGGTGAAGCTTTGGATGAATTATTGTCGGCATTAAAAGAAAAGCAAACTGAATTGGCTAAGCAATACGATAAGTATGTTCCGTTAGCGTTAAAAATTGCCCCAGATTTAACCGATGATGAATTAAAGCAAATCTGTGACTCACTGAAGAAGTATAAGATTGATGGTGTTATCGCAACCAACACAACATTGGATCGTACTTTAGTCGACGGTATGAAAAATGCCAATGAAACAGGGGGCTTAAGTGGTCGTCCTGTGCAATCGAAAAGTACTGAAGTGATCCGTCAACTTTATAAAGAGCTAGGTGAAGAGATCCCGATCATTGGTGTTGGTGGTATCGATTCTTATGTTGCGGCAAAAGAGAAAATGATGGCTGGTGCAAAACTCGTGCAAGTGTATTCGGGGTTCATTTATCACGGACCTAACTTGATTAAAGATATCGTTAAAAATATTTAACGTCAGTTAAGCCTAGTTATGTTCAGTTGAGGTTATTAAAAAAAGCAAGAAAAACTTTTCACATTAAAATCCAATTTCAGCCTGAAAAGAGGAATATGTTTTCCTCTTTTTTTTTGCCTATCTGTTTGTACAATCAAAGAACATCTAACGGATAGACGAGAAGTGGAGTGTCTATTTCACTTTATTTTTGAAGAGGCTGAAACAATGCTTAAACCGAGTGATACATGGAAATGGTATTACAATGAGACCAACAAGTCCCTTATGCTGGATCTTGGGCGGGACATGGTTTTCAGCGTAAATCTTCCTCAAAAACTTCTAGTAAACAGTGCATTTCAAGAAAATGAATTTTCTGTTGATGATGCATCTAGTTACCACAAATTTAAACAACAAGTTGATGTACTTCCTTTATCAGAACCAAGAAAAGCAGAATTGGCATTAAATAGCGTCGCAGCTCGTCGCTTTCATAAACCCGTTCAACCTAAGAGTTGGTTCTTCTCTCCACAAGGCGGCGATTTTGCGCCAGAAGAGGGGGAGATTGTACATTTACGTAATTGCTTCTCTGAGGGTCATTTTATGGTGGTCGAAGTTGGAGAAAGCGCGAGTATTTGTGTTTCTGTCTCTTTACGTGATTTCAATCTTACAGAGTCCAAAGCGCTTAAATTTGGTGAGCCAATTAAAGTGATGCACGATCGCTTTGCGAAAGCTAACTTACATACTCAGTTTGAAACTTATGCAATGGTAGGGTAATTACCTTATCTAAACCAGTTCGTTCCTTGTTGTTCATTCGGTCGGCCTTAGCGCCGGCTTTTTTTTGTCTAAAATTTCCTACCAATAGTTACCATTTTCAGTTAACAACTAGTTAAAAACCACATAAAACCACCTTAGTTGGCTATTGATTCACCAACTCATCGCTATCAATACGCAATTAAAACTGTGAATAGGGCAAAATAAAAGCAATAAAAAGACAGTTTTTAAACAAAAGTGAAAGTTTTTTTAAGCCTTATTTCATCGAATATCTTCCCTTTAAAGTAAACAAATTCCCCATTTAAGTTGATTTGGTAACAAATTTACACTGTAAAGGCCCGTTTGGTATATACCAGATTGGGTGCTTAGCTGGGTGAATAAGTATTCACTTTCATTTTGATGTCGATGTTTTGTATATGCGCGTATTGCATATTTAAATGAAACGAAGTTATTTAGTGCAGATGTATTAGTTGTTTAGGATTTAAGTGTTGGAATTAGATGTGCAGAGGGATATTTGAAGAGCTCAATGATGAATGTGGAAAAATATGATGACTTTTCTGTGATATTCGGAGCTTAAAGCATGTAGGTGGTCGCATAAGGTAGGGGTTTCGTTATATAATCTGACTCCATTTATTACCGTACTGAAAGTTATAATGAATCAATATTTAGCGATAACATCTAATGGCCTTGAAAACTTGCTCGCTGATGAGCTGACACAACTAGGTGTTACCGATGCAAAACCAGTGCAAGCAGGGGTTCGATTTACTGCTACCAATGCACAACTTTACCGCTGTTGCCTATGGAGCCGCTTGGCTTCTCGTTTCGTATTAATTCTTTCTGAGTTTTACTGTAACGATGATATGGACCTTTATTTATCAGCCTCTGCAGTAAATTGGTCTTCTTATTTCTCGGTGAAAAAGCGTCTAATTGTTGATTTCAATGGTACCAACCGCGAAATTCGCAACAGTCAGTATGGTGCGATGAAAGTCAAAGATGCCATCGTTGATAGCTTTACTAAAAAAGATTTAGGTCGCCCGGAGATCAGCAAGGATCAGCCAGATCTTCGCATCCATGTTCGTTTGCATCGTGATAGGGCGATACTTGGTATTGATATGGTAGGCCGTGGTTTGCATCAACGTGGCTACCGTATTCAAGCCGGTGCAGCGCCATTAAGAGAAACCTTAGCGTGTGCGATTGTTAGCCGTAGTGGTTGGGATAAATCTCAGCCTTTACTCGATCCTATGTGTGGCTCAGGGACTTTACTTATCGAAGCGGCTTTAATGGCTGCGAATGTGGCTCCTGGTATTCAGCGTGACACTTGGGCTTTTGAATCTTTATATGATTTTGAAGCTGAAACTTGGGCTGAAATTAAAGCCGAAGCTAGCGTTCAGAGTCGTAAGGGGATTAAAGCGCTTGGTGACAATCGTTTCTTTGGTATTGATAATGATCGTCGCGTTCTACAAACGGCCAAAGACAATGCGAAGCGTGCTGGTTTAGACGGTGTTATTCAATTTAACCTAGGTGATGCCGCTAAACTTGAAAAACCACAGGGCTTTACTGAAGGCGTTGTAATTTGTAACCCGCCTTATGGTGAGCGTTTAGGTACTGAGCCTGGCCTTATTGCTTTGTATACGTCGTTTGGTGTGCAATTAAAGAATGAGTTTGCGGGTAGTCAGGCTTCTATCTTCTCTTCAAGTGAAGAGTTATTAAGTTGCCTGCGTATGCGAGCGGATAAGCAGTATAAATTGAGTAATGGTGCGTTACCGTGTCACCAAAAGAACTACTCAATTACCGCACGAGTGAATCCAAATGGTGAAACGCTGCGTCATTCAGAAAAAGAAGAGGCGCAAGTTGCCCCTGATTTTGCTAACCGTTTAAAGAAAAATTTAGCCAAAATTGGTAAATGGGCGAAGCGTGAGCAACTAGATTGCTACCGTGCCTATGATGCTGATCTACCTAATTACAATGTAGCGATTGATCTGTATTTAGATCACGTCGTTATTCAAGAGTATGCGCCACCAAAGACCATTCCAGAAGAAGTGGCTAAGCGTCGTTTGACCGATGTTATTCGTGCGACGATTCAGGTATTAGGTGTTGATGCTAATAAAGTCGTCATCAAAACCCGCGAAAAGCAAAAAGGTAAGCGCCAATACCAAAAATTATCGCAAGATTCTGAATACTTAAAAGTGAACGAATATGGCGTGCAGCTGTTGGTTAATTTGCAGGACTACCTTGATACCGGTCTATTCCTCGATCATAAATTAACCCGCCGTCGTTTAGGTCAAATGGCAGCAGGCAAAGACTTCTTGAACTTGTTTGCCTACACGGGTAGTGCAACGGTACATGCGGCGGCTGGTGGTGCGAAAAGTACCACGACAGTTGATATGTCGAATACTTACTTGCAATGGGCTCAACGCAACATGGAGCTCAATGGTTTTACGGGTGAAGCACATCAATTTGAACAAGCGGATTGTTTGCAATGGCTGCAGCATGAAGACAGAACGTTTGATCTGATTTTTATCGATCCACCGACGTTTTCTAACTCAAAACGTATGGAACAAACTTTCGATATTCAACGTGATCACTTAATGTTGATGGAAAATCTAAAGCGTCTGATGCGTGAAGATGCTGTAGTGGTCTTTTCGAACAATAAACGCCTATTTAAGATGGAACTCGATGGTTTAGAGCAACTAGGTCTTAAGGCTGAGAACATTTCAGCGAAGACATTGCCGATGGATTTTGCTCGCAATAAGCATATCCATAACTGTTGGATCATTACTCATCGTAACTAAGTAGGTCACGTGAATATAAAAGTGAATAACACAGGGATAGAAATTGAAAATGCTGACGCTATACTCAACTTCAGGTTGTCATTTATGCGAATTAGCCTATCAACAGCTTGATACTTTATGGGGAGAAGATTCTCAACAATCTTTAGCCCATACAGTGCAAGTGATTGATATTGCTTTTGATGATGCATTATTCGATCATTACGGTGTCACTATTCCGGTGCTTGCTTTGCATTCGCAAGATATACAAAACGATCAAAATAACTTACAACACCAAAGTAATTTAAAACACATACAAAGTGAGTTATTTTGGCCATTCAATTTAGACGAATTACAAGCGTGGTTAAAACACAATGGCATTAATTACCATTCATAATGGCCAGCTGGCTTTTGGCGATCATCCATTATTAGATAAAGCCGATTTTGCACTTCAGCAGAACGAAAGAGTATGTTTGGTTGGCCGTAATGGTGCAGGTAAATCTACCATGATGAAAGTGCTTGCGGGCGAAATCATCATGGATGACGGCAAAATTCAAATCGAACAAGATGTGGTGGTGTCTCGTTTAGAGCAAGATCCACCAAGAAATGCCGAAGGTACGGTATACGATTATGTTGCAGAAGGGTTATCGGAAGTCGGTGAGTTATTAAAAGACTACCAGCATCAGTTAGACATCATGGCGGAAGATCCGTCAGAGAAAAACATTAATCGTTTATCTAGAATCCAAGAGCAGCTTGACCACAATGATGGTTGGCGTCTTGAAGACCGTATTAAAAACATTCTGATGTCTTTATCTTTGGATGAGCATACATTGCTGACAAGTTTATCTGGCGGCTGGCAACGTAAGGCTGCTCTAGCTCGTGCACTAGTATGTGATCCTGATGTTCTACTACTCGATGAGCCAACGAACCACTTGGATGTCACCACGATTGAATGGCTAGAAGCCTTCTTAAAAGACTTCCGTGGTTCGATTGTTTTTATCTCGCATGACCGTGCTTTTATTCAATCAATGGCGACGCGTATTCTCGATTTAGACCGAGGAAAGCTGAGCTCTTATCCGGGTAACTATGAACAGTATTTGATTGATAAAGAAGAAGCGTTGCGTGTTGAAGAAATGCAAAACGCGGAGTTCGATAAAAAACTCGCTCAAGAAGAAGTTTGGATCCGTCAAGGTATTAAAGCGCGTCGTACTCGTAATGAAGGCCGTGTTCGAGCACTTAAAAAGCTTCGTGAAGAACGTTCTGAGCGCCGTGAAGTACAGGGTAAAGCGAACATTCAAATTGATGAGTCGAACCGATCTGGAAAAATCATCTTTGAAGCAGAGAATCTGTGCTATCAAATTGATGGTAAAACCATTGTCGATGATTTCAGCTTCAATATCATGCGTGGTGATCGTATCGCTTTAATTGGTCCAAATGGCTGTGGTAAAAGTACCTTATTGAAATTGTTGCTTGATAAGTTAAAACCAGATTCAGGTCGTTTGCATTGTGGAACGAAATTGGAAGTTGCGTATTTCGATCAGTATCGTGAAGTGCTGGATCCTGAAAAAACGGTTATGGATAACTTAGCTGACGGTAAGCAAGAAGTGACCGTTGGTGGAAGAACTCGCCATGCACTAGGTTACTTGCAGGATTTCCTATTTGAACCGAAAAGGGCGCGTACACCGGTTAAAGCTTTATCCGGTGGTGAGAAAAACCGCTTACTTTTAGCGCGCTTGTTCTTAAAATCGAATAATTTATTGATTCTCGATGAACCAACCAACGATTTAGATATCGAAACATTGGAACTTTTGGAAGAAATTCTTGCCAACTATCAAGGTACTTTGCTTTTAGTGAGTCACGATCGTCAATTCGTTGATAATACCGTGACAACCAGTTGGATTTTTGAAGGTAACGGTAAAATTGAAGAGTTTGTTGGTGGCTACCATGATGCACAAGAGCAACGTGCTCAAGTCTTGCTATCTCGAGGTGTTACACAACAGTCTTCTTCTGTGAGTGAAAAACCAGCGAAAGCAGACAAAGTGGTTGAGGAAACTCCCAAAACTCAACCAAACGCTAACAAACCGAAGAAGTTATCTTATAAACTGCAACGAGAGTTAGAATCCTTACCTCAAGTGCTAGAGTCACTTGAAATGGAAATTGAACAATTACAAACTCAGGTTAATCAACCTGACTTTTTCACACAGAGTAGCGATAAAACTCAATCGATTTTGAATCGACTGAACGCTGCTGAACAAGAATTAGAAACTGCATTCGAGCGTTGGGAAGTGCTTGAATCAATGCAGGGCTAACGGATTAGAAGTTGACTTAATGCCAAATAAAATTTTTAAACTATCAATGGTGGCTGCTGCGTTAATGGCAGCCAACTCCGCTAATGCGGCACTGTATAAAATTGTCCCTGTTGATGCTGTTGTCGATGCTAATCAAGTATTCTCAAGTGCGATCAGTGATTCATCTGTTGCCTCTGCTACGGATCCTCTAGGTTGCTTTGCAGATAGTGCAAGTTGTACAGATGGAGATTACCTGCTTGGTGGTGACACTCGACAAGGTGAAGATGGTATTTCTTACCGTGATGAAGTGCCGTTTAAGTATGATAATACTTTCACTTATTTAGATTATGATGATTTACGTAATTATTGTTATAACCAATTAGGTTACTCAACTTGTGATAGTTGGGCAGTTAAGCAATGGTTTGGTGCAAATTCAGAAAATTCCGAAAACGACTGTGACTACAGCTTAACAGGGGGCTTATGCCAAGAACGTCGAGCTTATGAGCAAGGATATAACGGCAGAAATGCTGTTGGGTTTGTTGATGGTGCTGAAATTCCTGCACCAATTGAGACAAGTTATGTTCCTCCGGGCGGCGCGTTGCAAGATGATAGTGCTAATATCGTTGTAAATAAAGTTTTAGCTGATGGGACACCAATCGGAATTGCAAGTAGTGGCTATTATGATGTCGATGGTCATTCTGTACTGACTTATCGTCAACGTGGTTTCTTTGGCACCACTTTCATGTTACCTAAACAGGATGGTGATTCGATTGTAAAACAAATGGGCCGTACCTTTGCGTATGATTCATTTGAATATCCAGTAGGTAGTGGGACTCGATATATTGTTGGTTCTGCCTCTGTAGCACCATTTGATAATAGTGATGACAATAAAAATTATTGGGGTGACTTGAGTAAGTGCACGGATACAGAAACTTATTCAGACCCTGTTTTATTAAAAGATTGCCAGAACTTCGCATTTGCGACACAAGCCTATATTTGGAATAGTGCCGATGGTGTGTCTGGTAAAGCGGTTTCTGGCTGGGATAATACGACAGAGGCAAATAAAGATGACGCAGCCGCTCAAGGTAGTGCAAGAGCTGCCACAATCAGTGAGGTTACTGCTTTTAATGGATTACCGGTTCTTGCTGGTTTTAATACTCATGAAGATGATGATAATTATTTAATGCAAGCAGCTATCTTCTATCCTAAAGACACACTTGATCCTACTGCTGAAAATCAATGGGATCCTGTTTTTGTTCAAGGGGCTGAAGTTGAAGATGATGGTGATTATATTTACAGTAATAGTTTGGTTAAAGACATTAACCAAAACTTGATTGCTGTTGGTGAGGCTAAGCGAAGTGGTCGTTATCCAAAGAATGGCGCTGCCAATAACCGCTTATTCTATACCGATGCATCTAAAGGTGATGCTAATACCAAACCGACTGCTGTATACCTTAGCGGTGATATTTTCTTTAATGGTGCGGGTGGTGAAGCCAATGCCATCAACAACTATAACGAAGTTGTTGGTGCTATCGATGTTGAAGAAAACCGTGAAATAGATGGTAAACAACGCCGTCGCCGTGGGTTTATAGCACCTCTAAATGTTACAGGTACAGATGCTAACCGTCTGGCTATTTTCCAAGGTAAATCTTGGTGGTTAGATAATCTTACTAATGGTGCAACTGCGGGTGATGAATCTATTTCAAATGCCAATAATGCGTACCGTATTATTAATGCCACTGGTATCAACGATGATGGCGTTATTTCTGCAACTGCTAATTACTGTGCGGGTGGTTATGATAATACCGATCACAACTCATATTGTGGTGATGGTAATGTCACAGAAGAATTGGTGGCGGTTAAACTCATTCCAATTGCAGGTGCAACCGCAGATGATATTGTAGAGCGTGAAGGTGGCGAGCCTGACGTTGAACGTGAAGGTGGCAGCTTAGGTTATTTTGCCTTAGCTTTACTTGGTTTATTAGGTTTCAGAAGAAAAAAACTTAAATCATAAAGTTAACAAGCCTAACATTAAACCGAGGTTCACAAAGTTGAATCTCGGTTTTTTTTCGTCTTGAGAAATTCGGATCTTTGGTCGATGCTTAACAAGTGGCGTTGTAATAAAACTGCCACAGATAGTCATTTGGGTCATTATCAAAGTAAGAGGACTGTACTATGAAGAGACAGAAACGCGATCGCCTAGAAAGAGCGCAATCTCAAGGTTATAAAGCCGGTCTTAATGGGAGATCGATGGATGACTGTCCATATCAGCAAATGGATGCTAAATCGAATTGGTTGGGCGGTTGGCGTGATGCGAGAGATGATCGTCAATCTGGACTTATTAAATAACTTAAGACTAGATAGTGTATCTAAAGCTTAAGTTAATAAGTTTAATCGTTACAGAATAAGGCTCCGAAATTGGAGCCTTTATTATTACATTTTAACGCACTATAACTAAATATATTAAACAAAAATAAATCAGCAAAATCGCTGATTTATTTATTGAAAGGGGATTAACCTTATTCTAAAAAGCAGACGTATCTTGGAAAAGACCTACTTTTAAATCTTTCGCCATGTAGATTTCTTTACCGTCAACAAGTACACGACCATCTGCTAACCCCATTACCAGGCGGCGATTCACTACGCGTTTCATGTTGATTTCGTAAGTTACTTTCTTAGCAGTCGGTAGGATTTGGCCTGTGAACTTTACTTCACCAACACCCAATGCACGGCCTTTACCTTCACCGCCAACCCAACCAAGGAAGAAACCAACTAGTTGCCACATTGCATCTAAACCAAGACAACCAGGCATCACAGGGTCGCCAGGGAAATGACAGTCAAAGAACCATAGGTCAGGAGTAATATCTAATTCTGCAATAATGACACCTTTACTAAATTCACCTTCGCCTTCTGCGTCAGTAATTTTAACGATGCGGTCCATCATTAACATGTTTGGTGCTGGCAGTTGTGGACGGCCTGGGCCAAAAAGTTCACCTTGGCTTGATGCTAGAAGGTCTTCACGAGTATATGAGTTACGTTTGTTTTGCATTATATAATCACTCCAGAAATAGTCTGTGTATCTTAGAGAACAGGTGTAAGCTAAACAAGTCCGATCAGTAAATGCCAAGTAAACTTTTGATCTTATTTACTATGCCGCAAGGTGCTGACTCATGTTTATCAAAGTGCTCGATTCTCTCAGAGATTTTTTTCAATATTGTTTCTTCTTCATCGCCACGGAAGGCTTTACCAAAGATGATGGGTAATGCCTCATCAACAGATTCAACTGACCATAGGTGGAATTCTTCATTTTTGATGGCTTCAACAACATCATGATGCAAGGATAAGTGTTTTAAGTTAGTTTTAGGTAAAACAACACCTTGATTACCTGTTAAACCACGATAGTTACATATCTGGAAGAATCCTTCGATTTTCTCATTTAAACCACCGACCGCTTGCACTCGACCAAATTGGTCCACCGCACCAGTAACAGCAATTTGTTGATTGATAGGGTATTCAGATAAAGCACTAACAAGCGAGCAAAGTTCCGCTAAAGAAGCGCTATCGCCATCAACTTCTGAGTACGACTGTTCAAATACAATAGAAGCGGCAAATGGTAAAGGATCATCTAAATTTAGAGCACTGCCTAAAAAGGCCTGCATAATCATCATCCCTTTCGCATGTAAATTGCCACCTAGTTCGGCTTTGCGCTCAACATCAGCAATATCACCATCACCAAAGTGAATAACACATGAAATACGAGCTGGTTCACCATAAACAATAGGATGTCCCGGTACTTCAATAACCGTTAAGCCATTCACTTGGCCGACACGTTCACCTTGGGTCTCAATGATGACTTGACCTTCCAATATATCGGCTAAGGCTCTTTGAGGAAGATATTCGAGACGATAGGTACGCGAGGCTAAAGCTTTTTCCATATCGGATTGAGAGATTGCTTGTCCATTGGAAACTAAAGCGGCCTCCGTTAACAATGCTCTATGCCAAATGGGACACAGAGGCATTCTGTCTTGGTCTTCGGTTTCGCGAGCCCCTTGAGTTAATAAGAACGTCCAGGCATGTGAGTCTAGAAGCTTAGGAAGTTGGTATTCAGCAATAATGCCGTTAATGTATTGAATGTATGATTCAACCGAATCGATAGTAACTTTGAAATCTAACTCTACTTCAGCGAATAAGCATAAGTGAGTTCTCATATCCGCATCGAATAAGTCTAAGTCACTTAGTTGCATTTGATCGCCAAGAATAACTAAATTTACATCGTACTTCTTGAGTGGTACATTTTCGATCACTTGTTTTGAGTCGGATGATATGCCAGAACAAGCATTACCTAAAACGGCGGCTTTTAGTTTCGGCCAAGCGCGCGGGTTCGCTAATATTAAGTTTGACGAAATAATGAGATAGCCGCCATTAGCTTTATCAAGCAATCCTTCAGAGCTATGAGTTATTTGACCATTTTCAACTTGATATTGTCCAAATAACTCTTCAAGTTCGATGCTTTCACTGGTGATAACCGGAGTACGGTTTATTTCACCCGTATTCATTAGCATCGAGTAAGCATTATGGATTGTTTGACGATAAATGAAATTATCCGGTGCATTTACTAATAGGAAACGAGGAAAGCTCGCCATTTGTGCAAAATGCAGAATAGAAGATTTGAGTCTAGGCTGAAGATCTAAAAAAGATCGATGATTACTAGGGTCGTTTTGTGTGAGTATGTCTTCATATTGTGAAAAGTTGGGTGTAGCGGATTGCCAAGACTCTTTGATCATTATAAAAAATTCAATATGTGGTTAGAAGGAAAGAAGTATATAGAAAAATAGCTTAACCTTATACCTGTTTATGCTTCGGAAATTGAGCGTTTAGTCAATGGATTTGAGAGGCTGCTATCATAAAGTCAAAATAGGTTGGACTATTATTCTAGATGGAATGAAAACAGTTGAGAATGCTATGGTTTTTAGTTACGCTGTAACATGGGATTGTCTATAGGGAAGATTAATGAAATATCAACAGCTTGAAAACCTTGAATGTGGTTGGAAATGGCAATATTTAATTCGGAAATGGAAAGATGGGGAATCGATTACTCGTTACCAAGATTCGAGTGAATCTCACGCTGCTATAATGGGACTTCAAAAGTTAGAGCATCAACCGACACAAGTACTGAGTTGGATTGATGATCATATGAATCCTGAGCTTGATAACAAACTTAAGCAAGCCATTCGAGCTAAACGCAAACGACATTTTAACGCTGAACATACCCATACGAAGAAGAAATCGATCGATTTAGATTATGCGGTTTGGGAAAAACTGTCGGATAGGGCGCAAGAATTAGGTTGCACACTATCAGAAGCGATTGAGTACCTGGTGAGTGAAGCATCTCGAAGTGAGAAAGCTAGTAAGAAAGTGCATAGTATAAAAGCCGATCTCAGTAAATTACTCGACTTTTAACTTATAAACCATCATCTGTTGAGTTAAATTTTTGTGATAGTAAGTGATCGAGATTAAATTTCTTATTCTCAATCCTAGATATTATTAATTTAATTGCTAAGTTGTATACAGTAATGTTTACATTTTATCTTCCTATTTGTTGAGGTTTGTATGAAAAAGATCGCTACTTTATCACTATGTTTATTTGCTACATCTTCACATTTTGCTTTTGCAGGGAATCCAGAAGCTGGTAAAGCCAAAGTTGCAATGTGCGCTTCATGCCACGGTGCAGATGGTGTCGCGGTAATTAAAACTTATCCAAATCTTAAAGGGCAAAATGCCGCTTATCTTGAGAAAGCGATTAAAGCTTTTAAAAGCGGTGAACGTAAAGATCCAGTAATGTCCCCAATGGCGACAACCATTAATGATGCCGATATCGCCGATATTGCTGCATATTACGAAAGCCTTAAATGAATCTAAATATAAAATCATTATCTGACTATATTGATAAAATTGCTGCATCTAACGATAAAGATGCGGCTGATTTTAAAATTGTTCATACTGAAACAACCATGTGCATAGATGACGGTATTACTACGGAACGTACCATAACAAGTTTTAAATTTTCTGACGGTGTGGTGATCAGTAAAGAAGTTGAATTTGATCACTTACCAGAAGAAGAACCTCAAAATGTTTGTCCTGAGTACTGGCTAAGTTATCAAGTCATCACCAATCCAAATAGCATTCAAATTAAACCATTTAAGAAAACATTTTCGAATTTATGCCAACAAAGTTTTTGGTTAAAGATGACTAACGTAAATTAGGATAAATGTAGCTGTTGTGGTTCTTTAACAAACTAAATATTAATGCGCATTATATATCTTATGTTAAATAGGATGCTCGGTTTCTTAATAATTTCTAATTTTGATTCGTATCTGATGGGGATTAAAATTTGAATCAACAAAAAAGCCAGTACCTACTCGGTAACTGGCTTTCAATATTTTTGACTTAGTTAAGCGTTAGCTTTTACCGCTTACAATCCATTGTGATATTGCTGATTAGTCGAGCTTGGCACCATTTCATAGAGCGCCTGACTAGCGGCTGTTTCACCATTCAGTACAGCTTCAAATTGTTTAATAAGCTCTACTTTGTTTGGTAGTTGCTTATCGCCAGCGCCAATCTCGGTAAGGTCAATCATGAAACCATCAAACAGGTCGCTTAAATCATCGATTATATCGGTGTTTAGGAACTGATCTTGGTTATAAATGCTTGGATAGCCGCCCTTTTGCTTATCAATCGCGAAAGAGTCGCCTTTTAAGTTCTTAATGCTCGTCTTTTTATCACACGACAACATGCAACCATTATCGATGCGCGGTTTTTCACAACCAACACTTTGTTGGAAGAAGCACTGACGGCTCGCCATCAACAAGATCGGATGATAGATGCTATACATCATTTTGAAGTTCTTTGGTCTTGCAATGTGGCGGATTTGTTGACGGCTTATTTCGTTAGAAATAAACGCACCACTACAACCAAAGTTTTGCTGGAATGATAAAAGCGCGTAAGAGTTGGTTGTATTTAACAACGGCCCTGCAATCCATTTAATGCCTAAGCGTTCAGCATGATAAGCAATACCGGTATTGTTGGTTACGATTAGCTCAGGCTTCACTTCTTGCAAAATATTCAGCGCAACATCGAAGTCTTTACCAATTAATACTGGTGGGAACCATGGAATTAAGCGTGGATTCTCTTGGAAAAATGTCACGAATTTTGTGCAGCCGCGCTTGTAGGCATCCGGTAGTTTAAAGTAGATGTCAGCATCAGTTTCATCCACCAGCGCAGCATCGTCTTCATCACAAATAAGAATCGACAGTTCCGGTTTTTGATCGACTGGTTTTGTATGATGTTCAAGTTTAGGAAGTGTGACTTCTGCTACTGGCTTGATGCCGTCATTCAAGTAAGCAAGTAATTCATTTTTAAGCGCGGTAATTTCACGATATGGAATGCTTAATCCATCTGCTACTTGATCGACATCGAACTCAACGAGTTCATAGTTAGCATTATTAATGTTTTTGAAGCGCTTCTCAACTGTCTCTTTATCGACACTCAGCTTCTCACTTTCAACCATTAAACGGTTTGAAGTGAATACGGCTGTCTTTGTTGTCACAGGGCTATTAGGAAGTGTACTCGCATTTTGCTCTGTCGTGACGGTGAGCGTTAAAGGTTGATCTTTTTGGCTAGCGAAATGCAATTTAAGTTTTATTTTCTCAATACTGACTTGCGCGATTTTTTCATCGACCGTAGCGTTGATCTGTTGCTTTTCTTCATGCAATTGCTTTTTAGCATCAAAGATCTGCACCACTGAAATGATTTCATCTTTGTCGGCTTTAAATTTATCGATAATGTGATTTTTTGAGTTATCACGAGGGTTATCAATAAACATAGATTGGTTTAAATCACCGCGTAGGAAAGCATTGGTAAAATCACGATTAAATACTTTATATAAACGCTCGCCATCTTGAGTCAGTTCACCCGTTTCTATGTAGCCATCGATTTGTTTACGGAAGCTGTCGATAACGGTATGAACATAGCTAGCGCCTTTAATGCGCCCTTCTACTTTAAATGAATGAACGCCCGCGTCGATTAACGCCGGTAGATCGAAGAAAGCGGAATTGTCTTTGATATTCAGTGGGAAATTGTGACCCGATTCTGTCGTTTCATACTCTTCACGACAGGCTTGGCTACAACGACCGCGGTTACCTGAGTTACCAGCAGTAGCTGATGTTGAATAACATAACCCAGAAAACGCTACACACAATGAACCATGTACAAATACTTCCACGAGTACGTCATGCTCATTAGAAACCTTAGTGAGCGCGGTGATTTCACGTAGGTTCATTTCTCGTGATAAATTGACACGGCTGGCACCGAGCTTTTTAAGAAACGGAATTTGGCCTACATTGTGAGTCGTTAGCTGTGTAGAGGCATGAATATCAAGTGTTGGGAAGTATTCACGCAATACATACAATAAACCTATATCTTGTACGATAACACCATCTAGAGTGGTATTGACAAGGCGGTTAAGCAATTTAACTACGGTTTTAAATTCACTTTCTAATATGACAATATTCAACGTGAGAAATATTTTACAATCATATTGGTGAGCGAGTCGGATCGCGCCAACGAGTTGATCAAAGGAAATATTAGACGCACGGTTACGGGCATTAAAGGTATCTAGGCCACAATAAACGGCGTCAGCACCTGCAATAATGGCAGCTTTAATGGCATCAATATCGCCACCTGGGGCTAATAATTCAATCTTTGGATTCATCACTCGGAGTCTCGTATAACTTCAAAGCCAGCATGATACCTTGATCTGTAGTTGATGAGTATCATTGAGGGCAATTAATCTATTATATCTGGTTTAACCGCGGTATTTTTATCAGAGAAAGGGTTAATCTGAACCATAATCGCAGAGGAAATCATAATGAATACAAACTTAAGTGGATCGTTACCTGTCCTCTACTCTCTGAGAAACTGCCCATTTGCGATGCGAGCGAGAATGGCAATATATCGTTCACAAGTACCTGTGCTACTGCGTGATATAGTATTAAGTGATAAACCACCTGAAATGTTAGAAGCTTCACCAAAAGGCACAGTCCCTGTTGTTGTCACAAATTGTGGTACCGTCATAGAGGAAAGCGCAGAAGTGATGCTATGGGCGCTGAGTGAAAATGATCCAGAGGATTTATTGTTGAGCACAGAGCCTGAGATGCTAAATTCGATGCGCGGCCTTATTCACCAGTTTGATACCGAGTTTAAACCCTGCTTGGAAGCCTACCGTGCGGCTAAGCGTTATCACGAACCAAACCTAGTTGAATGCCGGCAAGCCTGTGAGAAATACCTTTGTGAATTAGAAGAGCGCTTAACTCGACATTCTTATTTCATGGCTGACCAAGAAAGCCTTGCCGATTTAGCGTTACTGCCCTTTATTCGTCAATTTGCCAGAGTGGAAAGACAGTGGTACTTACAGTCGCCCTACCCAAAATTACGTCAATGGCTAAACCAGTATTTACAAAGTAGGATGTTCAGTAAGGTAATGACAAAGCATGAGTTATGGCTAGTCAATCGTAGAGATATTCTGATGGAAACTATACCCAAGTGACTTCAAGATGCAGAATTCAGAGCTATCATCCAAACCTTTAGACAAGGAAGATTGGCGAAGGAATGAAGCACCTTTCAAACCAATCTGACGCGGCCCATCTCTTATAAAAAGAAGAGGTTTGAATGAAGCTCCGGAAGGGCAAGTTAAAACAAGCTTTATGCTGCGTTAAATTGAACAGATATAGAATAACTATGATCATATTCAATTTGCCTTGCCTAAAGCTTGTTTTATTCTTGCTGAAACTCGCACCTTGAAGTTACTTGGGTATAAAATGGAGAGCTAAATAGATCACCCTCGAATTTATATGCTTTTGGAGATGAGGTTTACTCGTGCTTACCTCTTTCAAATAGCGGAATATCTTCCCCGATAATATATTTTTGACGTAGTTTGGATGAGATCATATCCATGGTCATTACGATTACTACCAAATTTAAGGTAATGAAAGTCACTACGTCCCAATTCCATAAACGCATATTCTCGGCATAAACCAAACCAATGCCGCCCGCTCCCACAAATCCCAGCACCGTTGCTGAACGTGTATTGGATTCTATTTGATATAAGCTTAGAGCTAAGAAGGTAGGAAAGGATTGGGTGAAGATTCCGAAGCGATGCTTTTGTAGACTCGTCGCCCCTAGTGCAGTGAGACCACGGGAAGGTTTATCATCAGCCGCTTCGTGCCCTTCGGCAAATAATTTACCAAGTAATCCTAAGTCTTGAATAAATATTGCCATCACGCCTGCGAGTGGCCCCATGCCAATCGCGCGAACAAAAATCATCCCCCAAATAGCCATATCAATGCCTCGTAGCACATCAAATAATTTACGTATGGCATAAGCGATAATCGCAAATGGGCCTGTCATAATATTGCGAGAGGCAAAAAATGATAGCGGAAGCGCGACTAACGAGGCGGTAATGGTACCTCCAAATACTATCGCTAATGTGATCAATATTTGGCTGTAATAATAAGAAAATGGCCATTCGGCAACCTCTTTCCAAATGAACATGTTCGAAAAGTAATGCAATAATTGCTTACTGCCATTAATGAACATCTCCTGACTAACGCCAAATTCGACAAAAAAGAAAGCGTAAAATAGAACGATTCCAAGAGTGATGATTGATAATTTAGACAGATAGCTTTTTTGTTGAGAGAAGATTTCGCCATGTTCCTCTTTCAATGTGTCTAAATCGGCATTCGACATACGATAAGTTAACGTCATCATGATTCCTTTAAAACTTTATTGCGTAGGTGCCCAGATAATGAATCCAAAGCGGATACCACGATAATAATGAGTATCAATGTCATACTGACTTGATCGTAACGGTCTAACTTAATATTGGTCATCAGTTCTTGACCGATACCGCCTGCCCCAACTAACCCTAGAATGGTTGAAGATCGAAAGTTGATTTCTAACCTTAAAAAGCTGTAAGACATAAAAATAGGTTTTACTTGTGGCCATAGACCAAAGCGAACGTTTTCCCAACGGTTACTGCCACAAGCTCTTAATCCTCTTACTGGCTCCATAGATGCCGTTTCAATCGATTCATAAAACAGTTTGGTTAAACTACCAACGGTATGCAGAGCTAGAGCGATAAAGCCAGGTAATGCCCCTACGCCATAGGCCATGACAAACATTACCGCCCAAGCCAGTTCAGGCATGGTGCGTAAAAATGCTACAAAGCCTCTTACTGCCCAGCGTACTCCCGCGGGTGCATAAGTATTGTTAGCGGCGAAAAAAGCTAAAATTGTTGCAATAAGCGCTGAAACAACCGTTGCCGCCATTGCGACACAAAAGGTTTCCCACAACAGAGGTAACTGAATTGGTAATCGATAACCCCAGTAGATTAAAGAGCCTTCTATGGCATGGCCATTGGTATCACGCCCAGCAAAAAGTACATCCCATTTCAACACTGGAATGGTATCGGCTAAATAGTCAAAAAAGTTTGGAGCACTAGTGAGAATCTTGCTTAAACTGAACTCAGCAACATAGCCTGAGCTTAAATAGAGAAGTACCAGTAACCCTGACCACATCAAAGCATCGCGTTTTTGCTTTGATCTAATTTGATGGTAATACTGTTCAAATTTTTTATCCAAAATACAACTTCCGTTTCAATCAATTGACCTAGAAAAAAGAACGCCAGTGGTCAATGAGTCTGATCACTGGCGCGTTGATTAGCGAGTCGTTTTCTTTTGTGCTTGAACGAGATCAATAACTGATTGATATTCGCTGACAGAAGTATCTTCTAAGTGTAGTTTCCCGCCTGTCGCTTTCATGAAGCATTCGTGTTGTTCTTTATCCAACTGCTTAACCGCCATAACAAGCTTCTCTTTTAATTCCTTATCCATATTACCGCGAACGATCGTCGGGCCATTTGGAATCAGTGGTGATTTCCAAATAATACGTAGCTGTGACATTAGGTCATCAAAACCATTTTCTTTCACTTTACGTAAAGCACCAGCTGAATAGCCATCATCACGGTTTCCAACCATAGAAGACCAAGTGACTGATGCATCAAACTGACCATTTAATACGCCTAAAATATCTTGCTCATGACCACCAGAAAAACCGACTTTATTAAAGAAACCGTTAAACTGGTTATCCATGTTTCCACCTAACGTTTGCTCAAACTGGTTGTTTGGAATTAAGAAGCCCGATGTTGAATCAGGATCAGCAAACGAGAACACCTTACCTTTCAAATCTTCTAATTTTTGATAAGGGCTATTGGCTTTCACTAATACAACTGAGTGATAACCTTTAGAATTATCTGTGTCATCAGTGGTAATCCCTACTAGCTCAACTTTACTTTTATCTTTTAAATAAACGGATGCATATGCTTTTGGAGACATATTTAATACAAGATCAACTTGATCACCCAATAAACCCTGAATAACAGCACTATAATCGGATGCGTTACGAATATTGACGGTTGCACCGGTTTTTTCTTCAATAAACGATTTGGCACATTGATTATTGCCTATTTGTGCTGTTGAGTTCTCACCCCCTAGTACACCTAGGTTAATCTCTGTGTTTGCCTGTGCAGTCATACTACATAGACCCGCAGCGATCATGGTAAGAGTCAGTAATTTCTTCATTGTGTGTTCCTTTCCAATTGAATATAAGTTAATGATTACTTAAGTGTTTATTTAGTTAGCTAATTTGTTCGACTTCATCGCCATACAGCGTATGTAAGATTTCATCGGTTAATCCATCAGGCGACCCGTCATAAACGACTTTGCCTTTCTCTAGCCCAATGACACGCGTGCAGTATTGCTTCACCAATTCGATCGAGTGAAGGTTGACCATAACCGCGATCCCTTCATCACTGACTTTCTGTAAAGCATCCATAATTCGAGTCGTATTCTTAGGATCTAAAGATGCGACTGGTTCATCCGCTAACAGAATTTTGGGTTGTTGCATTAATGCTCGGCAAATGGCGACACGTTGTTGTTGGCCACCAGAAAGGTTTTCAGCTCGTTGAAGGGCGTGAGGTAAGATTTTTAACCACTTGAGTAGTTCAATGGCTTTAGCTCTATCTTTATCATCAAAGATTTTAAACATGGATTTCCACGTTGGTGTGTAACTTAATCGGCCAAGTAGTACATTGGTGATAACGTCTAACCTAGGCACCAAGCAGAAGTTCTGGAAAATCATGCTGCATTGACTGCGCCACTGCCTAAGTTGTTTTCGAGGCATAGTGACGACATTTTCCCCTTGGCCACTGATATCTAAAATCTCACCAGAGCTAGCTTCAATAGTGCCATTTAATGTATGAAGCATGGTTGATTTTCCTGCTCCAGAGCGACCAATGACCGCTACAAACTCCCCTTCGTATAAATCAAAACTAATGTTATCTAAAACATTTTTTCCGCCCTTGTAGGCTTTGGTGAGTTGATTAACGGTTAATAATTTCTTTTTGGTTTTAAGCGGGCTTGCTATTTGATCTCCGAGACGGATGTCTTGGTCAAACATAGTTTCCGGGGAAATAAAGTAATTTAATGTATGGTTATCATTTGATTGGTACATAATCTCATTCTTCTTAATTCTCAAATCTGATATAAATTAAGAAGAAACACTGTGACACTTTAAATACAAATCAGTGACGGAATTGAAATATTAAGATTCCGAAATGAAAAAATGATGTCGACAAGTGATGGCTAGACAAGGAAAGCCGGAGCTTAGATGAATAGATATGTATTTTTGAAAATATTATCGTTTAAATTAATTTTTTGTGATCTTTAGTGCTGAAACAAAAAAACCTAACGCGCGTTAGGTTTTTTTGAGACGCTTAATTTTTACGCTAGTGATGTTATTGAGAGGAATTACTTCTCTTGATTCATTTGAGTTTGTTGTTCAATGCATTTATCAACGAGTTGTTTAGGTTGCAGGCTTACTATATTGTATTCTCCCTGTGGGTTGCGGAATACTTTAGTAACATAAGCGTTACCATCATCTATGGTAAATACGACTTTGTAGTTCATACCAGCTACAACTTGTTGTTCAACAGAAAGTATCTCTTTGAGCGTATGACTGCCTTTCATACTTGAGATAGCCAATAACGCAGATTGCTTCGCTTCTGGTGTTATCTCAGCTTTTTGCCAGCCGCCAACGAAGCGTTGAGTCGTTTGACATTGAATTTTCAATTCTGGGTTTATTTCTTGTGTTTGCTCTGATGAACTACATGCCGATAAAACGATAGCAGCTGCAGATACAGTAAGTAATTTCTTATACATAGTAAGACCTTAAATTTTCTAGTTACTTGAGTGTATATAAATTTAAATATACAGATATTATGTACGATATTCGTCGATTTCTATATAGGCTTCGTCAGTAATTTTAGCAATTTGTTTGTCATCTTCGATTTCCTAACCACTCCTTGCAAACTAAGCGGTAGAGAATAATGTGATAACGACATTAGTGATCGAAAATGATCACTAAATCCCTGATGTTTCAAGTCGATAAGCAGATTGAAATATTTGGTAAGAACCATTTGAACAGCTAAGGAAAGTAAGGCTCTATTGAACGAGCCTTCAAACATATTGTTACGATTCATAAAATGGGATTCTTGATGACAAAAAAATGAGCAATTAACCGCCTGCAAGTTTAACCTTATGTCCTTTTTTCTCTAGATGAACTTTAATTTTCTCTCGATTATCGCCTTGAATTTCAATGGTGCTGTCTTTCACACTACCACCGCAGCCGCATACTTTTTTTAGTTCGGCAGCCATTAATTTTAATTCGGTGTCATTCATATCCAGGCCAGTCACTACACAAACGCCCTTGCCTTTACGGCCTTTGGTTTCTCTTTGAATGCGAACAATACCGTCGCCTTTTGGTCGTTGTTTCACTTCTTCTTTAGGTTTAATACGACCGACTTCGGTTGAATATACGAGTGACATAATACCTCTTTTATTACGGTTTATTTGTTTTTCTAATATACCCTTCGTACTTGAAGCTGCAGCTTTACGCCAACGCTCATTTACTCCAATCGACTAGGCAAGCTATGTTCATGGGGCTTCACTCACTTGTGCCTTACTGTAACTCCCATTACTTTGGGTATAATAGTATAAGAAGTCACTACAAGATGCTATTTTCAGTATGCACAAGCACTCATTTAATAAGGTGAATAATGAGAAAGAAGATTCCATTGATGTCTGATCCTGCCCAATTAAAAGAAAGTATCCTATTGTTTTCTAAAACGATTAGTTATCAAGATTTTGTTGAATTAACTCATGGTCTTTATTCGCATAACTCGTTGCTTTCTATGGTCAATGATTGGAATCGTTTTGTTGCGTTTTGCTCCACTCGTCATGTCAGTCCGTTGCCCGCTTCTGTTACCGCCATTCGCTTGTTTTTAGAGCATGAAAGTAGGCAAAGAAAATATGCCTCTATACGCCGTTATAGTTTAACTATTGGCCTAGTACATCGCTTACATTCACTTCCAGAACCAACTAACCATAGACAAATTCACTTTACCCTATCAGCATTACGCAACATGAAAAAAGGTGACGCCGCTCAGGCAACGCCTTTTACTGAAAAGCATCTTAATGAGTTATTTAAATGCTTAGCTGAAAGCGATTCAATAAAAGATCTGCGTGATTTGTTGATATATAGCCTAATGTTTGAATGTTTTTTAAAGCGTGGGCAATTGCGAGACTTAACACTACATCAACTGGATTTATCCAATGATGAGTGCGTTCAGCTGATGATTGGGGATAATACTTATCAACTGACTCCAAGAACCAGCCAATTACTTCAAAAGTGGTTAACTTTGTTGGGCGATGAATATCAAGGTGCTTTATTTTGTCGAATCGATAAACATGGCAACTTAGGGAGCGAATCGTTAAATGATTCGTCGATCTATCGGGTGTTCCGCCGAGCGAGTGATCTCCTTAATCTACCTCAGTATTTAGCGTTTTCTGGTCAATCAAGTCGAGTGGGAGCCAGTCAGGATTTATATAAGAAAGGTTATAATTTACGACAAATTCAGCAATTGGGGCGTTGGACGAGTGCCGTTATGCCGGCTCAGTATATTGGTAAGCATGCCCTATCAGAATCCGAACAATTATTGTTTAAAAAAATAAAAAGCTGGGATTAACCAGCTTTTATTTATTGTCGAGTTTTACGCGATTAGGCTTATCTTAAGCTATTTTTAATCGAGCTTTCTAGGAAATCGCTGAACTTATGGCCGTTATGTTCCATTAATTTAGGGAACATCGATATTGGCGTCATACCCGGGAAGGTATTCACTTCATTTAAGTAGATATCGCCTTCTTTGGTTAAAAAGAAATCAATACGTGACAGGTTCTTCAAATTCATATGCGTAAACACTTTACGTGAATAGTCTTGAATTGCCTGTTGCTCAGCGTCGCTAAGCCCTTGAGCTTCTAATACAGTCGATGAGTGGCTATCTGCACTGTATTTTTCATCGTAAGTATAAAACACACCGTCGGGCGCAATGACTTCACCTGGCTTGGTGATCACCAGTTCGCCATCAAGTTGATAGGCAGCAACTTCCAATTCTCTTGGTTTTACCGACTTCTCGATAAGCACTTGATCTGAGTAAGTAAAGGCCTCGCGAACTGCTTGTGCTAACTTGGCTTTTTCAGTCACGCTGTAGCAACCTACTGATGAGCCTTGTCTTGCCGCTTTAACGAAAACCTTTCCCCATAAATCAAAGGCTTGTTCAGCAGTTTCAATCGACTGGTCATTGTTTTCGGTTAAAAAACGGTATGGAGTATTCGGGATACCTAAAGCGTCATACCATAATTTTGAAGTGATCTTGTTAAAGCTATTAGAGCTCGCTTCTGGACCACAGCCTAAATATGGAATGTTGGCCATTTCAAGCAAGGATTGAATATCGCCAGTTTCGCCGGGGAAACCATGAATACAAGGCACAACAAAATCAATCGCATGCGAAGGGAAGCCTTCGCCTTTTAGGCAGGAATGAGCAATGTCTAGCTCTACTTTCTCTCCAGAAGAAACAAACCAAGCATCTGTTTTTATTTCAACTTTAATGACGTTGAAATCTGGAGTAAGACTAAGTTGTTGCTCAAGGTATTGGGCTGAAACCAGTGACACTTCATGCTCAGAAGAACCACCACCACATAAAAGTAAAATATTTTTCATCTTAATTTCGACGCTGTTTATGTTAACGCTATACACCAATCATAATGCTTTATCGTTCGAAGAGCAGTACAAAATCGCGTTAAAGTCCTAAATCATCATAAAAAAGGAGCGCATCAGCACCCCCTTTGTTTGTTTTTTATTCTTGTTCCAGAGTTTGAATCTCTTATGGTAGTTTTTTCAACGTTGGATACTGTGAATTAGTAATCGATTTTACGCTTTTCACAAATGGTCCCATATTTTGGTAGCTTGCAGGTAGACGCATAATGGCATCTTTCGCTTCTTCTGCCGTTTTAAAGTTACCAAATAATAAGCTGTGCCATTGTTTACCATTAACCGTTTTTACGTTTTCCCACTTAGGCTGATTTTCTGGCAAGCCTTTTGCGGTATTGGTTAAGAATTTCTCACTTTGCAGTGCCGCTACTTGAACAAGGTAATGACTCGTTGCTGGTTGAGCAACATCATCTTGTTCTGGGTAAAATACTTTAACATTAGACTCCGAAGATTCTGCTTTGGTTTCGTTTGCTGGAGGGCTCAACTTAACAACTTTCTTGCTGGATTCAGTCGGCGTTTCAAGCGTTGCTGGCTCAATCACGCTTGTCTCTGTAGTTTGAGTTGAGTTTGTCGTTAAATCTTGCTCTAAGGGCGCTTCAGATTCAGTGAGTGGTTGAGGCACTTTATCGGTTTGATAAGTTTCTTGATACGTTTCTGTAGACACTTCGTCATCGTAATTGGCCGATGAACAAGCTGCTAAAAATAGAACAGATAGAGAGATAATAGCTATTTTTTTCATAATAAGACCAAAGTGTTATAAAAACTCTCAACATCATGCCTCTGCCATGCTTGAATATCAAGGCGATTAAAGAATGGAAAGTGATATGTTTGTAAATTTTTTCGGTTGTAAAGACGAAAAATAGTTAATTATAGCGATAGATCACATTGATAGGTTTGGGAAAGCGATTCGATAGTAATATTGATTATGATATACCCTAGTGACTTCAAAGAGTTTAGGTGGGAATATGCTAACGTTAGATAAACTGTTAAAGCCAAAGTCTGTTGCGGTTATTGGTGCTTCGCAGCGCCCTTTTCGCGCCGGCTCTATCGTTATGCAAAATTTGCTCAATGGTGGCTTTCAAGGCGCGATCATGCCAGTGACCCCAAAGTATCAATCCGTGAGTGGTGTCCTTGCCTACTCTAGTATTGATCAACTACCACTAATTCCCGATCTCGTCATCATTTGTACCAAAGCGAAATACAATAAAGTCATTTTTACTGAGTTAGCGGCGAAAGGTGCTGGTGCGGTGATCGTGGTTTCATCGGATATGTATCAACCTGAGCAAGATTCTGAGCAAAGTATAGATGAAGAGTGTTTAGCTATCGCACGTCAATCCGGTATGCGAGTGTTAGGCTCTAACAGTTTGGGTTTAATACTTCCCTGGGCTAAGTTAAATGCCTCTCTTTCCCCGGTGACAGCGTCACAAGGTAATATTGCTTTTATTTCTCAATCTGCGGCTGTGTGTACCACCATTCTTGATTGGGCGACCGATAAACAAATTGGTTTCTCCGCTTTTGTATCGCTTGGCAATGCTGTTGATATTGATTTTCCTGAGTTGTTAGATAGCTTATCTGTTGATAACAAAACCTCCGCTATTTTGTTGTATGTTGACTCGATTAAAGATGCCAGAGCTTTTATGTCAGCCGCTCGGAGTGCGTCACGTAATCGTCGGATCCTGGTTTTAAAATCAGGGCGTAGTGTTGAAGGTCAGCAAGCCGCTTCGCTACATACGCGTGGCCAGCAAAGCATCGATATTATTTATGACTCTGCGATTAAACGCTCTGGAATGCTACGAGTAAACAATACGCATGAGCTGTTTGCCGCTTTAGAAACGTTAACTCATTCGGTACCACTACGTGGTGAGCGTTTAGCCATTATGACCAATGGTGGCGGCCCGGGTATTATGGCAGTTGATGAATTGATTCACCGTGGTGGTAAGCTTGCGACATTAACAGAAGAAACGATTGAACAATTAAATCAAATCTTACCGTCAAGCTGGTCTCACAGTAATCCAATAGATCTTGTTGGTGATGCGGACAGTCAGCGCTATGCAAAGGCAATGGATATTCTACTCGGCAGTGATGCGATTGATGCTATATTAGTCATGCACAGCCCTTCTGCTATTTCTCATCCAACACAAACTGCTCAAGCTTTGATTGAAATGATAAAGCAGCATAAAAAGAGTCGACGTTTTAATATCTTGACCAATTGGTCTGGTGAAAGTACGGCAAAAGAAGCCCGTTCTTTGTTTACTCAAGCAGGTATTCCGACCTATCGAACTCCTGAAGGTGCGGTTGGTGCTTATATGCACTTAGTCGAATATCGACGCAATCAAAAACAGTTAATGGAAACCCCTTCTTCTGTCGAATCACGTAACCCTGAGCAATTATTGCAAGCGCAAAGTTGGATTCAGACCCACCTTGAAGAATCGATTAGTCTGTTTGATTCCCACCAAATTGACGGTTTATTAAAAAGTTATAATATTTCGGTACTTCCTACGTGGTTAGCCTCAGATGCCAGTGAAGCGGTACATATCAGTGAAAAAATTGGGTATCCGGTGGCGGTGAAATTACATTCCCCCGATATTGTGCACAAGTCGGAAGTACAAGGTGTGATGTTGAATTTACGCAATGCCAATGAAGTTGCCAGTGCCACCCAAGCCATTATGGATAGAACATCGTTGCTTTATCCTTCTGCCTTAATTCATGGTGTTTCGGTACAATGCATGGCGAGTCGAGCTGGTTCTCAAGAGTTAAGAATTCGCATAGAAAGTGATCCTATTTTTGGTCCTGTGATCATGCTCGGTCAAGGTGGTACTGAGTGGGATGTAACTGAAGATGCTTCGGTTGCCCTACTGCCTTTAAATATGGCGTTAGCGCGTTACTTAGTGATACGAGCTATGCGAATTGGTAAATTGCGTTTAGAACAGTTGCCAAATCCAGTTGATACTATCGCTTTATGTGAATTATTGGTTCGCTTATCGCAAATGGTTATCGATAATCCTGAAATTCGTAGTTTAGATTTGCATCCATTATTAGCTGCTGGAAATGAATTTACCGTTATTGATGCCCGCTTGGAGTTACAAGCTGCCAATGGCAATAAAAGGCAACGTTTAGCCATTAAGCCTTATCCTGTTGAACATGAAGAAGTGACACAGCTAAAAAATGGTCGGCGTTGTTTGGTACGCCCAGTATTACCAGAAGACGAAGAAAAAATGGCTTCATTTATCACCCAAGTTTCTCGTGAGGATTTGTATAAGCGTTTTTTCTCCGATGTTGGTGAATTTAACCACGAGGCGTTGGCCAATTTAACGCAAATTGATTACGACCGCGAAATGGCCTTTGTTGCCACACAAACTAATGAGAAAAACCAAGAAATCTTACTAGGTGTTGCTAGAGTGATCGCAGATCCTCACAACTATGATGCAGAATTCTCGATTTTGATTCGTTCTGACCTAAAAGGCATTGGTCTTGGAAGGTTACTGATGGAAAAACTCATTGCTTATAGTCAAACCAAAGGCACTGTTCGCTTAACCGGAATAACAATGCCATCCAATAAAGGTATGGTTCAGTTAGCCAAAAAGCTGAACTTCAAAACAGAAATCCATTTTGAAGACAACATAGTTGATATGCTTTTAATTCTCTAACAAGCAGTGGGTAGGTTTATATCCACTGCCAGTGGTCTAGTATCCGCAGTTGACGTTAATTAAGGCTGGCGGATTTCCAGTATTTCTTAAGGTATTGAATACACCAAGACTTCGCTTTACCCATTTTATTGCGTCGCCATGCAATCACCATCTCTACTGGTTGAGTTTCACTTCCTTCAATCATTTTTAGTTTACCTTGTTCGATCAAAGGTGCGGCTATATGCTTAGGTAATGTTCCAATTCCAATGCCTGCACATAATGCTTCTACCTTGGCTGGAAAATTACTAACGGTGAGTCTAGGTTGATCATCCGCTAAATTTTTACTTAACACTGGTGAATTACGAGCAGAATCGGCAACTGCAATGGCACGATATTTATTACGAGTATTTTGATCAAAAATTGACGTTCTTTTATGCACGATATGGTTAGGTTCTGCCACCCATAACATGTTGATAGTCCCTAACGGCTCTATTTTAATATCAATCGGTGTGTGTTCCATTTTCGCGCAAACTAGCAAATCGGCACGCCCATAAGCTAAAGCTTCCCAACTGCCTGCGAGTATTTCTTCTTGTATCTTAACCCGAGTTTTTGAATGGCTTTCCAGCTCTTTCACTAATGGAAAGAAAAACTCAACGGGTAATAAATCATAAGCAATGGAGATTTCTAATTCCCAACCATGCGCCAGTATGTTGGCATCTTCAACTAATTCATCGGCAGCCAATAGAATTGAACGTCCTCTTTCCAACAATAACTGGCCTGCATCGGTAAATACCGCTTTGTGCCCTGAACGATCAAAAATGATAAGGTCGAGATCTTGTTCTAGTTTTTGCACCTGATAACTCAAAGATGATGGCGCACGATTTAATTCGTTGGCAGCTGCTGCAAAGCTCCCTCTTCTTGCTATGGCATCTAATACTTGCAGAGCTTCCAATGTAATACTGTTGTTCAAATCATTTTCCTTATTTTTCACTTGCTTAAATGTGATGATGTTCACAATTAATATAACTGTATGACTTATCAGTGAACTTTTATTAATGGCTTTAATTTATTGTTTTTAAATGAATTTAACGCAACCATTTTTCAATAATGTAAAAGAATTGTCAAAATAAGCAATACAAATGATAGTTATTATCATTCTTATTTATTAGAATGCGTTCGAAAACAAACATAGAGAATGGAATAACTATATGTACACCCACAAAATAAAACCAACATTACTTGCGATTACGATTGCTTCCACTTTAACTCCAGCAGCTTATGCGGCACAAGAACTAACTTCGCTTCAAGAAGTGGTCGTTTCGGCAACTCGAACAGAACAAAACATCAAGGATGTGTCTGCTTCCGTTGAAACCGTTTCGTCAACCGATGTCGATAATCAAATGGCGACAGATCCACAGCAAGCATTAAAATATACCCCAGGGGTTGATGCTGAAGGGACTGGTCGATTTGGCATTTCTGGATACAACATTCGAGGAATGGAAGCTTCACGCGTTAAAGTGATGGTCGATGGTGTTGAACAACCGGTTCCGTACAACCCAGGATCAACCGAACAACGCTCCTACCCTAATAATATCGAAATTGACACTTTAAGCGCGATAGAGGTGAATAAAGGCCCTTCTTCTACCCTTTATGGTTCTGATGCGTTAGGTGGTGCAGTACTGTTTAAAACCAAAGATCCTTCAGATGTTTTGGTAACCGACAGCGATGAAAATCGTTTTGGTCTTAAGTCCTCATATACTTCAGCTGATGAAACGTTTAAAAATACCCTTACATGGGCGATGCGATATGGTGATTTAGAAACACTACTCATGCTAACTTATGCTGATGGTCAAGAAACAGAAACGCACTCTGATGGTGCTGATGTTACCGGATTTGATCGTGGCCAAGCAGATCCTGCCGATAAAGATATTAGCAACCTACTTGCTAAAGCTTATTATCAAGTGAATGAAGCTCACCGGATTGGTGTCTCATTAGAATACTACCTGAGAAATTACGATGAAGATGAATTGTCATACGATGATTACTCTATTTCATTCCCAGGTATGGGGCCTGTAATAACGTATACCAATAGCTACAATGAAGACCAATCAGAGCGATTACGAGTTGGATTTAATCATGAATGGTTAATGGATGCCGCGATTGCAGATAGCTTAAATTGGTCGCTTAACTACCAACAAAGCGATTCCTTAAGTAAGAACTATGACACTACCACTGGAATGATGGCTAGTGGTGAGCGAATGCGTGAACGTGATGCTACCGATAAAAGCGTTCAGTTTGATTCTCAATTCGATAAACTCGTTGAATTTAATAGTCATTATCACCAATTTACTTATGGCGCCTCTTTTATTCACGATAAATTTGAATTGGATAATACTGACTATAAATATGATTTAGGGACTGTTGGACCAGGTAGCACGGGAATGCCGGATGCTACCTTGACCAAATGGGGTATCTACTTCCAAGACCAAGCTTTCTTTTTACAAGAACGCTTAATCCTAACTGCCGGTATTCGTTATGATTCGTTTAAAACCGAACCTGAAAGCGATGATGGATTTGCGACTAATTACCCAGACAGTGATAGTGATGCTGTGACGGGTAAATTAGGTTCGGTATATCACTTTAGTGATGGGTTCAGTGGGTTTGCTCAAATAAGCCAAGGCTTTAAAGCCCCTACTGTTTATGACCTTTACTATTTTTATAATCAAGGAGCGATTATTGAGCCTAATCCAGATCTAAAACCAGAAAAGAGCATTTCTTATGAAGTGGGTTTCCGTGGTCGTAGTGAAAGTACTCGTTTTGAAATTGTCGGTTTTTATAATGATTACTCTGACTTTATCAGCGATATCAATCTTGGTACTGATGCGAGCAGTGGCAAAGATAAATATAGTAAAGAAAACATTAATAAAGCGGAAATTTACGGTGCTGAATTCTCATCTACAACTATGTTAGATACTGCGTTCGGTGCACCAAAAGGTTTTTACTCCAAGCTTTCTGTTGCTTATGCCGAAGGTCGGGATAAAGACACTGGCGAGCATCTTGATTCTGTAGCTCCGCTAACTGGTAATGTTGGTTTAGGTTATGACAGCCTTAATTTTGTGTTCGGTGGCTTACTTAACGTCACGATGGCCGCGAGTAAAGATGATTGGTCTAGCGATGAATACAAAGATGCACCGGGCTATACTTTGGTGGACTTAACCGCGTATTACCGCCCTATTAATGACTTAACGCTTCGTGCGGGCTTATTTAATGCGTTTGATAAGAAATATTGGCATTACTCTGATCTAGAACGTGGTAACACTCCAGGATCAAAAAATGTTGATTTTTATACTCAGCCAGGCCGTAATTGGGGCGTAAGTTTAGATTACCAATTTTAAGTTCCTAGCTAACCTTAGCTGACGTTAATAAAAATCTCACTAAAATGAAGACTCCTATGTTTCATAGGGGTCTTTTGGTTTCGGGTTTCTTTAATACCAATCAAATTAGTTAGATGATCAGAAATTGCGAAGGAAAAAGTCTTGAGAACAAGGCATAAATTTCGATAAGTAGTTACTCTACAATCAAAATTTATAACGTAGTTATCGAGGCTTTTAACAAGAAAGAATGATTAGATAATTAATGCAATTGGTATAAATAGGCTTTAAACGAAAAAAGCCAGCAATCGCTGACTTTTATTGAGTTAACCAAATCAATTTACACTAAAAAGTGGTATTAAAGATTATGTAAATGATTATGGTTGTTTAGACATCTCATGCTTTACCATTACTGCACTTGCAACAATAAAAGCAATGATCAGACCTAGTGATAATGACATGTTTTTCCCCTGATTTAAGTAGACCTAAAGTAAAAATTGGGGGAATTATAACCATGTTTGTTATGAAAATGTAGTGAATAGTTTGTTTTTGCGATCAAGGCATTATTTTGTACTTAAAAAGAGCAACTTAACATTGCTCTTTTTAATCGTTTATTTCTTATGCTTCAGGATAACCTTGTGGGTTATTAGATTGCCAACGCCACGTATCTTCTGTCATTTGCTCTAATGAACGTGTGGCCTTCCATTGTAAGTCTGCTTCTGCTTTCGCCGGATCGGCCCAGCACTCAGCGATATCACCAGGACGGCGATCAACAATTTTATAAGGTACTTTCTTGCCAGATGCTTTTTCGAAGGCGTTAACCATTTCTAGTACGCTATTGCCATTACCAGTCCCTAGGTTATAAATATGAAGACCTTGCTTACTACCTACATGTGTAAGCGCAGCTAAGTGGCCATCAGATAAGTCCATCACATGGATATAATCACGTACACCAGTACCGTCAGGTGTTGGGTAATCACCCCCAAACACAGATAAGAATTCACGACGACCTACCGCAACTTGAGAAACAAAAGGCATCAAGTTATTTGGAATGCCTTGAGGATCTTCCCCTAATTCACCTGATGGATGAGAGCCGACTGGATTGAAGTAGCGTAATAGCGTAATGCTCCAATCTGGGTTGGCTTTTTGGAAGTCTGTTAAGCACTCTTCTACAATTAATTTACTGCGGCCATAAGGGTTGGTCGCGCTGGTTGAAAAGTCTTCTAAAATTGGCACAGAAGCCGGATCGCCATATACCGTGGCTGAAGAGCTAAAAATTAACGATTTAACACCAGCTTCACGCATTGCATCAACAAGAACTAAAGTACCGTGGACATTGGTATCGTAATACTCTAGTGGTTTTTCAACTGACTCACCGACGGCTTTTAAACCAGCAAAATGAATGACAGATTCAATATCGTATTGTTTTAAAACTTGGCTTATTGCTTGCTTGTCGCGGATGTCACCTTCAACAAAAATGGGACGAACACCGGATACTTTTTCAATGCGATCAAGTACGGTGGATTTACTATTATATAAGTTATCAAAAATGATTGGCGTCATACCTGCTTCAATCATTTGAATACAAGTGTGACTGCCTATATAACCCATACCACCGGTGACTAAAACAAACATAAAAGCCTCTATATCAACAAATTATTACTTGGGTCTAACCTTACAACATTGTGTCTTGTAGATATACCCTTAGAGTGTCAATATTAAAATCTCAAATATACATAATAGACTATGATTGGTGCGCGAAAATGACACTTGAATCGGCAAAATTAAAACTCAATTGCGATATGGGCGAAAGCTTTGGTCATTGGACGATGGGAAAAGATGAAGCCATTATTCCTTATGTTCATATGGCTAATATAGCTTGTGGTTTTCATGCTTCCGATCCAGATATCATAGCAAAAACGATACAACTTGCCGTTAAACATAATGTCAGTATTGGCGCCCACCCTTCTTATCAGGATTTATTAGGTTTTGGTCGACGTTCTATTGCGCATACACCAGAACAAATTTCTCATCTCATTAGCTATCAAGTGGGGGCGATTCAAAGCCTTGCCGCGCTTTATGATACGCAAGTTGACTATGTGAAACCTCATGGCGCTTTATATAACGATATGATGGCGGATCTTGAGGTTTTTGAAGCGATTGTGCAAGCTGTTATGCCAACAGGACTGCCCTTGATGGTGTTAGCCCAAAAAGATAATACCGCCTACCTAGATATTGCTGATGAGTATAATGTTCCGCTGCTTTTTGAAGCTTTCGCCGACCGTGCTTATAAAAGTGACGGTTCGTTAGTTCCCCGAAATAACCCCAATGCCGTACATCAAAATGCGGAAGATATTTTTTACCAAGCGATGCAGTTGGCAAATTTTGGAACAGTTACAACTATTAAAGGGCATACGCTCGAATTACAAGCAGATACCCTTTGTGTGCACGGTGATAATGAGGAATCTATCGCGGTGCTTAAGCGAATCTATACCGCACTCACTCAACCTATCGTTTAAGAATGGTTAAATTAATGAGTTGATTGAGCTCGAAAAAGTGTATCGAGCTGATCAACCACCTCTACCCAATCAGCATCTTCTTTCTTGGCTTCCTTAATAAAGGTTGACTGCGAAGCAGTCCAAAATGATGCGCGATGTAACGGTTGTGAATGGTCCAATTGATCGGCATGTTGAGCAATAAAGGTTTCAATATCTTTATTTGAACTTGCCAAACCAAGTTGCTCAAATAGCGTTTCTAGCGAGTGACGATGCATTTCCATATTACCACCTCTCTTTTTTATAACCTGATTGTTAAAAGCATAGAACATCTGTCAAAAACAATCCTAGGTATCCACTGTTGAGGTTAATTAAAATTTGCTTTGAAGTTTATTAGCTAGCCCCATTCCAACAACCATAGCTGCAACAAAGCTCATCAAGCTTAAGTTAAGCGTTGATAATGACGCTAAGGCGGGACCTGGGCAGATTCCGGCAATTCCCCAACCTAATCCAAATAAACTTGCACCAAGGAGCAGTTTACGATCCACAACTTTACTTTTGGTTATACAAAACTCGGTTTGATCCAGCGGCTTTTGTCTTGGCTTAATAACAAAATGGTACATTGGAGCAAACACCAGTAATGCTCCTCCCATCACAAAAGCCAGATCGACTTTCCATGCGCCTGCTACATCAAGAAAGGCGATAACTTTCACAGGGTTGACCATATCGGAAATCACCATGCCAGCACCAAAAAACAATCCAGAAATAAATGAAATAGAAGAATAACGTTTCATAGTCGCTCACTTATAAGATATGTAATCGAATGTAGACCGTGATTGCCGCCACTAGCATAAAAGTCAGCGTAGCAATCATAGAGCGGATAGAAAAGCGCCCCATTCCACAAATGCCATGACCGCTAGTGCAACCATTACCTAACTTGGTTCCAAGGCCAACCAATAAACCAGCCAGTAACATTGTCACGATAGAACTAGAGTATTGCGTGGGGATACCGGCAAGATCAGGTTGGATAAGCCAGTTTGTCAATAAACCGCCAGCAATCAAGCCAATGATAAATTGAATTCGCCAACCTTTATCTACCGATGATGGCGTCATTACGCCACTAACAATTCCACTGATACCAGCTACTTTCCCTTTAAATAACATAAGAATAGTTGCAGAAATTCCAAGCAACATCCCGCCGAATAATGCACTCCAAGGAATGGTCATAATTACCTCTTGATGATTAATATTTGACACTAATTATATTAGCCTATAATTTATTAGCAATAGCTAAATAATATTTGAGGTTGATATGAAAATTTTAATTATAGGTGGTGTTGCCGGTGGCGCTTCAGCTGCAGCAAGAGCAAGGCGTCTAAGTGAAGATGCAGAAATTATTATGTTTGAACGTGGGGAATTTGTTTCATTTGCAAATTGTGGTTTACCGTATCACATCGGTGGCGACATCACGGAAAGAGCTAACTTACTGCTTCAGACCCCCGAGAGCTTTCTGGCGAGATTCAATGTTGATGTTCGTACAATGAGCGAAGTTGTTAGCATTGATAAAGCAAACAAATCCGTTACTGTTAAGAATGTACTAGACGGCACTGAATATACTGAAAGCTACGATTTCTTAGTATTAAGCCCAGGTGCAGGCCCAATTGTTCCTCCTATTCCTGGTATCAATAATCCTATTACGCATTCTCTGCGTAATATTCCAGATATGGATAAAATTCTTAATACTATACGCATGAACCGCCCAGAACATGCCACGGTGGTTGGTGGTGGTTTTATCGGATTAGAAATGATGGAAGCGTTCCATCAACTTGGCATTAAAACGACTCTTGTGGAACTAGCTGACCAAGTTATGACACCTGTAGACAGTGAAATGGCAGGTTTTGCTCACGCAGAAATCAAAGAGAAAGGTGTTGATCTACGTTTAGGTGTGGCCTTAGAAGCGGTGGAATATGTTAAGGAATCCCACGTCGCTAACATCGAAAGTGGTGAAACAGATCAGCATCCTCATATTCAAGGCCACCTCAACCTTAGCCTTAGCAGCGGAGAAACGATACAAACAGAAATTCTGGTTATGGCTATCGGTGTCCGTCCTGAAATTAAATTGGCAAAAGAAGCTGGCCTAAAAATTGGTGAACTTGGTGGTATCTGGACTACCTCAGCGATGCAAAGTAGTGATCCATCTATTTACGCTGTTGGCGATGCTGTAGAAGAAGCCGACTTTATTACTGGCAAACCAACGATTGTACCGCTCGCAGGTCCTGCAAATCGTCAAGGTCGCATGGCCGCCGATAACATATTTGGTCGAGGCGAAACCTATCAAGGAACTCAAGGTACAGCAATCTGTAAGATTTTCGATCTAGCGATAGCTTCTACAGGTAAAAATGAAAAATCACTTAAGCGTGAAGGCATTCCATTCAAGAAAGTTTATGTTCACACTGCAAGCCATGCAAGTTACTACCCTGGTGCAGAACTTGTCTCATTTAAGATGCTATACTGCCCAGAAACCAAGAAAATTCTTGGTGCACAAGCTGTAGGTAAAGATGGAGTAGATAAGCGTATTGATATTATGGCTGTTGCTCAACGAGCTGGTATGACTATCGAGCAATTGCAACATTTGGAACTGACGTATGCACCTCCATTTGGCAGTGCAAAAGACGTCATTAATCAAGCCGCTTTCGTTGCTAACAACATTGAAAATGGTGACTCAAGAGGAATTCACTTTGATGAGCTTAATACTTTAACAAATGAACAGCTCATATTGGATGTTCGTACTCCGATGGAAATCGAAAACTTCGGAACGTTAGAAGGTGCTATCAATATTCCTGTCGATGAACTCCGTCCTCGCATGAGCGAATTACCAAAAGACAAAGAGATCATTATCTACTGTCAAGTTGGGTTACGCGGTCATGTTGCTTATCGTCAATTAGTGAATAATGGTTACAAAGCCAGAAACTTAATTGGTGGTTATAGAACTTATATTCATGCCAAGTGTTAATTTAAATATATAAAAACGGCCACTTTCGTTTGTAAAGTGGCCGTTCTTTTATTCGTTATTTTTATTGCTTATTATAAGACTTACAATGCTCGATGGCTTCTTCCAACAATTGTAGCGCTGTTTTATCGCAGGGCTCTAGCTCTGCTGTTTGTGCTTCAATTGGTGTAACTCTATCGCCCCATTTAATCATGCCAGCCCCCCATGTTAGGCCTGCACCAAATGCGGCAACAAGGATATTCATATTCGGTTTAACAAAACCTTGTTCAACGGCTTCGCATAGAGCAATAGGAACCGTTGCAGCAGAAGTGTTACCGTATTTTTGAATATTTACGAAGGCTTTATCTTGAGAAATACCGGCAAAATCACACAAAGTTTGGATGATGCGAATATTGGCCTGATGAGGTACCACACAATCAACGTCTTCTTTGGTTAAACCAGAACGTTCAAGTACATTTTGCGTTGCTGCACTCATGCCTTTTACTGCACGTTTAAAGATATCTTTACCAATAAAGTTAAAATCCCAGTGACCACTATCTCGATCAAAACGGTTCATAGCGGTACCAAATTTAGGAATCGCAAGAATATCACGCCCTTCCGCATCACAACCGAGTGAAGCCTGTTGAAGTCCAACAGGGTTATCCTGTTCACGTCGAGAGAGTACAACAGCTCCTGCACCATCACCAAATAATACTGCGGTATCACGTTGAGTCCAGTTTAGATAAAACGACAAATGTTCTGCACCAATAACAATAGCATTACGATAATTACCCGCTTGGATTAGTCTAGTTGCGGTTTCTAAACCATAAAGGAAACCAGTACAAGCAGCGTTTAAATCAAAAGCGGCAGCGGCTTGGATACCAAGGTTACTTTGCACTTTCGACGCAGTATTTGGAATCAAGGTGTCTGGTGAGCATGTTGCGACAATAATACAATCAACCTCATCAGCGGTAATTCCGGCAGCATGCATGGCATTTTGGGCGGCTACTGTTGCAAGATCAGATGTCTCTACATGGCTAATACGGCGACTTTCAATTCCCGTGCGAGAGCGGATCCATTCATCAGAGGTTTCTAAAAATGTACTTAAATCGTCATTAGTCAAAACCGCAGGTGGTAGACACTTCCCCCACCCTGTAATTTCTGCGTAAACGTTAGCCATAAAAATACCTTATTAATGTTATTGTTTTATTTTAAACTTATATACCCAAGTGACTTCAATTTGCCTTGCCGAAAGCTTGTTTTATTCTTGCTGAAATTCACATCTTGGCGTTATTTGGATATAAACATTATACGATAGTTGCTTGAAAACTTATACGTTAAGTATTTCCAGAGTCACCGTTTTATAAAAAGTAGAGAATATTCTTAAAGAGGTCCTCATGACATCATTTATAACCGCTTGCCCATATTGCCAAAGTAAGAACAAAGTCCCCGAATCAAGAGTGTCTGATAAAGCGAACTGTGGGCGCTGTCAATCACCTCTTTTTGATGGTAAGCCAATAACAGCTACAACTGAAAACTTAAATGCATTATTAACGAGTGAACTGCCGGTTATTATTGATTTTTGGGCACCTTGGTGTAATCCATGTGTTGGCTTTGCTCCTATCTTTGAAGACACAGCTGCAGACATGACTGGTCAAGCAAGATTTTTGAAAGTTGATACTGAATCACAGCAAAATATTGCCACTAAATATCAAATTCGTAGCATTCCAACCATTATGGTCTTTAAGTCAGGTAAAATGGTCGATTCTATTAATGGCGCCTTGCCAAAAGGCCAGTTTATACAATGGTTAAACCAAGCAATCACCAAATAGTTAACCTCTAATAATATACAATAAAGATTGCCTAATATGCTTATTATTAGGCAGTTTCCTATTGAAAATATAGTAACTCTCCTTCAATCAATTTCTTTTATCGTTAAATCAAAAAAATCTCATTTTACATGTTGTGATGTAAGCCTCATATTCGCCTCGATATTATCTTCTTATTTACATTACACTTGCGGAGTATGCGGTGAACAACGTAGCTTTGATTTCATCAAAACCATCATTTTTTATTCCTGTTGCTGCATTATCTTTATATGCGATTGCATCAGGTTATTTAATGAGTTTGATCCCATTGATGTTAGGTCAATATGGTTTAAGCACGGACACTGCAAGCTGGTTAGCCAGTGCCTTTTATGCTGGATTATTATTAGGTGCGATGTTCATTGAGCCTATTGTGGCGAAAATAGGACATAAGAATGCCTTTATCTTTTTCCTAGTGCTATTTTCACTCACTATTGTAGTAATGCCGATTGTTCCAACATTTGAGTCATGGCTATTTTCTCGTTTCATTGCGGGTATTGCAGTGGCTGGCATATTTGTGGTTGTTGAATCTTGGCTACTAATTGGTGATGAAAAAAGCCGAGCCAAGCGACTAGGTTTATACATGGCTTCACTTTATGGTGGTGCGACACTAGGTCAACTAGGTATTAGTATTTTTGCAATGGAAAGCGAGTGGCCATTTGTGGTGATTCTGTCTTTACTTGTTACAGCTACCCTATTGCTTTGTTTTGGTCGTTGTCAGCAACCGCAAACGGAAACCCATTCAGTACTGAGCTTAAAGCAAATATTTAAGATGAATAAAGCGGCCTTAATCGGTTGTATGGTATCAGGTCTGTTAATTGGCTCTATTTATGGCCTTATGCCTTTAGAGTTACACGATCGTCATGTTTCAACCGCTAAAATTGGTAGCTTGATGGCGTTACTTGTCATGGGCGCAATGTTGGTACAGCCCATTGTATCTTGGGGCAGCCAATTTATGAGCAAGAAATTATTGATGGGATTATTTTGCCTACTTGGTGTGTTTGCAATTGGTTTAACGGCATTAAGTTCTAGCCTAATTGTACTTGCCATTAGCCTGGTGTTACTTGGTATGGCAACCTTCTCTATCTACCCTTTGGCAATCAGCCTAGGTTGTGATGGATTAGAAGAAAATTACATTGTTTCTGCCACGCAGATTATGTTGCTTGCCTATAGTATTGGCTCGGTTGTTGGCCCTATTGCCGCGCAATATTGGATGAATAACCCTGAAGGTTTGACAGGCTTCTTATTCGTGATCTTGTTGGCAACATCACTTTATATGTTTGCTATGAGCATCAAGCGTAAATCACGTATGGTCGCGGGTAAATAATCGAAAAAATCAGTAAAAATTGAGCTAAGAAAAAGCGCCTCACTTCACTTTATTGATGTGAGGCGCTTTTTTATATCACAGATAATATTTCTACAGCCTGCCTAACTAGTTATTTTATGTTGAGGTCTTTAAGTTATGTTCAAATACTTATGTGTTTGGATTGATAAACGCCAATTACGCTTAATGCAAGTTTCCACACAAAGTTCAGTCGCTCTAGGTTTCTGACTGATTGGTTGCAGGGCTATGTTGGCTTTAGATTCGCATTCTGCCCGAGTGAGTAGCGCATCAAGTTGATCGATATCTTTTTGTGTTCCTACGGGATGCTTAATTTCATTGGCGCGTTGTAGTGCAGAATTGAGGACTTCCAGTTTACTTTTCATGGCAATCTTTGGTGACACTGTCACCCAGGTGCCGCCAGAACATAACACTTCCGATGTTCCACTGGTCTCAATTTGACACTGGCAGCCTAACGCTTCAAAAGCAGACGTTAATGGTTGTAAATCATAGATACAAGGCTCACCACCGGTGATCACAATATGCTTTGCTGTGTAGCCTTGCTGTTGATATACCGACACAATGTCATCAACGCTGGCTGGGCTCCAGCTTGGGCTATCGCCTTGTTTAATGATGATATTACCGAGTGTGGTTTTATCGCTTTCTTCAGCGGTCCAGGTTTGTTTGGTATCACACCATGAACACCCTACCGGGCAAACTTGAAGACGAATAAAAACAGAAGGCACACCGGTAAAGTAGCCTTCTCCTTGGATAGTTTCAAAGATTTCGTTGATCTTGTACACAAAGTTCGCCTTTACTCTTGACCACGGTATATACAACCTGCTGTACAGGTTTCTTTGATTTCAATTTTGCTTAGTTGTGGTAACAGAGGTTTTACTTTTTCCCAGATCCACTTCGCTAATACTTCGCTAGTTGGGTTCTCTAACCCAGGAATATCATTGAGATAATAGTGGTCAAGTTGATCATAAATTGGTGCGAAGATTTTCTTCACATCACCAAAGTCGATAATCCAGCCAGTGGTCGGATCCACTTCACCTTGAATGTATAAGCGAACAAAGAAAGAATGACCGTGCAAACGTCCACATTTATGCCCTTCTGGTACGTTAGGTAAATGGTGCGCTGCTTCAAAAATGAAGTCTTTGTATATCTCGCAAGTCATAATAATTCCGAGTCTGAGTTAAATGGGATTTGAATATATAGAACTCGATCACGAATGAAAAGCGAATATTACACTATCTAATGGTAAATAAACTTAAGCCCTTATCTAAACTAAACCAAAAATATAAGCTAGCTTTAAAATCGACGTTTGATATGATGCGCAACCACTAGATTGCAGAGACGGGTTATGAACCGTAAGAAAAAAATCAATTCGATTTTAAAAAAACGATTAAAGCAGCAAAATTCCAAGCTGCATAAAACCAATAAGCCGAAATATATTTCTAAAGCAGAGCGGGCTCGTATGGAAGAAGAGGCTCAAACTCAAGACACTATACCCAAGTGATTTCAAGGTGCAGAATTCAGAGCTATCATCCAAGCCTTTAGGCAAGGAAGATTGGTGAAGGAATAAGTACCTTTCAAAGCAATCTGACACAGAATAAAGGTTTGGATGAAGCTCCCGAAGGGCAAGTTAAAACAAGCTTTATACTGCGTTAAATTGAACAGAGATAGAGTGACTATGATCATATTCAATTTACCTTGCCTAAAGCTTGTTTTATTCTTGCTGAAACTCGCACCTTGAAGTTACTTGGGTATACCGATGATGTGCAAACAACAGAACAAGTAGAATCAGAGCAATAACTCGTCTTCAATGGGTTGGTATCGATCGGCGGCTTCAATAAGAGAATTCGCCGTTAAGCCCGGCACCCCATAAACTTCAACTGTTTTTCCGTAACGACTTTGAATACGCTTAGCTAATAAATCAAAGTCACCATCTCCTGATGCAATCACAATGACATCTGAAATTTCAGCTAATTCCATAGCATCAAGCGCAATTCCAACATCCCAATCCCCTTTTGCAGAGCCATCTTGTCGTTGAATAAATGGTTTGAGTTTTACGTCAAACCCAATCCCTCTCAAGATATTATGAAATTGCTTTTGTTTATCGTCGCTACGCGCTATCGCATAAGCATTTGCATTGACTAAAGTGCGATCTTTCATCACTTTTGCCCAGAATGCATTGTAATCAAAATGGCGGTGATATTTGTCGCGAGTGGTGTAATAAATGTTTTGTACATCAACTAATATGGATACAGTTTGCATAAATTTCCAAATAAAAAATACGGCATTATGAGTGACTACTAGACTGGATCCATTGTAGGTACTCGTGGAACCCCGTTTCGATGGGCAGCATAACGATTTGTGGTACTTGATAGTTATGGTTAGCTAAAATAACTTGCTCAACTTCTTGGTAGTGTCGATGCAGAATTTTAATGATCAATAGTGATTCTTGATCATAATTCACCTCTCCATGCCAATGGTAGTAGCTCGTTATTGGCATGACTTGGATACAAGCGGCTAATTTTTGGGTTAATAACGCATTAATAATCGCTTGTTGGCTTTCTTCTTCGTTTGTTGTTGATAGAACAATCGCATAGCCATCAGGGTGTGTGTCCATAATGCAATTCTCCCTTTGTTCATTATCGAAAGTGTCTATTTAGTGTAGAGCTTTACTCTGGCTTTACCCATACCTGACTAAAATCAAACCAACCCAAGGCATTACAAGTGGCATTTTGCAGTGAACCACATTGATCTTGGCTTACTCCTAACCAACAGTGAAACATAGGTATGAGTTGCTGAGTTTGAACTAGTTGCTTAGCCAACTCTTTTGCCGGGAAAGTTTGATTGGGTTGAGAACGCCAAGCTGAAACCATCTTCTTCCAATGAGAAAAGTGGTCCTGATTACTCATGATATCGATATCACTGTAACCAAGAAGCCAGCCGATTAAAGCATCCTTACGATGGTTAGCCAACCCCATAGGTTTGAGCCAAATATCCACCTCATCAGGGTTTTCAACGGTGAGATCATATTTAACCGTTTTTAAGCTAATGCCATCTTCTTTTAATAAACTTTTCATGGATTTTATTACATAAGGAAACAACGGGTGCATACTGTGATAGGCAACCGTAATTTGTGCTTTTTCATTATGTTCTATTGCTGGTGGCATTAAGTTTGATTGTAAAATGCCACTATGATGCCAACCAGGCTTTAAGCCATGAGCGTGTAGCAAGCCTAATTCAATAACTTTTTGATCTGGGATCCCTCTCAATAAACTAAACGGATTTAACCTTTGCGCTAAGTAATGCGCCCAATCGTCATTTGTAGCAATACCAGAACGACGGTTAAGTAGTAAATAGGTGCAACCAGGATCGAGTTCTACATCGGTGAACTGCCCTTCTTTAGGCTTATTTGGATGAGTTAAGCTAGGATAAACCATGGATGAATGAGCTTCATCAATGACCCATACTTCCACTCGTTCAATGAGCGGGCGATAACCAAAGTAATGTTCAAAGGCTTCTAGCACCAAACGAGCCGAATCATTTCTGGTGACTTTATATGGCCCTGTACCGTTAGGAATCAAATCAAATTTATCAAGATCACTGATGTGGGACTGCAATATTTTTGCCGGAGTTTCTGTCAGTAATAAAGGTAAGTAATAATCGGCATCGGTTAAGTGAATATCGAGTGTATTATTAGAAGGCGAAGCAACCGACTCAATATGTTCAAATAGAGTTAATGTTTTTAATCGATTGATGCTTTCAATCACGTCCGTCATGTTCAAACGGTCGCCATTATGAAAACGTACGCCTGAACGTAAGTAAAAACGCCAATGCGTTGGTGATAACATTTCCCAGTGGTGAGCAAGATCTGGTTGAACTTGCTCTTTTTCATCTAACTGAGTTAAGCCACTAAAAATTTGTCGGATGATGTGTTGTTCAGAACGGCGAGTTGGCTTTAATGGATTGAGTGTGGCGAGTTGACGATAATAAGGTAAACGGATGACTTGCTGCCCTTCTAAATGACTAAAGCCTAGGTAGCCTTGGAATACTTGAGTAAGCCGTGCAGGATCATTATCTAAAACAGAAAGAGCATGTTCTATTTTGCCTTCTTCTAAATAACGCTTGGCAAGATTCTCACTTACATCAATTTTATTACGTTTAAAAATCAAGCGTGATAATTTACCACGCCCTGCTGCTGGCACCCATTCAATCCAGCCTTCTTCTGCTAATTTGTTAAGGACAATACGAGTATTTCGGCGAGTACAACACAATATATCGGTTAACTCTTCTAAATGAATCGCGCAATCTTCACCTTGGAAGTGTTCAAATAAACGTTCAAATTGTGTTCTTAATCGTGGGCTGCTCATAAAGGGGAAACTCTATTGTTTAGCAATAAGAAATCATTTCCCACTTTATCAGCTTTAAAGGGATAAATCTTGTGGTAAAGCCATTTTTAGGTATGAAATGTAAAACGGAAAGTTCCTCTTTTATTACTAATCGCTATTGGATTGGTAAACAAAGAAAATCAGCCAGTTGCTGTAATTGTTGTTCGGAATCTAACTTAATCGACCACTGACATTGCATATCATGTGCAGTAATCACATTGGCACCACGACCAATCAGTTGCAGCGCTTCAGTTTGACATTGCATCGTGACACTTGCCATTTGGCTTAAACGCACCACAATTTCGTGTTGGTTAGCAATGATTTTGCCTTGTGTGAATTCAATGATCATTTTCGGCTTTTAACTACTTTTTCGAGTTTTAACGGCCATTGTAATTCGGCTCGTACATAGTAGACGCTGTTCTTCATCAACAATTTCAATTTGCCATACCTGAGTAGATACTCCGATATGAATTGGCCAAGTTTTTCCTGTCACTACTCCGTTACGCTTTGCTCGAATATGGTTGGCGTTAATATCGAGACCGACGCAGTAAGCATTATCATCCACACACATATTGGCAGCCAGAGAGCCGAGTGTTTCAGCTAATACAACCGATGCGCCACCGTGCAATAACCCCATTGGTTGGTGAGTGATACTTGATACCGGCATGGTCGCTGAAATACTATTATCTGTGATCTCAACATACTCAATATTAAGATGCTCCATTAAGGTATTGCGAGACGTTGCATTTAAACGTTCTAAAGTGACGTCTTTTTTCCAAATCATGGTGATCCCTATATTCAATAACACTGAGCTCGTAACAATATTCTTATCAATAACTAAGTGCAAGATCTCACTTCTCAATATGAAGACGCCACTCTCATTTTGATGTCAGCCTTATCGTACATTTGAGCAATTGCTGTTATAGATAATGTGTTTTAAAGTTAACTCAATATTGTTAGATCAGGAATTATTATGAACATGCTTTCACCACGATTAAAGAAAGTCACGTTAAGTGGATTAATCATGATGGGTTTGTCTGCTTGTACTTCTTCTCCCACAGGTAGAAGTCAGGTGATTCTATTTTCAGATAGTGAAATGTCTCAATTAGGCGCACAATCTTTTGAGCAAATGAAACAAAAAGAGAAAGTCAGTAAGGATGCCAAGGTCAATGCTTATGTGACTTGTGTGGCTAATGCAATTACCAAGCAAGTGCCTAAGCAAGCAAGTTTTGAACAATGGGAAGTGGTGGTGTTTGATTCTGACCAAGTTAACGCATTCGCCCTGCCTGGTGGCAAAATCGGTGTTTATACTGGTCTACTTAATGTAGCAACTAACCAAGATCAACTGGCAACAGTCTTAGGGCATGAAGTGGCGCATGTAATTGCTAATCATGGTAATGAACGTATGTCACGTAGCCAAATAACCAGCACTGGATTGCAAATTACCGATTTTGCCTTAGCCGGTACGGAATACAAAGAAATGATGATGAGCGCTTTAGGCTTGGGCGTGGAATACGGCATTAATTTACCTTATGGGCGAAGCCAAGAAACGGAAGCCGATATTATGGGTATTGATCTGATGGCCAAAGCTGGATTCGATCCGCAACAAAGCATTCAACTATGGAAGAATATGGCAAAGGCATCCGGTGGAAATCAACCTCCTGAATTGTTGTCAACTCACCCTTCTCATAACACTCGAATACAAGATCTAGGTGATGAGATTAAAGCTTTACCTAGATACAACGCATCAGCCCCGAATTGCCAAGCATAGATGTATGAAGAGTTAATAACAGAAAGCATTGTTTCATCGCTTCTTACGCAGATTTAGAATGAAGTCTAATAACTCAATTATTACAAGCGCGGATAAAATGTTTGTGGTTATAATGAAAGGACAATAATGTCGGCACTAGTGCTGGTATAAATCCCACTTGATGGGAAACGGGTGTTACCTTTGCTTGCAAACACCAAAAGGGGTAAGTCGTTGGACTTACCCCTTTTTCTATTAATCTCAAATATATCGTTGCTAGTACACAATTATTATTTATTATTGGTTACTGACCTTTTTATGGCCTTGTTCTAAATGTACGACACCAATAAGATCGTCACCTGAAACTTGGAAGGCCTGACCAAACCCTTTAACAAACAGGCCTTGTATAGGTTTTAAACAAAAAAGTTTAAAATCTTCTAATTGGCTTAAGCCTTTCACTATTTCACCAAATCGTTGTTCTAATTCTTCTGTCACTTGTTGCCATTGTTTTGAGTCTCGCTCAACAATACTTGCAACCGCATCAAATGTTAGTCTCTTACGAGCAAATAATTGCTTAGATCTATCTTCGTCTTCAATCAACATTAAAGACACTTGAGGGTTTGCGGTAAGGTTTCTAGCATGACGAGCAATTTCAGAAATAAGTACAAAGTATCCATCGCCATTTACCACAAAAGGTGCATAACTCACATTAGGTTTACCTGTTTCATCAACCGTTGCTAACTGGATGGTTTTTCTCTCTGAGCGAAACTCTTGAATTTCTGGACCTAATCTATTTTGTAATCTTTCTTGCTTTATTACTTTCGCTTGAATGGTTTGACTTTCCATAATGTCCCCTTATTGGCTCAATTCAATTTGAATTTGTTTAAATTTCTCTACTTGATCTGCAAATAAAACGCGTTTCTGATCTCGACCTAAATAAATTTTAAAAATGCTATTTCCTAATGAGTCAAAAAAACCGAAGTAATAGCTCTCCTTTCCTCTGAAAGGTTTTGAGACAAGAGCAACTTTCTCGATAAGGTTTAATCTTAAGTGACCCTGTAACTCACCAGGTTTTCCCATTAAATTATAGTAACCATGAGCGTTTTTACCTTTGGGGAATGGTGCTTTCACTTCAAAGATAGAACCAAAGGAATGCATTATAGTTGTCACTGGCCCCCAACCAACTATAGTTTCTAGCATTGTTTGAGCATGTTCACCGGGTACGATAACGGCCATGTCTTTTGGAAATGCACAGACTATTTCGCCTTCACTCACCCCTAAGTGTTGAGCTAAGGTAGCAGGTAAAGTGCTGTCATCTTTGTCTAGAAGTTCTCTAACTCTTTGTTTTAGTACATCCCTATCCATTGGTAATTACTCTTTTTGTCTTCATATTAAGCAGGTGAGCAGAATCATAATTTTACATTAATGAGAATGCAATTGATAATTGATATTATTTAGATTGTGATCAATAATCGTTGAAAGTTAAGTTTATGTTCTAAAGGATTTGATGTGAACGTTCGTCGTTATACTTGTGCTGCAATTATTTCTTTTGGCGCTCATGCTGCATTAGTCAGTCAATTTGATGAGCAAAAAGCTTTTGCCATGCCTGTTGGTACTCAAGCGAGCACAATTTCACTTCAGTTTGTTAAGGTCCCATCACCTTCTACATCAAACAAATCTGAGATAAAGCCAACTGAATCGACGAACCTAAAGTCATCTTCTGAAAAAACTGAGCCTATACCACCTCCCTCTAAAGCGGTGCAGCCTGTAGTAAATAAAAAGCCTGTTACTAAGCCAAAGCCCGTTAAAAAGAAAAACGCTATCGAAAAACAAACAGTTGCTAAAAAAGAAATAGAGAAAAAGCCGGTATCAAAACGCTCCGTTGTAAAAGATCCATCAATAGATAAGCTTCAGCCAAAGGCTCAAGTTGAACCCGTTATCGAAAAAGAACTTTCCGCTCAAGCCTCCCCTGCAAGCTCGGCAAAGCAAGGCGTAAGTGAAAAGCCAATTCTCATTGAACAACCAAGCTTTTTAGCTCCGCCAACAAAGCCTCGTTACCCTAGGTTAGCTCAGCGCCGAGGCATTGAAGGCACGGCTATGTATGAAATTTGGCTCGATGAAAATGGTCAACAAATTAAGCAAAACTTATTGTCTTCCTCTGGTGCATCGATGCTTGATCAAGCTGCTCTAGAGGCAATAAAAAAGTGGAAGTTTTCACCACGTAAAATCAATGGTACTTCGATCGCACATCGAGTACAGGTTCCTATTCGTTTCAAGTTGGATTAATCAATGATATTTATTTCTCAAATAGAACAGTTGCTTGGCTTAATGGCTTGGCCGCTTATGATTTGTTCTTTGCTTACCTTGATTATTATTGTCGAGCGTTTAATTCATGTGGTCTTTAATCACTCGGTTGGACGAGCTCAAATATCAAATTCATTATCTGCAATTAAGTCATCAGAAACGGCAAAGGTTCAACATTTAGCAGATATTTTTGTTCAACGTCGTGCTGTGATTTATCAAGGCGTTTCATTACTTCTTCGTCAATCTTCTTTATCTAAGTCATTGCGTGAAGATGTCGCAGGGATTTGGCTACAAGAAAAGCATCATCAGTTACAAAGCGGTTTAAAGATCCTCTCTCTTATCGGTGTTATCAGCCCATTAATCGGCCTGTTAGGCACCGTTTTGGGACTCATTGATATGTTTAAAGGTGTGGCGGCGAGTTCTGGCAATATTACGCCAAACGATCTTGCTGATGGTTTAGGTATTGCGATGCGCACTACAGCGGCAGGTTTAATTATCGCTCTACCGGCAATTGTTAGCGCGCAGCTTTTCACTTTATGGTCAGAGCAGCTTATTAGCAAACTTGAACATGCGATGAATCAAGTCAATTTATGGATTGAAGGTGTCGATATGTTGCCCTCTGTAAAAACACCATCAATAGAGTCTAGTCATTTAACCTCAACAGAAACGCAGGTTGAAAAATGATTCGTTCAAATATAGCTATTTACTCATCTCCTATTACCCCAGATTTAACCCCGCTTCTCGATATTATTTTTATTGTGATGGTTTTTTTAATGCTAACCGCTTCCGTTAAGTTGAGTTCATTAGAAGTGCAACTCCCATCAACGGAATCAGGTGAAACGAAAGTTGTCGAGAAACAATCCATCACAATCAATATATTAAACCAGCCACCCTACTGGGCGATTGATGGGAAAGCTTCTCCTAATTGGGAAGAATTTCAAAAGTCTTTAACGACTACCGTTACGCAAGATCCTAAAAAAGAAGTGATTATTGCCGCGGATAAGCACGCTGAAATACAACATATAGTGAAGTTATTTGGCTTCCTTCAACAGCAAAACATCTCAGCCACTCAAATTCTCATGGAGGAACCAACCAATGTTAAATAACAATAAGAAGTCGTTAACGGTTTTATTGTCAGTTATTGCAAGCTTTTCTGCTAATGCTTTAGCTTCTAATACTGTGGATTCTAATACTGATAGCAAAACTGAACGTATTATTAGTGCAGGTTCTGCCGTAACTGAAATTATTGAAGCATTGGGTGCGGAAGAGCAATTAATAGCGATTGATGTGACCAGTGATCAGCCTAGTGGAAAATCATTACCGGTAGTGGGTTACCACCGTCAACTCTCTACTGAAGGTTTGATGGCGCTACAACCAAGCCTATTAATAGGTTCGGATGAAATGGGCCCAGATTCGACTCTCAATACACTAAAACAAGCTGGTATTTCGGTAGAGGTTGTCAATAACGAAACGACAATTGAAGGATTAGATAAGCGTATTGATCAAATTGCGCACATTACCGGAAAGCAGCAACAAGCCGCCAGTATTAAGCAAAATGTGGATAAACAAGTTGTCACTTTACAGTCTCATCAACCACAAAATAAAAAGAAAGTGATGTTCTTACTTATCCATGATGGGCGACCTGCAAATGTAGCCGGCAACCATACAACACCAAATGCTTTAATTGAAATGATTGGTGCTATCAACCCTGCCGCAGCATCTCTCGATTCATACAAGCCGATTTCACTTGAATCGATGATTGAGATGCAACCTGATGTTATTTTAATTAGTGGTCGTAGCTTAGATGACTTAGGGGGCGCGGAAGCGATTTTAAAAAAAATGCCTATGTTAGCGGCAACCCCAGCAGGAAAAGCTCATAACATCATTTCAATTGATGGTAAGGCATTAGTTGGCGGTGTGGGCTTAAAAACATTATCTGAAGCTGAGCGTATTCAGCCTTTAATTTACCCAAGCGAATAAGTTAAATATGTTAAGACAAGCTTCCCTACCCATTATTTTATTACTGTTTGCTAGTCTTACGATTATCACAAGCCTGGTGTCGATAGCCGTTGGGCCTATGCAGATTAGCTTGACTCACAGCATCATGAGTTTTCTGCCATCAAATGCAGATCTCCCCCAACATGTCGCTTTAATTATTCATCAAGTTCGCTTGCCAAGAACATTACTATGCTTGTTGGTTGGTGGGATTTTAGGGTTATGCGGAGCGGTGATGCAAGGTCTATTTCGTAACCCACTTGCTGAACCTGGCATAATCGGTGTGTCCGCAGGTGCCGCCTTAGGTGCTGCACTTGCGATTGTGTTATTTTCTAACATAACAAGCTTCTACCCTAATTTTATGAATTTCGCTGCGGTTCCGATATTTGCTTTTCTTGGGGGTGCTTTAACGACAATTATTGTTTATAAGCTGGGCACGAGTAACTTAGGGACATCCGTTACCATTATGCTATTAGCAGGTGTTGCTATTAGCGCCTTATCGGGAGCTGCGATTGGTTATTTAAATTTTATTGCTGATGACCAAATGTTAAGAGATCTCTCTTTATGGTCTATGGGTTCATTAGCAGGTGCAACCTGGCCTAGTATTACTCTAGCTAGCGTAACATTGGCGCTATTATCGTTTCTATTTATTAAACAAGCCCCGGCTTTAAATGCCTTGTTGCTAGGTGAATCGGAAGCTAAACATCTTGGCGTACCGATTCAATCTCTCAAGCGTCGTTTGATCTTACTCACGGCAGTCGGTGTTGGTGTGACAGTTAGCTTAAGCGGCATGATAGGTTTTGTGGGGCTCGTAATTCCGCACCTAGGTAGAATGTTGGTTGGGCCGGATCACCGTACCTTACTCCCTGTTTCTATTTTGTTAGGTGCTTTACTGTTAACCCTTGCGGATATGTTTGCACGAGTGGCGGTGATGCCAGCGGAACTGCCTGTCGGTATTGTTACCGCTCTCGTAGGGGCCCCTTTCTTTCTGTATCTTCTATTTAGGCAAAAGGGACGTTTTATCTAATGCAGGTTCAAAATATGCAGCATGAAATCGCCATAAAAGCACAGCACCTCACCCTACAATACAGAAAAAAGCAGATTTTAAATGATGTCAGCTTAGATATCTGCCTAGGAGAAGTCACGGCTTTACTTGGTCCTAACGGCACAGGAAAAAGCAGTTTATTAAAGTTATTATGTGGAGAAGCATCACTCTCACAACAAACGAATTCAAATGCCAGTTTGAAATATTTTGGTAAGCCTGCAGAAAGTTGGGATAAACAGCAGCTTGCACGTCACTTGGGTATATTACCCCAACACAGCACCCTATCATTTCCTTTTTTAGTTGAAGAAGTCGTTGAGTTAGGCGGTTTACCACTAAATGTTTCTAAAGCTGAGATCAGTATTATAGCTAGAGAAAAAATGAAGCAAGTAGGCATACTCACTATGGCCAAACAGCTTTACCCTCAATTATCTGGCGGTGAAAAGCAACGAGTACACATAGCACGAGTATTAACTCAGCTTCATTATGCTCAATCTAATCGCATTTTTATGTTAGATGAACCCACTTCCGCGCTCGACTTAGCACATCAGCACAATACATTGCAGTTAGTTAAAGAGATGGCTAAAACGGGTACGGCGGTTGTGGTGGTGTTGCACGATTTAAACTTAGCAGCCCAATATGCAGATAGAATTTTACTACTCGATCAAGGTGACATTATAAGTGATGGCAATGCTTGGCATACTTTGACTGCATCGAATATAGAGCAAGTTTATGGACAAAAAATACTCCTATCAAAACATCCTCAACATGAGTTTCCTGTCATCATGCCAGCTTAGTCACTAGCGGTAATATACTGTGGGTTTGTTTTAGCTCAATGCTTTTTTCTGGTTTTAATCTAAAATCAGGCGTAAAGTACCCACAGTTTTTGTACGAGGATAAACATATGACAACAGAAACAGAGTTAGAAGTAAGTGCAGAAAATGAAGTATGCGAAGCTTGTGGTTGTAGTGCGGAAATGGGATTCATCATCAAAGAAGGTGATGATGTTGCTGAAGTAACCATTTTGGCTCAAGGTAAAGAGACATTAATGGCTCAACTACAACCTTATCTTCAACTTGCTGAGCGTGTGAATTCAAACTATCAAAGTGACATTGAAAATGTTGCCGATGATGCCACGCAACTGACCGCTCGCATTAAGTTTGAATGTAGCGCTGAAAAGTTAATTTTTGAACTACAAAGTCGTTCTTTGAATCAATAATTCCGACCTACTCCTTAGGTAATAAAAAAGCAACTGAATCAATCAGTTGCTTTTTTTGTAACTGGGTTTTAGTCGTCGGTTATTCTACTAGTTGCTCGACTTCGTTTTTCTTGGTAACCGGATTAGCATACATCGCGACCAATTTTTCTTGAGCACCAGCCGGTAACGCTTTTAATTTTTTAGCAAAGTTAGCTTCAACTTCTTCTGTGATGGTATCGCTTTGCTTACCTGCAGCTAATAAATTTACTGGGTACAAACGATACAGTGTATGAATTTGACGATCTAATTCTTTGGCAAGTTCATCAGATGTTTCAAAGTCATCGGTGATCACATCACCAAAGCTAACATGTACACGCCCTTTTTCACCAATAATACCTTTAACAATACTGGCAATATCTTCAAATTCTGTTTTTTCGTATTTACCATTCATTTCGATTTCATAAAGCTCTTTGGCTTTGTCGATATCACAAGGATCATTTTCATACGAAATAGAAACCGGAACAATTTTGAGTGATTTAATGTAATCAGGAAATGCAATTTTTTGGCGACGTCCTTCTACATGAAACATCTTCAAAATAGCCGGTTCTGTCATGTCATTACCGTCTTTGGCTCGACCTTCTCGTTGAGCAATCCAAATAGAATTCTGCGTTTCTAGTGAATGTTTAATATAAGAAGACAGTAGACCTAACGCTTTCATCATTTCACGCGGTGCTTTAATTGAGCGTTTTACGATAAAGCTTTTATTTAGCTTCATCATCTCTGTCGCACAAGGCATTTTTAATAAGTTATCACCAATCGCGATGCGAACGGTTTTATGTCCATTATTATAAAGGCCCCAGTTAACTAATGCTGGGTCCATGGCAATATCACGGTGATTAGAAACAAACAGATAAGCTTGCTCAGGGTCGAGCTTTTCTAGACCTGAGTACGTTACGCCATTGGTCGTCTTATTTAAGGTTGAACCCATGTAAAGCTCAACTTCACGTTGAATATCATCAACGGTTTTGAGTTTTGACCATTTGATCTTTAGATAGACTTTTATCGCAGGAGAAACCAGCTTTTTAAACCAGGCCGGCTTATGAGAAAAACGATATTTGATGATCGCATTAATGAAGCTATCATCATTAATTAGACGCTCAAGAGCCGCTGGGATTTCATCATCATTATAAGGACGAATTTCTTTGTATGGATCGTTATCAATGCTCATTAATTTACTGCAGTTATGAATAAACGGGTAATTTTACGATGATATGCTCCAAATAGACAGGAGCAATCTCAAAGCAAAACCAATTGGGATGCGTAAATTACCTGAATTCGTTAAATTAGTGAATAGATGAATGTTCAAGTTTAACAAAACCCTTAATTTTATTGTGCTAAAACAAGAACGATAGGGATTAAAGTGATTGGAAAGGTGACTATAAAACGGTATCTTAACGCTAAATTTTAATCGTTAAAAAATGGCTCATGAACTATTTAATCGCTCACCAGATATATCAATATCCTTTCTTACACATCACCGCACGTAAAAAGACGATAAAGCATAAGTTAATTTCTGTTTTAAGTGGCCTTGTTTCTGTGCGCTTAGGGAAAACGGAATATGTGATGAATGCGGGCGATACTTTCTGGTTGCCTTTTGACTGTTTAAACTCCCTAACCTATTTTCCAAACTGTTCATTGATTGAAATAGAAGTATCGGTACGTTCAACCAAGAACTACCCCCACCAAGCGGGTTTGGTTCAACGCTCAGCATTACTCAATGTTTTGCTAGATACCTTAAGCCAATCCCCTTTCGACCCAAGCCAAAATGAGCAGAAAAAATGGCTGGAAATCGTAGATTTTGAACTTGAAAAACTGAGCCCTCAGCTAGATGATTCCGTGTTAACACTAGAAAATGCTACTAAGATACCGAGTATTGATCACGCCTCACTGCAAATGGCATTAAAAGTAAGACAAGCATTCAAACTTCGTGCATCAGGCATTAAAACAGAACGTATTATTGATGAGGTGTTTTCGGCAAATACCCAGCAGGCTGAACAATTGTGTTTGACCATTGCCAATAAATCGTTGAGTTCATAGCGCATCTTTTGAATTATAAAGTTTATGCTCTTGAATATATGCCTCAACTGAGGGCGTAATCAGATCGTTAATCGATTGATGATTGGCAAGACGCTGTCTGATCTGAGTACTACGAACCGGTAATGTTTCAGGGCAAGCCAATATTGACCATTTGGTTGTAATTTCATCCGCTTTATAAAATTGACCAAAGTTTAGAAAGTTATCGGGGCCGAGAACAAAGGTAAGCTGACTTTGTGGGTAGCGTTCTTGCAACGCCGTCATTACTGCATAGGTCGTTACTGAGATCCCTTGTCCCTCTCCATTTGATTGCAAAATCTCCGCTTCAATATTACTTATTTTTAAATTGTCTAGCTTAGCATCTCGAATAAAAGCTTCAACCATCTCGCAGCGAGCGGAATACTCGAGCATGTCTTTTCCCCATGCGTGAGCAATACTTGGCACTAACAAAACCAAATCATAATGCTTGAGTCTTTCTAGTACACTTTTGTGCCCTAAGCTTGGCGGATTAAATGCACTACCAAAAATTGCAATATTCACGAAGCAGAAGTTCCTCAGTCGATACAAAATAAGTACAAGATTACCATTGTTAGTCATACAGTGAAACGAGATAAAGGTATACACTGAAGTTACTTGGGTATGGACTAGACTCACTCCTTGAGGTCAATTGGGGATAGTTATATGATGGCAATCACAGTTTAATTTATAATTTTTTTGCTGCACAATAAGGAATTCTCATGGAGCAACTCATTCGTCAAGAAATGCAAGTCCTACCCATTATCGATGCTCAATTTGAAATTACTCGCCGAGTTTCTTTTATCAAGAAAAAATTGCAGCAATCTGGCTGTAAATCATTAATTCTCGGTATTAGTGGCGGTGTAGATTCCACTAGCTGTGGTCGCCTTGCTCAGTTAGCGGTAAATCAACTGAATACAGAAAACAATACAACTGACTACCAATTTATCGCAGTACGCCTACCTTATGGTGATCAGAAAGACGAAGATGAAGCTCAAGTGGCACTGTCATTTATTCAACCGACTCACTCTATTTCGGTGAATATCAAGGCCGGTGTTGATGGGCTGCACGCCGCAAGCCATGAAGCACTAAATGGTACAGGGTTACTACCAAGCGATCCGGCAAAAGTCGACTTTGTGAAAGGTAATGTTAAAGCTCGTGCCCGTATGGTGGCTCAATATGAAGTGGCCGGTTATGTTGGTGGCCTAGTGTTAGGCACAGACCACTCTGCAGAAAATATTACGGGTTTTTATACTAAATTTGGCGACGGTGCGTGTGATTTGGCGCCACTGTTTGGTTTAAGCAAACGCCAAGTGCGTCAAGTGGCGGCTGAACTTGGTGCGCCTGAGATATTAGTGAATAAAGTACCAACAGCCGATCTTGAAGAACTTGCTCCACAAAAGGCTGATGAAGATGCGTTAAACCTAACCTATGACCAAATTGATGATTTCTTAGAAGGTAAACCAGTAACGCAAGAAGTGATTGAGCGTTTAGTTGGAATTTATAAATCGACGCAACATAAGCGTCAGCCTATCCCGACAATTTACGACTAAGCTTTTTTATTACAATAAAGATTTTATAACAAGGCTTTTTACGACTAAACATTAAAGTTACGTTGGAAAAAAAGCCATGGTGTCAAATAAAAGAAAAAAGGCTCACTAATTTAATTAGCGAGCCTTTGTTATATGGGTAAGTATACGTTTTAACCGTTACTGCTTAACACCTTCAACATAAAGGTCTAAATCTACGTAAGTTGCCCCTGCCATTTCTTTAATACCAAAGTCTTTTACTTCTAGACGAGTAGTACCTTTAAAACCTGCACGTTCACCACCCCATGGGTCTTTACCTGCACCGATAAATTCAGCATCAATCGTTACTGGAACCGTTTTACCATGTAATTGTAAATTACCATCAACCGCTAATTTGCCGTTGCCTTTATCAGTTACTTTAGTACTCGTAAATGTCGCTTCAGGGAATTTACTCACATTTAAAAGATCATCGCTACGAATGTGTTTGTCACGATCAGCATGATTTGAATCAATGCTGCTAGTATTAACGACAACATTCACTTTTGAAGCTTCAACATTGGTTGGGTCGTAAGAAAAGGTACCTTCAAAATCATTAAAACGACCTTGTGTGAAGCTATAACCTAAGTGGCTTACACGAAAATTTACGGAGGCATGTGCGCCTTTAGTATCAATTTGGTAATCCGCTGCAATTGCCCCCATAGGTAGTACCATAGTGGCACATAAACCAGCAGTTGTTAGCCATTTTTTCATTTCCATTTTGATCATTTTGTCGCTCCTGTCATTTTTCGTAACGTATTGTCTTTATTAACAAAGTGATGTTTTAGTGCTGCAATCGCATGTATGGATGTTAAACCTATCAAGATACATGCAAAGTAATAATGTAGCAGACCTGCAATATCCGATTGGTCTTCAAATAGTGCGCCGAGTGATGGCACTGTGTACCAATCAAAAATATCAATGCCACGGCCATCAGAAGTAGAAATGAGATAACCTGAAATAAAAATTCCAAACAATAACGCATACATTAACAAGTGAGCAATTTTCGCTGAAATTTTTTCAAATGAAGTCCCTTCTATTTCTGGTGAATGAGTAAATAAGCGCCAAATCACCCGAAACACAGTATAAACCGCGAGTAATAAACCGACTGATTTATGCCAATGTGGCGCATCTTGATACCAAGTACTGTAATAACTTAAATCAACCATCCATAGACCAGCAGCAAATAAGCCAATAATGACTAGAGCAGAGATCCAATGGTTAATTTTGCTAATAAGATTATAGCTATGTACAACTTGATTCATGTAACTAATTCCATATATGAAAGTTATTCTTGTTTCGTCTTAGTATTACTAAAACATTCACAGAAGATAAGAGTTTATTCTGTACAACTTGTTCAATTTTTTTGACCATGTTGTATACATTGTGACAACCATTAGAAATTTAAGGAATTATAAATATAAATTAACGGTTACTTTTATGTAACAAAAATTTTGTCAAGAAGTGTAAGTGCAAACCCATTAATCATTTAAGATACATTCAGTATTTATATTTGAAATTAATTGAACAGTATTACGGTCTTATAAAAGTATATCTCTATCATCGTCTTCAATAAGGACTATTTTATGTTGATTAAATCACGTCCATCTTGGGTTTTAAGTGAAAATAAGGCTACACCAGAGTCTATTTATAAACAGCGTAGAGATATTGTTAAAAAACTAGGTATTGCCGCAGCAGTAGCCCCTTTTGCATCTCAGGCTCATGCTAATTTATTTGATGTATTCAGTTCATCAAATGAAAAACTCACTGCGAAAGATTCAAGAACTACGTTAGAAGGCGCGGTGTCGAAGTATTCAACAAAAGGATTGTCACTGACACCAGAAAATAAGGTCCTGACTTATAATAATTTCTATGAGTTTGGTACAGGTAAAGGCGAACCCGCAGAGCAAGCAAAGAATTTCAAAACCACGCCTTGGACGATAGAAATTACAGGTGAAGTCGCCAAATCGGTAAAACTTGATATGGCTGATGTGATGAAGAATATGGAGATTGAAGAACGTATCTACCGCCACCGCTGTGTAGAGGCATGGTCGATGAATGTTCCATGGTTAGGTTTTACATTAGCGTCACTATTGAAATTGGTTCAACCTACCAGTAAAGCCAAATATGTCGCATTTGAAACGCTTTACGATCCTGAACAAATGCCTGGTCAACGTGGTTTTTCAAGTATTGACTACCCGTACGTAGAAGGTTTAACCATGGCAGAAGCCATGAATCCACTGACCTTAATGACGGTTGGTTTATATGGTAAAACTCTTGCGCCACAAAATGGTGCTCCATTACGACTTATTGTACCTTGGAAGTACGGTTTTAAAGGGATTAAGTCGATTGTCAAAATCCATTTACTTGAAAAACAACCACCGACTACTTGGAATTTACTTGCTCCTGATGAGTATGGTTTTTATGCCAATGTGAATCCAAATGTCGACCACCCTAGGTGGAGCCAAGCAAGTGAACGATTTATTGGTGAAGGCAGTGTATTTAGTTCCGTTCGACAAGAAACCTTGATGTTTAACGGTTATGGTGAGCAAGTTGCCTCGTTGTATAAAGATCTAGACCTAAAGCGAAATTATTAATGCCTTTAAAGCCAAAGCACATTATTGGGCTAAAAGTATTCATACATTTAACCCAAATATTTTCATTTACTTGGTTGGCCTTTGCCGTGATTAATGGGCACTTAGGGGCAGACCCTGTTCAGCCGATTATTCACTTTACCGGTAAAGCAGCACTTAATACCCTGTTAATTACACTACTCATTTCACCACTAGCGAAAAAAATCAAACAAGGTCCGTTAATTAGAGTGCGGCGCTTGTTAGGTGTTTATAGCTTCGCTTGGGCAGTCATTCACTTAACGGCATTTGCTTGGTTGGATTTGGCTTTACAATGGCAATTAATCGGTAGTGAAATCATTAAACGTCCTTACCTCGTTCTAGGTGCGGTAATTTGGATTATCTTGTTGTTATTAACCATCACTTCCACACAAGCGGTGCAACGTAAAATGGGCAGCAATTACACAATTGGGTGTATCTCGCCGCCATACTCGCGCCAATTCACTTTTACTGGTCGGTTAAATCAGAAATTTTAGAACCAAGCCTTTATATTGGTGGATCCTTATTATTACTATGGCTAAGAAAAGAGAAAGTTCTACGTTGGCTCGATACCTTACTACCGAGCAAAGCATCAGCAACAAAAAAGAGTTCGAAGTCATAATTCCTTAATCATTGTTTGGCATGGTAGTGATTACTTTAATAACCATGATTTTTATATTTGAAGACACTCAAACGCTACCAGTACGAACGTTATGCCATCCTTTGCCAATTGGCCTACCCTAGAGTTTTTAAGCAAACACGGTATGGTTTTGATCCCAATGGCCAACGCATCATCTATAACGCCAAAGGAAAAACCTTAATCCGTGTATTGTGGTGTAAAGATAAAGAAGAAGTGATTGTTGTTATTAAAGGCTCGCATAGCATAAGTGACTGGCTGTTAAACTTTGCAATGTGGCATAAATCTTGTCTTCCTACCTTAGGGTTGCCATATTCCATACATGCTGGCTTTTATTATTTATTACACCAAGAAAGCATACCATCTCATCGTGACGATAGATTGGGTGACTCTGTTTATACCCGTTTAGAGACGATACTGACCCCGCTGATAGAGGAAGGTAAAAGAATTAGTATTACCGGGCACTCTTCTGGCGGTGCTATTGGATTAGTGTTTGCCGATTATTTAGAGACAAAGCACCCGAATATCATAAAACGTGTAGTGACCTTTGGTCAGCCTGCCATCGGAGGGTGGCGGTTTCGACGACGTTATCAATTAACAAGAAGAACATTTCGTGTCTGCTGTGATATTGATATCGTCACCTTTCTACCTCCTATTCCATTTATGTATTGGCATGTAGGAAAAATGTTGTGGTTATACAATGGACGTGTTTATGAAAATACCCCGACAATTTTACGGTTAGGTCGTTCATTATTGAGTTGGTTAATCAGACCATTTTCTTATCATTTAATGAGTAAGTATATACGTGACAAAGATTTTTTTGATGAACGATAACATAAGCGAAACATTCCTCAAACAATTGATTTTATCTCTAAAAATCAATATTGATCTGAGTTAAAAAAACGTTTTTCTCATATTAAATAGATAGCTGATATTGCTTGTATTTGGTATCTTAAACACAATTTTTAGTAGTAATTGAGCACCTGAATCAATGTCAAAAAAATTCGACATGTATTTTATTAAAGACGAGCGTGGTAATCATTTTGCACGATATAAGAACTTAATATTGAGTACTGTTTTTCAGCCTATTTTTAATCAAGAAAATACGATTGTTGGTGTTGAAGCATTGCTAAGAATGAAAAGCGAATCTGGTGAACACATCTGCCCTGGCGACTACTTTTCAGATGATAACCAAGATCAAGATGAAAAAAGCGCAATAGACCTTATTAGTCGAATTCTACACATCAATAATTTTGTTGATTCCCAACATAAAAAAATTAAGTTATTTTTAAACTTCTTACCTAATAGTTTTAAAGCTTTAGAATCCTATTGCCCGCATGAAGTTTGTTTTCTAAAAGAGCTTAACAAGCTTAATCTTTGCTCAAATCAAATCGTACTCGAATTACTTGAGTTTCATTGTGAAAATATTAAACAACTGAAGGCATCTGTTAACAAGATGTATGAGCATGGGTTTGATATTGCGATTGATGACTTCGGTTCGGAATATTCAAATAGCGAACGTGTTGATCTTATTAACCCGAGTATTGTTAAAATTGATCGAATGCTTTTAGAGCAATACATGAAAGGCAAACAAGACAACCTCCTAGAAGCAATGGCTATCGCCAAGGCTTACGATGCTCAAACCGTTATTGAAGGCGTTGAGACTCAACAACAGCTAGATACCATGCAAGCATTAAGTATCGATATGTATCAAGGATATTTCCTTGGCATGCCTGAACCAATGATCCCAGCAGCGTAAGCTCTCTGCTTCAGATACAAAAAAACGTTCACTTCAACTTTGGAGTGAACGCTTTTTTATTGTTTAACTATCGAATAATTAAGTGCGATAAAGTACTTTTACGACGTGCCAGCCAAATTTAGTTTTAACTAAATGAGGTGTAATTAACTCTCCGCTAAAACAGACTTTATCGAAAGCAGGAACCATTGCACCTTTAGGGAACTCCCCTAGATCACCCCCCTTTTTGCCCGATGGACATGTTGAGTACTTCTTAGCTAATGCTTGAAACTTAGCGCCTTTCTTAAGCTGCTGTAGAATGTCTTTTGCTTGAGACTCATGCTTAACTAAGATGTGCAGTGCCGCGGCGGTACGTGCCATATTAACCTCTCTAAATAAAAATAGCGCCCATATTATCGGCGCTATTCTATATAATAAATCTGAATCAAAAGTAAAGACGGATCACCGATACGACGACACAACCTGGTCGTCTTACACCATCGATTTCAACTTTTACTTCACGTTCGATTTCTAAACCACGTTTGATTGGTGTCACTTTCAAAAGCTTGCTACGAGCACGGATCTTATTGCCAGCTTTAACGGGATAAGGAAAGCGAACTTCATTCAGTCCAACATTAACTGTCATTTTAGCGGTTGGAAATGGCGGGTTTTCCTCATCAACACTATCGGTTAAACGAGACAATAAAGATAACGTTAAAAAACCGTGTGCGATAGTCGTTTTAAAAGGTGATTCTGTTGCCGCACGATCGGCATCAGTATGAATCCATTGCATGTCTTCGGTGATTTGGCCAAAAGCGTTAATGCGATCTTGATCAACTGACATCCAGTCACCTACATGAATTTCTTGGTCAATCTTTTCACTTAACTCAAGATACAAGGCTTCTGCTTCCGGTGACATTTCTATTTCAGGAACAACAGTAGGTACGACTTCTTCATTAACAGCGGGTGTTTGATGATCTTTCAGCCAAGGAAATATTTGTTGAGAATTCGCACGATTAATAAAATCAGCCCAGTATTCTCTCAATACTGGCGACATCAAATCTTTTAATTCAAATTGATGTTTCGCTAAAGAATCTGTTTTGTGCTTGATAATATCAACGACTTTCATGTTCAGTCTTTGCCCTATAAGATGTTAGAAGAACTCTTACCAGTTACTCACTAAACGATAATTTTGAACCAGTTCACATATCCGTGCAAATACTTTCGAGCGTACAACTGTATTGCAATTATATGACAATCCTTTTATATCAATTACTTATCGGTATTATATAAATTTTCTATTTGTAGTGAATTTGACATAATCATGACTTTTAACGCGTCTTTTTAAAAGAGATTAATGCCTTAGTTTAGTTGGATATATTTCACTCTATTCATATTTGGTCACTTTTTGTTATTTTTCAAATTAAATAGTTAAAAAGCAAATTAGATAGCTAAAAAAGCCTTGTTATCTCAACAAGGCTTACTCTTATAATCAGGTATTTAAGTATTTGGTCTCTAGGTCGCTTTATTTGAGTTGATAGACTGACACACTACCACTTACCTCATTTGCTACCAGTAACAATGCTTGATTGGTTGGGCTTTTTTGCTTACTTATAAAACGCATACCTTCTGGCGCTAAATCCCCCGCTTTTTCATAATCACCTTTTAAAGTGATTGGCTGGGTTGAATCGTCTATTTCAAAATCAACGGTCAAATCGCGATTCAACTGATAATCGACAAACTTAGATTGATTTGGTTGGCTGATATCATAAATCATGATGCCACCCATACGCTCTAAGCCTATAAAAGCGTAGGTCTTGCCATCTATTTCCCCTATTGCAAGCGCTTCAGGCTCTGAGCCTTTATCGTCAGAGCGATTGTCCATTTTGTTTTCAGTCTCGTTAGTGTTGAAGGTATCTGGAAAACGTTCGGCAATCACATTGGCAAACTCATTTCCACTATCAAAAATTTGTAGCCCCTGTTCATCCCAAATAGAGAACGATCGAGCACCGAAACTGACAACTTTCTCATACAAACCGTCAGCATTTTCATCCCCCATTGCTTTTGTCACTTTAAGACGACCAAGCGCTTGTTTACTCATGTTTTGTTTTGCTGGGTTATTGTCAGCTAACGGTAATTTTGCTGCTCGAGTTTCTTCACTGTAGGCTAGGCAGCCATCTTCTTCATCATACTTTTCACCGCCGGCATCGATACAGGTTTGCTTATCGCTCGCCTCAAACCACCAATCTCGTGAATCGCCTTCATTAGCCGTGACAATGTAACTCTTTCCGTTAACGGTATAACTATGAATCGTATCGGGTTGATATAAACCATAAACCCCTTGCCACGGTTGGATGTTAATCGCCTTATCTTTATCGCTTGCATCAATCCCATTCTTTTCTAAGCCATAATCTTTCAGACCTAATGGGTAAATCACATCAATATTACTTTTTTCTAAATCGACTTTAGCTAAAGCATTATTATCTTGTAAGGAAACCCAAGCATAACGGCTATCAGCACTGACAGTAATGTATTCTGGCTCAATATCTTGTGCTAGTGAGTGTCCTTTTGGACTCGCGTATTTGAATCCTTGTTTTATCAGCTGTTCTTTTTGTTTTTCAAATTTATCAAACATAAGTAAAACAGCGGTATCAACAGGGCCGTTATTATTGAAATCAATCACGCCAATACTGCCAACAGGATCATGCTGGTAATCATTCGTCGGCTCCCCTTCATTTGCAACCACGACCTTTGAACCATCTGGAGTAAATGTCACCATATCGGGTAAAGCGCCAACTTCAACGGATTTAATCAGCTTTGGCTGGTCAGCTTTAATGTGATAGAAAAGAATGGCACCATTTTCTTGTTTCTCTTTATTCGCGGCTGCCACCGCTAACCAGTCACCATAGATGCTTAATGAGTTAGCCGCACCTAGTTGCATAGTTTGATTATTTGCGGTGACCACTTCTTTAGGTAGGGTTAATTGGTTTGCTTTTAATGTGTTGGCAGTATACGAATTTTTAATCGCTTCCGAAGATAAGTTATCTAACTTAATAATATCAATGCGGTTTTTCGCACCGTTAACCACGTAAGCTGATTGTGTACTTTGATGATAGTCGATAATTTCGGCGCCAGCTTCACCATAAATTCCCGTTTGATAACGCCCGACCAGATCCATCGTAAGTGCGTAACTAGGAAAAGCAGAGAGATTGAGTGCTAATACAGATAATACAGGTAATAACTTAGTGTTCATTGTGTTCTATCTTCCTTGGATAATGAAAACACTATGCTCTAGGTTATATTTGAATGTTAAATGACAGCAATATTTCGATTTGATTACGAGAAGAAATTTTGAGATATGAGAAATAAAAAAGACCTACCGAAATCGGTAAGCCTTTGATATAGATGGTGCCCCGGGCCGGACTTGAACCGGCACAGCGCGAACGCCGAGGGATTTTAAATCCCTTGTGTCTACCAATTCCACCACCAGGGCACGCAATTCTTTTGCGATGCGCCTAACCATTTAGCAGTTAAATGAAAAGTTAAGACATCATCTTTAACATCACATTTGCCATGTTAATAAATAGTTTATTAAACAGTAAAGAATCAGCTGTTTAAACAATGTTTGTTACTTTACTGGACTGAGCGATTGAGTCAATAATAAATTTAATCTTTTTAGCTTGAATGCTCAAAAATCCAACCAAACTTCCTAAAATGCTAATAAACTTTGATGAGTATCCTACTTTTGCTTTACCAATTTTTGTCCCAGACTAGGCATATAAGACCATACATGGTCAAAGATATTCATCAATTCTGGGTTTCCGTACTTTGATAAACTTATTGCATGGAAACGGTTATTTCTTTGCTTTAGTGCTTCAACTTGCTGGATCATAGCTTTGGATTGTTTTGGGGCAATAAAGTCAGACAAAATAACCAAATCAGCATGTTGATACTTGTCTCCTTGCATTTGTTTTATTGCTTCTGAAATGGCAGGCTCTAAGTCGGTACCACCATGAAATGTATAGGAAAGAAAGTCACTCGCTTCCCTTAGCCCATCTTGTTTGGTTAGTTGATAAGTGATGTAGTCTGTAGAAAATAACACTACATAACAGTCACGGTCTTCAGCCAAGGCTATCTGCATTAACGCAAAGGCAATAGCTTTTACACATTGCTCAGGAAAGCCACGCATTGAGCCAGATGCATCGACACAAATAATGAATGGGCCGGTATCATTTTCGACTTTAGCGGGAATAGGTTCCATTGCCGTGACTTTCTTCGATGAATGGGCTTTTCCTTCCATCTGGTAATTCATCAAGCGTTTATCAATCAGGTGTTTATAAAACACTACTTCGAGTTCTGGATAGGTAAGAAATAACAGCTCATTAGGGAGTAGTTTATTTAAATCATCACTTTCGTGAATACCAACAATATCGTCAGTCGCTTGTTGAGAGTTTTCTTCTTCAAAACGAATCCCCTCACAATAACTAGGCGGCTCATTAGAATCCTTTTGGTTGGCCATTCGACCTAATTGCTCCGCAATATCTTTTAACTTTGGATGCTTGTTTAAAAAATCGGCCTGCTCTTTCATTACGGACCAATCACTTTTTGATAAGCTGATATTAGTCATGTCCCACATTCGTCCAGCAATAGTTCCAGCATCTTCATTGGGGCAAAGTTGTTCCATTTTCTTTATATTTTCTAAACGTTTACGTAGCTGTTTGAGTTCTTCTTGCTTTTCTAGTTCCAGTTGAGACTCTTGAATTTTCTGAACATTACTTACAATGCGGTTATACCACTGCTGACAAAAATAGTGAGGCAACATGGGGTTCAATTTAGCATTGGAGGATGACAAGATTTTTTTAGCGTCAGGATAAAACTCTGAACACGATTGTAATTGCTCAAGCAGCGTGTCAATTTTCGCTATAAACTCCACTTCGCTCCAATGAATGACTTCCTGGTATAACGCCAATTCTTGTTTGATTTCTTTGGTATGGGGAATGTTATCAACCTTAGCGGCAACTTTACTTTTCCAGCGTTTAAGTTGCGATTTAACCATCCCTCGAACACTTTTATTTTCCTCAACCAAAGGCAATAACTGAGATCGGCCCATTAAATCTTGTAAGGCCACTTCAATCATTTCAGCATCGGCTAATAAAACCGCAATATCTAAAGCATCAATTCCAAGCATGATAATCGCTCATTACTCAAATGCTTCTTGCAAGCGATGAACTTGTTCCATCGCCTCATCGGTTTTTTGTTTGATCGCGTCAGTAAGCTGAGTAAGCTCTTGAATGCTTGATTCGATTTGTAGTAATAAAGCTTTATCCAAGAAGCTATGAGGTAAACTAGAGTGAAACGCTTCACGAGCCTTACGTACATCGAAATCTAAGCGAGTCAATTCTTTCACTACTGACTCGGTTGTTGATTGCCACTGTGTGACTACATCAGGATCAAAACCTTGCTCGGTTGCCAGTGTAATGGTAATGGCACGGTTGCCTATATCTTTAATGACTAAACGCTGTTCTACATCTACATCAAATTGGAAGCGGCATAGATTGGTTTTTTTATTCACAAAACCATACGCTTCCCCACCGCCATCTTTAATAATTTGCTCTAGCTCTTTATAAGGAATGTAAACCCAGCGACTATCACCGGTATCGTGGTTTGTCACTGACATGTTGGTTTCTAATAGAACAAGCTTAACTAAATCCGATGTATTACCGACGCGGTATTTTTTAGCTTTTGATAAGTCATATTGATAAATATTTTTGCGGCGAATCGTCCCTTCTACATCCGACGATAAAGCCATAGCGAATCGCTGAGTGATCGATTTATCCAACTCGGCTAATTTACTCTGCTTTTGTTCAATTTGAGCCCGTAAAGCCCCCTGATGATAGGCTTGTTCACTCGCGAACTCAGCAATACATTCACGAACAATTAAACGAGATTGTGGTGAATTCCATAAGCAATCTTGCAGTAGCAGTAAATCAAGCGCGTTAATGCTATCTCTACCATTAAAGTAGGCGCTGGCTTTTAGTAGTTTAACCGCCTTTTTCCAGCGACGGTCTGACACATATAAATCACTTTCTACTGCCGTCGATGAAGATGCTTGCTCTTTTGCTTCAAGCTTAGATTTTAAGTAGTAAAGTTGTTCAAAGGTACTTTCAGAGAGCTCTAGTTGATCAAGTTCAGTTAACCAGCGATAGTACTCTTCATCTTTAATGGCGAGCCCTTCTGGAAGCTTCGCTTCTTGCGGAGTCCCAACCGTTAACATCGAGTGGAAGTTTTGCTTGTTTTGAATACGGTTAACGAAAACACGAACCAACATACGATCATATAATGCTTCGAGACCACTGTCTTGATTTGGAAGTTCATTGGATGCAGTAATCAATAAGCGCATTGGTATAGGTTCAATATCACTGCCATTTTTGAAGGTTTTTTCATTTACCACGGTAAGTAGTGTATTTAGTATCGCCGGACCTGCTTTCCAGATCTCATCTAAAAACACCACTTGTGAGGTCGGTAAATATCCATCCGTAAGACGAACATAGCGTCCATTGTCTTTTAATTCTTGAATGCTTAGTGGGCCAAAGACTTCTTCTGGGGTAGAAAATCGTGTCATCAAGTATTCAAAGTAGCTATTGCTTTCAAAGGCTTGAATCAAACGCTTAGCAATGAGGCTTTTAGCAATCCCCGGAGGGCCAAGTAAAAAAACACTTTCACCGGATAACGCGGCCAATAAACATAGTTTAATGGTGTCTTCTCGCTCGTAAACACCATCGGACAGCGCTTGAACCAATTTATTGATTCTTTCTGATAACAATGAACGTTCTGTAGCGGTTCTTTTTTGTGCGCTTTCCATGCATCCCTCTTCTAAATATTTCCTTACTAACACTTTGTCTTATTCTGACCGAAAGGTGAATCATTTTTTTATTATGGATCAATTAGCTTATTCATTTTAATGAGGTCTGTACCCAAGTTACTTAAGTGTGGACAGTGTAATCCATCAATCCTTTTGGTAACCTGCATTTAATCTCGCAAGTACATATGAGTAATCATTATGAACCATACTGTTTTACACCGTTGGAAAAATATTCAATTGGCGGAGATTGATGTGGATCTGCCTAATGGCAAGTCTATTCGTCATACCACAATTATCCACCCTGGCGCGGCGGTTATTTTACCTATTACGGATGATGGTAATATTTTATTACTACGACAATTTCGTCCCTCATTAAATAAATGGATTTTAGAACTTCCAGCCGGAACCATTGAAGATAATGAAAGCCCAATAGAATGTGCAAGACGAGAATTAATTGAAGAAACCGGCTATAGCGCTCAACATTTTAAACCTTTGGGACAATGCTCACCTCTAGCAGGATTCTGTGATGAGATTCAGTATTTATTTGTTGCTAAAGGCTTATCTCCGAATCAATCGTTATCACCAGATGATGATGAGGTGATTAATGTCATTAAGGTTTCATTAAATGATATTGAGAACTGGATCAAAACTGATGAGATCACCGATGGAAAAACCATAGCGTGTTTAAGCAAAGCAAAACTGTGTGGTTTTTTAGTTTAGCTATTTAATTTTAAGGAAATGATATGGACTTTCGTTCAGATACGGTTACTCAACCTACGGAAGCGATGCGTATCGCGATGGCAAATGCAATTGTAGGCGATGATGTATATGGGGATGACCCTACAATTAATGCTTTAGAAATCTGGGCAGCAGAGCGTCATGGTTTTGAAGCCGCAATTTTTACTAGTTCAGGAACACAAGCTAACTTACTCGGCTTAATGTCTCATTGTGGTCGTGGTGAGGAGTACTTGTGTGGTCAACAAGCTCATAACTATAAGTTTGAAGGCGGCGGCGCAGCGGTGCTCGGTTCGATTCAACCTCAACCAATCCAGAATGAGCCCGATGGGACGCTTTGTTTTACAAAGCTTGAACAAGCGATTAAGCCCGATGATATTCACTTTGCACAAACTAAGCTATTAAGCTTGGAAAATACCATTAATGGCAAAGTACTGCCGCTTGACTATTTACGTCAAGCTCGTGAATTTACTCAACGTCATAACTTACAACTCCATTTAGATGGTGCTCGTGTTTATAACGCTGCTGTGGCATTAAATGTTGATATCAAAGAGATCGCTTGTCATTTTGATTCTATGACAATTTGTCTTTCAAAAGGACTATCCGCTCCGGTGGGTTCACTTCTATTAGGTACCAAAGAGTTCATCACCAAAGCACGACGTATTCGTAAGATGCTTGGTGGCGGTATGCGTCAAGCTGGCATTTTGGCGGCTGCGGGTAAAATTGCGTTAACAGAACAAGTCAACCGTCTACAAACCGATCATAATAATGCTAAAAGGTTGGCGATTGGTTTATCTGAATTAGATGGCTTTAATATTAACGTAGATCATGTACAAACCAATATTGTCTTTGCTAAATTAGCGCCACATATTGATACACATGCCATGCAATCTCAGTTGAAGAAAGAAGGCATTATTATTAGCCTCGGAAACCCTCTCCGTTTTGTTTTACACAATGATGTTCAAGCCAGTGATGTTGATATCTTAATAGAACGTATTCGTCGTTTTATTACTGCGGATTAGGTGGAATAGATAGGTGTGCATATAAATTAAGTAGGCATGTTCACACCTACTTAATTTTTAATGTTATGCCTTATTTAACGCTATAACTTATAGCGCATCTCCCCGTGAAATAGCTGAAGAATTTTCTTACTTCGGTATATAATGACAAAGAAATATTGGTTGAATAAACACTAAATAACGATGTTGGTAGTAGATTGAGCTCTGTCACTGAAAAAAAGCAAGGTCGCCGCTCCGCTCAAGAAGCTAAGCAGACCAAAAAAGCCATTTTAGATATTGCTGCGGAGCTTTTTTGTCAATATGGCTATAAAAAAGTATCCCTACGTCAAATCAGTGAGCGAGCTAATGTATCTCATAGTTTGCTGCGTTATCACTTTGGTAGCAAAGAGAAGATTTGGCAGCATATTAGTGATCATCTCTATCAATACTTTCAAGAGCACTTTCAATACATCATTGACTCTCTGCCACAAAACCTACCGGAAAATGTTCAGTTATATATGTTGATGAATCGTGTTCTAGCTTGCAGCTTACATGATTCACGTGCCACCTCCTTCCTCGCCGATGCAGTTCAACAAGAAAAAAATATGGTGAGCTACTTCTTAGAGCCAAGTCGTAAAAATAATCAACTGATTGATGGTTTAATACAAGCGTTTAAACAAGATCATCCCAATTCCCCACTTACGTCTAAGACGTTACGTTGGCAAGTTTCAATGTACTCTCATGCGGCGAGTACTTTAGACCCTTTGATGCTACACGCATTTGAATCTGACGATCGTCAATCTGCGCTATTTGCTCATTGGCAACAATTTAGTCGAATATTGGCAAGCCAGCTATATATTGCTAATGAATTTATTGAGTCACCAAGTTGTTTAGATGAGATTATTGTACCGCCACCCAAAAAATCTGATGGGTAGTGGTAACCAATAGATATTAATAAGCAATAGCTATTATCGACGTTTACCTCGAGAACTGTGTATCTTCAATTTTGCTTTTAGCTTTCTCTTTTCTGAAGAACGACGACGTTTGGTTTGAGTCTCCTCTTCTTCAAATGTAGGCTCATAGCCCGGCAGCCATTGCTGAGGTAAGCGTGTATCAAGCAAGGTTTCAATCGCATCTAATAAGTATTGCTCTTGTGGACACATTAAGGAAATTGCTTGGCCTTTCTCTCCTGCTCGTCCAGTTCTTCCTATTCGGTGAATATAATCCTCTGCTTGAAAAGGTAATTCATAGTTAACTACGTGTGGTAGTTGTTGGATGTCTAATCCACGAGCTGCAACATCGGTAGCAATCAACGCTCTTACTTTGCCCGATTTAAAATCATCTAATGCTTTTTGTCTTGCGCCTTGGCTTTTATCACCATTGATAGACGCCGCCTCAATACCATCTAGCTTTAATTCTTTGGCTAACACATCCGAAGTTTGCTTTGTTTTAGCAAATACCAAAACTTGTTGCCAATTTCTAGAGCCAATTAAGTAAGACAGAAGCTCCCGTTTACGCGATTTATTCACCGGGTAGACTATTTGTTCCACGGTTTCTGCAGTGCTATTTTCCGAAGCAATTTGGATCTCAACCGCATCATTGAGCAGATTATAAGCCACTTCTCGAATGCGCTTAGTAAAGGTTGCCGAGAAGAATAATGTCTGCTTTTCTTGGCTCATTCGGCGCAAGATTCGTTGTAGATCCGGCATAAACCCCATATCCATCATGCGGTCGGCTTCATCCAGTACTAGTGTTTGAGTTTGCTGTAAGTGTAAATTGCCAACAAAAAGATGGTCAAGTAAACGGCCAGGAGTCGCCACTACAATATCAGCCCCAGCGTTTAAGTTTTTAGTTTGCACGCTCATGCTGGTTCCGCCATAAACCACGACAATTTTCAAACCTTGGTTATAAGATTCAAGATTGTCGTAGACTTGTTGAGCGAGCTCTCGTGTTGGGGTCAAAATCAATGCTTTAACGGCTGCCCCAAACGTTTTTTTCTGCGGATGGTCTTCAGACTCAGCAATATTATTGTTTCCATTTAAATCAGGGCTACCTAAATTATTATTTCTATCTAATAACTGTTGAATGATAGGCAAACCAAACGCAGCCGTTTTCCCTGTTCCGGTTTGTGCACTAGCAAGCACGTCCTTGCCTTCTAATATTTGGGGAATGGCTTGTTGTTGAATATCTGTTGGCGTTTTAAAGCCAAGATCCGATAAGGTTTGGCAAATTTGGGGAGATAAACCTAAGGTTACAAACGACATAGAGAGCCTAATACGATAAATAAAAAATGAAACTAAACTGAGGCGTTTATTCTATCAAACTTAAGCTCACGACTGTTGATGTTTATCGATGAAACTCTTGTATTACTAAGCACATCAGGATAAAACTGAAAGAACACCGCATGTAACTCTTCATAATGTGCGATTAAAGCGCCACCATAATCATTTAAAGGCCCCATTCTAAGGCTACGGTGTGACATTCTTTCAAGGGCGTAAAGGTGCTATTAATATGTGGGTGCGCTAAACAATTCAGATTATTCCTTATATCCAAGTGACATTTATAACTGGTATGATCTGGTGATTAAATAAACATTTTGAATCATAGTTAAGTATACTGCCAACCTTGACTATTTGATTTTTGCGACACTTATCTTAATACAATGTAACTGAGTGCTAAAGTTAAAGTGGGTTGCTGTAAACCAGTCGCTTTATTACCGCTCAATAACAGGAAACTTATGCACACTTTTATTGATATGCGCATACTGTATAAAGATAAAAGAGGGATTTATAATGAAGAAAAACAACAACGATACCTCTCTTTACGAGGATTCGGAAATTAGCTGCTGCCCAATTTGTTCAAGTGATGAATTTTTGCTGTCAGAAGATCAGGACGTATTGATTTGCGTTGAATGTGGGCCAGTTCCAATAGAAATTAAAAACAGATTACCAAAAACAACTAACTTGGAAGTCCACCTTATAAAATCCGTTCCTACCCTGCATTAGTCTCTGTACTTATCGATAAAGGTTTTTCAGATATTTCATCAGACTTATTACTACGGTTTAGTTGAAAAGGAAGTTAACTAAACCATCGCTGTAATTCAGTTAGACACTTGACCGTTGTTACTTGTGGAGCATCTATATTACTACCAACGGGAGAATAATAAATTGTCTTCAATCCCGCATTAATACCCGCGTAAACACCATTCTCGGTGTCATCAACAAACATACACTCTTCAAGCAAGAATCCCATTTGCATAACAGCAAACAATAATAGATCAGGGTCTGGTTTCCAGCTATTAATATCAAAAGCACTAAAAATCTTATTTTCAAAAATAGGCAGCATTCCTGTTAGTGCAAGAGAATGTTGCATTTTACTTTGTGGTCCATTAGAAGCCACACAAACAGCAATGCCTTTTTGAGTCAAATATTCGACGGTCTGTTTTGCATGTGGAATGGGTTGAAGTTGTTCATCAAAAAGTTGTTTTACTTGTTCACGGTATTTAGGTTCTAACACTTCCATAGGAATACTTAAACCTGCGGCTTGACTGGTGTCTTTCAATATATCGAACATTTTTCCACCCTGAAAATTGTTCATACATTGTTCAAAGCTAATGTCGGCACCATAACTTGCAAACACGTTTACCAGCGCTTGACAACATAAACGTTCACTGTCGACTAATGTTCCATCACAGTCAAAGATGACACATTTTATCTTATCCGTATCCATCATCGCACCTATTCTTTTATTTCAATATATTCAGTGTCGATGTTTATCTAAAAAAGGACAGAATCGATTAAATTTTGTGTTATCTCAAACAGAATTAAAATTTAAAAATTATAACAAGATCACTATTTATACCCAATCAGGGTGAATAACCGTATGTATTATCATAGATTTTGATATTAAATACTGTAAAACATCTGATGAAAAATCCTTCATCTCAAATGAACCTTGAGCGTTTTCTGAAATGACAATATCGGTTAAAACTGCAACGTGATCATCGAGATCAGTTTTACAAATCAGAGCTGAAACGGCTTCACCATTATCAAACCCTAAGAAGAGTTGATATTCGTCATCGAGAATTATTTGTGTAAGAAACTCGATAATAAGCCCTTGCTCTTCTGGGTCACTGGACAGTTGGGATGCTTGAAGAACTGAAAATATAATGGTTAATCGATGAAAATCGACTTCAATAATATCCAACCCTACTTTGTTACTTAGCTTAGCTTTGTTACTTAGTAATGATTCAATCTCAGATACGTTATATTTTATATTTTGTTGAGCTTCTAAATATAGCTTTCGTCCCATTATACTTTCTGGTGTCGGATACTCGACATCAACTTGTTGAGATAGCCAATGATTTTTAGACGAAATATAACTGTCGATTTGAGATTGCATATTTTACCTCAGCGACATTCGTTGCCGCTTTGAACACGTGAGTACGATTTTAACCGTACGAATGATGTCATCCTAACAGCTCAAGACTATAGGGGCTAGTGATAGCAAGCCATTGAATTTATTTTTCATTACTATAGATGGGCTATGATAGACTTTAACTATTATTAAATGTTTTTTCGATGAACAACTACTGATTTATTCCAAAGGAAAGGAACATGATAAAGAAACTTGTGCTTTTATCTGCCATTACACTGTCACTTACTGCTTGTGATAAAAATGAAGTGGGAGATGTCTCTTTGGGAATTTTCACCACCAAAGACATTAAAATTGAAGTGTTATCTGACCCTATTGTGACGGGTGTTACTTGCCATATCTCTAATGTAGAAGCCAATTTAGATTTTGCTGACCCTTCTGATATGGGGATTTCATGTCGTCAAACCGGCGAAATAACGTCAGACATGATAGCTAAAATTGATAAATCGAAGTCAGGCGAAGTGGTCTTTAAAAAGTCGAAAAGTGTGTTATTTAAAACTTTGAAGATACGCCGCATTTATGACCAAAGTTCACAAACCTTGTTATATCTTTCATACAGTACCAAAGAAATTCAAGGTAGTTACAAACATAGCCTATCAACAGTACCTCTTTGGAAAACGAAAGCTTACAAAACACCAGCACAAATTGAAGCTGAAAAAATAGCCAAACAAAATAACGGCTAAAAACGTTAAACCTAGAAAATTGCTAAAAAGCAGCGAATAACATAAAGATATTCGCTGCTTTTTTATGACTACTTTGTATTCGTTTTCTTTCTAAAGATCAGTAGTGATAACAATACTGCTAACCAAATGAAGTTTAACGTCCCACCACTGCTTCCTGAAGAATCAGATTCATTGTTGTCATCTTCTTTTAGTTTAGTAACATCAAATTTAGGAATTTCATTACCATTTAGTACGTTAGCTATCCAATCAGCATAATCATAAACTTCAGTATAAACGCTTTGAGTCGCCACATTAAGATCGCCACATTCTTTAGGGCCGAAACTCACGATCCCAACTTGATATGATTGTCCATTATCTTCATACAATAATGGCCCACCAGAGTCTCCGCCACAAACACCAGAATGTAAGTTATTTTTTTCTTCACCAGTTACACAAATTTGCTTATCAGAAACATTAAAGTTCTGCTTACATTGCTCAGGTTGTAAATATTCGACTTGAACCTCTTTTAAAGAATTGGCGCTGTCAGCTTGTGGTCCTGTTTTACCATAACCTATAACGGTAAATAATTGACCATCAACTCGATAGCTTTCATTTGGTGCTTCAGTTACGTAACTGTTCGAAGAAACAATATTTTCAGGGACCGTAAACTCTAATTTAATAATAGCGATATCATTTTGAAAAGTTGTGGTGTTGTAAGCATCGTAATAAAACACCTCCTTTGCGGCATAAGTGTTTTCCTGATTGAAAATATCTTGTTCAACATCATTAACATTAAATACCACCGCTAAATTTTTAAACTTGGATGGGGTATCGGTATATAGACAATGAGCAGCAGTTAACACATATTGTTCATTGAGCAAAGTACCACCACAAAAACGAGTTACGGTACGTTTGTTATCAGTCACACTATCTGTGATTAATACTCCTATATAGGGAAATGATGAGGTTGAAGTCGTATTGCCATTGATGATGTATGGCATGATTGGAGTCGTGTCTTGCGCATGAAGTAAAGAGGAAAAGCCACATACTGCGAAGACACTTAATGTAAGTAAGTGATTTAATTTTCGTTCCATATTTAAAAATTTTTTATTCATAAAATCCAACAAAATCCATCGATATTATGAACAAGTTTACGCTAAGCTATGGTTGATTTGTATACTTTTATACCACTTAAGAACACATTGATAAAAAAGAAGTTTTATTTATTCTGGAACTTTTCATCTCTTACAAGTTCTATATTTTTACGTAGTTAATTGCTATCTATTTACCTAACCTAACGCCGAAGAGCATCATGTTAAAAATATTAAAAAACATCATTTTACTGACTGTTATTGCCTTTTTTATTGCCGGATGTTCTGACTCCGACACGCCTAAACAAGGTAAGCAATATCAACAACTCACAGCACCATTAACTCAACCGGAAGTACTCCCTGTTACTGAAGTTTTTTCTTTAACTTGTGGACATTGTCGAAATATGGAAGCTTCAATTCCTGATCTAGAAAAGCTGACAGGACAAGATATTGGCAAAGTACACGTGACTTTTAACAATCAAGCACAAGTAGCAGCCTTAATTTATTATGCCGCGGTAATGCAATTGAATCACAAGCCTGATGAAGGCATGATGAAAGATTTATTTGCAGCGATTCAATTAGGTGAAGGTTCAACAATTTCAAAACAAAAACAAGTCATTGATCAAGTCTTCACCTCTCGTCACATGAGCAGCCCTTATAGTTTTGATGACTTACAACAAAAAGCACTCTTCCGTTATTTAGACCAAGCAATGGAAATCAGCAAACAAGGTAAATTTAATTCAGTACCAACCTTTGTTGTTAACGGTAAATATGAAGTACTGGTTGGCGGTCATAAAGACATCGAGGAAATCGCACACACTATTAATTTTCTACTCAAACAACCTTAAGGAACTAACGTGAAAATCATACTTCCTATCATCATTTTATTGTTTGTTGCATTCTTCATTTATCGCAACATTAATAATCAAAAACATGCAGCAGTGAATATTGAACAAGGTAAACAATTTCTAGAGGAAAATAGCCAACGTGAAGGTGTCATTCAAACCGAAAGTGGCTTGCAATATCTAGTGCTAAAAGAAGGTAATGGCACCGTTCACCCTACTGCAACGAGCCAAGTTAAAGTTCATTATCAAGGTACATTGTTAGATGGCACTGAGTTTGATAGTTCTTATAAGCGTGGAGAACCAATTAGTTTTAAACTTAATCAAGTGATCAAAGGTTGGCAAGAAGGCCTACAATTGATGGTAGAAGGTGAAAAGGTTCGTCTATTTATTCCTTATGATATCGCTTATGGAAAAAGTGGCTCAGGTCCAATCCCAGCAGGTGCGACACTAATTTTTGATGTCGAACTACTCGAAATCTTAGATTAACCCTTACTACAGATACAAAAAATGCAATACCAGAGACTGTATTGCATTTTTCAATTTTAGCGTACGTTATACCAATCACACTAATTATCTGAACATTCTTGCTTGTTAAAAGCCTCGATAACTACGTTATAAATCTTGATTGTAGAGCAACTACTTATCCAAATTTTATGCCTTGTTCTCAAGGCTTTTTCCTTCGCAACTTCTGATCATCTAATTAATTTGATTGGTATTACTTATAAAATGCTTCAACTTCACCTTTTAATTTAATCAACATTGGCTGACCAAAACGATCTTTTGCTTTCGGTGATGCAATTTTCACCCAACCTTCACTAACACAGTATTCTTCTACATCAGTCCGTTCTTTACCATTAAGACGGATACCAATCGGTTGCTCAAAACATTCCGCAACATAATGTGGGCTGCGAGGGTTACCAGAAAGGTGATCAGGTAAAGCTGGAGTTGAATTAGTATCGCTCATTATTTTGACCTAGTTTTTAAAAGTGCGCCATTGTATACCTAAGTAGACAAACACCTCAATAATGTATTTACCATTAGGCAATTAGCTGACCATTAACCACCATAATACATGCCATTCCCGCAGACAAAGCAGCCTGTCGCCCTATTTCCGTATCTTCAAAAACGACGCACTCACTAGGCAATAAACCTAATTTTTCAGCTGCTAATAAAAAGGTATCGGGGTTAGGTTTGTGGTTTTTAACATCAGCAGCTGTAATGACGATATCTATTAATGGCAATAAGTTATTATGCTCTAATAATCTCAGTGCATTTTGTTGATTACTGCCCGTTCCAATCGCCAGCTTTTTTTGACCGTAGAATTGTTTTAGGACGTCATAAGTGCAATTTATGATGTTGGCATCCTCAATCAAACCAGCAAACAAACCAGTTTTCATTTCAGCAACCTTTTGAGGATTGATATCAATGTGATATCGTTCATTCAATAACAACGCGACTTTCTGAGTTGGCATTCCACCTAGGCTGTGGATCCATTCTGCATCAAACGGGAAATTGAATGCTTCCGCCGTTTGTTTCCATGCGAGTAGATGTGAAGGCATGGTATCAATTAAGGTGCCATCCATATCGAAAATTAAGCCTTTATAACTAGAAACATCTACTGCCATACGTGCCTCTCTTGTTTTATTTTTGCTGAAACTCGCATCTTGAAATCACTTGGGGGTATATTCGGCAAGCATACCACCGATGCAATTAACAATTCGATAACTAAATCCACAAAATCTGTGAGCTAATGGTCAATTTATGTTAAAAATATCCAATAATGTCGAGCTAGGAAGCTGGGAAATAGAATTAACGGCTATTAGAGCTCAAGGGGCTGGCGGTCAGAACGTCAACAAAGTCTCCTCTGCGATTCATCTGCGCTTTGATATTAATAAATCATCGCTTCCAGAATTCTATAAACAAAGACTACTCGAATTAAAAGATAAGCGAATCACTACAGATGGCGTGATTGTGATTAAAGCGCAGCAATTTCGAACTCAAGAAAAAAACCGTGAAGATGCACTCGAACGCTTAAAACAGATGATTTTAGATGCGGCGAAAGTGGATAAAGTGCGTCGAGCGACTGCTCCATCTAAATCTTCGCAACGCAAGCGTACTGATAAAAAAGTTATGCGTGGTCAAACCAAGAAGTTACGTGGTAAAGTCAACGTTTAGTTTCACATTATCAAATTCCAGAAACAACAAAGCCGCTTAAAAAATAGCGGCTTTTCTGTTTATTTGAGGATGTAATTTAAAGTAAATAAACTAATTATCTTAACCCATGTAAAAATTCAGCGCGTGTAGCTGGGTTTGATTTGAATATTCCACCTAGAGCTGTTGTTGTCGTTACGCTAGTGGCATCCATCACCCCACGCGATTTCACGCAGTAATGCGTTGCATCCATGGTTATTGCAACATCATCAGTTTCTAACAAGGCTTGTAGTGCCACTAAAATCTGCTGCGTCATGCGTTCTTGAACTTGTGGGCGCTGTGCAAAAAAGCGCACAATACGGTTAATTTTAGACAGGCCAATAATTTTACTTCTTGGAATGTAAGCCACCGCCGCCAGGCCATCAATCGTCACTAAGTGATGCTCACAAGTACTAGTAACGGTAATATCTTTTACACGCACCATTTCACTGCAAGACATTTTATTTTCAATCACAGTGATCTTAGGGAAGTTTTTATAATCAAGGCCTGAGAAAAGTTCATCTACGTACATTTTAGCAATACGGCGTGGCGTTTCTTCTAAACTATCATCAGCAAGATCAAGCTCAAGTAGAGACAAAATTTCACGCATATGATATTCAATACGTTCTTTTTTCTCTTCTCTTGATACATCATTCGGATACATAGGAGTTTCAATGCCACGTTTAGCTAAAGCCTTTTGAACTAATAATGCCGCTTCACTTAGCTCAGAATTTACTATTGCGTGTGTATCCAAATTTGCCATTTGATTTCTCCAATTCCAAGGACTTGATTCCTGTGTATAGTGCCTACAACCTATACAAGGCAGATAAGGATACTCGTTCTTAATAAAAAATACATCCCTAAATTGAATGTGCTCTTTCGACAATTTCAACCAAAAATAAGTTTCTTGTCGGTTGTCATTTCATATCACTTCAAATTTAGGGATAATGAGCTCCATTAAACGATGAAAATGATTAGGAATATTGAATATGGGCTGCTGCGACACTCCGGGCTTAATGCCAATTGATACTGCCATTTCAAACATGCTTGAATCAATTACACCAATTTCGTTGGTGACAGATTTATCTCTTGATCAAGCTGTTGGACATGTTTTAAGTGAAGACATCCACTCACCAATCAATGTCCCACCTTTTGATAACTCGGCAATGGATGGATACGCCTTACGTGCTAACGATTTGGAGTCGACTACGCAACTACCATTAGCAGGAAAATCTTTTGCTGGTATTCCATTTGAAGGTGAATGGCCACAAGGTACTTGCATTCGAATTATGACAGGTGCACAAATCCCGCAAGGTTGTGATCTTGTGATCATGCAAGAGCAAGCCGAAGTGAATGGCGATCTTGTTGACTTCACACAAGCACTTCCGGTTAAACCGCAACAGAATATTCGACCAACTGGCGATGACATCGAACAAGGTGCATTAGTTTTACCAAAAGGTCATAAACTAACCTCTCGAGATATTCCGATGATCGCCACACTCGGTATCCCAAGTGTTTCGGTATTCCAGCAGCCCAAAGTGGCCTTTTTTTCAACTGGCGATGAATTAAAACCTTTAGGAACAAAACTTCAAGCCGGTGAAATTTACGACAGTAACCGATATGGCATTAAAGTAATGCTTGAAAAATTCGGCTGTGAAGCGATTGATCTAGGCGTGATTCCTGACAATAAAGAACAACTTAAACAAGCCTTTCAACAAGCACAATCTCAAGCGGATGTTGTGATCACATCAGGTGGTGTAAGTGTCGGAGAAGCCGATTACACGAAAGAAATTTTAGATGAATTAGGTGAAATAGGTTTTTGGAAAATTGCCATGAAACCGGGCAAACCGTTTGCTTTTGGTCAGTTGTTAGAAACAGAAGAACGTCAGAGCGCCCTATTCTGTGGCTTACCGGGTAACCCAGTATCGGCGGTATTAACACTTTATATTCTAGTTCAACCGCTATTAGCGAAGCTAGCAGGCTACAGCCAATGGCAGCCACAAACAAGTATTCCTGCGGTTAGCCGAACACGCTTCAAAAAAGTTCCGGGTCGAACTGATTTTCAACGTGGTATTTTCTCAATCACTGAACAGGGTACACTTGAGGTATCGACAACAGGTAATCAAAGTTCTGGTGCATTTCGTTCAATGAGCCTAGCCAATTGCTTTGTTGTATTAGAGCAAGATCGTGGTCATGTTGAAGCAGGTGAAACGGTTCATATCCAATTATTCAACCCAAGTTTTTATTAAGCATATTTTTCTTACTTGAAGTATATGCTTAGATAACAAGGCCGAAGCGATAATACATTGCTTCGGCTTTTTTTGGCTATCCCCCGAATGAAACACAGAACAGAGGAAGCGGATGGGTTACTTTATATCTAACTTTTTGAGCTTTTTCTCTTTCATAATTGAGGCAATCACTGCGACAGTCATGGTCGTTAATAATACGACCAAGGATACCATCGTTGGAATGGCCCACGGCGTGCCAATTAATAGCATCTTGATACCAATAAATATCATGATAAACGCTAATGCCGGACGTAGATAAACGAACTTATCAAGCATACCTTCTAGAACAAAATACAAAGAGCGCAATCCTAGTAATGCAAACACATTCGCCGTTAACACCAAAAATGGTTCTTGGGTCACCGCGAAAATTGCAGGTATTGAGTCTAAAGCAAACAGTACGTCAGTCATTGCGATTACTGCCACAACAACTAACAAAGGTGTCACCATCAAACCTAAATGATCACGGGTGAATAACTTAGTGCCTTGATAGCTTTCCGTCACTCTGAAAAGTTTGCGTACCATTCGCTCAGGGAAAGAATTCAACTCTTCCTCATCATCACTTTCTGGTTTACTTAGTTGATACCCGGTCCAAATTAGAAAGAAAGCAAATAAGTACAATACCCAATGGAAGGCTTCTAATAATTCAGCCCCAATCGCAATCATCAAGGCACGTAAACATAACGCGCCAATTACACCCCACAATAATACTCTCGGTCTTAATTCTTGAGGCACCACAAAACGACCAAAAATTAAGGCAAAGACAAATAGATTATCAACACTGAGGGATTTTTCGAGTAAATAGCCAGTTAGAAATGCTGTCGCAGCATCATGGGCAGAATAGGCACTATCCGGTTCGAATACTGGCCAAAACTCATATAAAGAAACGAAGAATAGTAAAGCGAATAAAACCCAAAGCAGGCTCCATATAGCGGCTTTTTTAATGGTGACATTGCCATTACGTGTTTGCCAAACATCTAGGGCTAACATCAGTACGGTAAGTAAACCAAAATAAGCATAGGTTGTAACGTGCATTTCTGATCCTTAAATGGCGGATAGAAATGAATGGGGGCATTCAGACCATCCGCACAATATGAAAAAACATCAGGCTCATACTTAGTATTTGTCCTGATATTCAAACTATGTGCGTTGGTCTCGTCAGAGTGGAAAACCACCTTTGCTTACCGGAAATAGATCTATCACGCTAACGTGGCCTACTTCGAGATGACGACAAGCAAATTCTCACTGACTACTCCCCAAACGCAATCAATTTACTCTGTCGTAGGTTGACCTACAAGCACTATTTTATGAATACGTTAATTCTGACAATAAGTCGTATTTAATTGTTGAATTCGCTCAGGATTATTTTGTAAAAATTCTGAGAAACAATCTGCCATCGAGAAGTGTGTCACCTTGCCATATTTATGCATATTTAAAATGGCATCGTAACCCTCTTTGCCTTTCATGGTATAGGCTGATGAGGTACCTTTATACCATCGTTCTTGTTCTATTGGTTTCCATTGCTCATCAATAGAAAAAATACGTAAATTAACAATTCTTTTTCCCAATGGATTGTCTGCAATATAACTAAAGTCAAGGTTATGAGCATAAGGGTAACTGCCAGAACCTGTACCTTCTACTCCGTTATTCAAAGCATTATTGATCGCACCTTCTAATATGGCAGCTAAATAACAACCTTGAATTTCATAGACACCAATCGGTACCGCAAATGGCAATAATTTCCCGGCAATATCCGCAATAGTAATGTTACCAGGGTTCAATGAAGCTCTCACACCACCGGCATTATGAATCGCAAAATCAACCGCATAGCCTTGTTGTTTCATCATAAAAGCGAATGATTCTGCGACCAATGGCGCTAACACACTTGGGCCATCTTGATCAGGAATACGCACGTGTCTTAATGATGAGTCAGTTTGTGCCACAATGGTTTCTTGCATCTTACGTACACGTGGGATGTATTTATTCAATAAAATTAAATGCACTTGCGGATCTTTTTTACAAATTACAATGTGTTGGTGTTGGCGTAAATAATCACTCGCTTTTGCATGAAAATTATCTTGATAAGCATCCGAAAGCGTGGCATCTAAGCATAAACGTCTGCCTAGTAACAATTCATTCTTACCATTAAAAGCAATCACTTTGCCATTAGCATCAAAAGTAATTTCGCTGTGCCCCATCGAAAGCGCATGGTAGCCGGCCTGCACAACATAAGTACCGTTAATGCACTGACCGTAGTCATCATCTTTTGCCAGTCCAACATCAGAAAAGTCACCCTGTAACCTATGAGAGTGTCCTCCAACAATAATACCAATACCTTCAACTTGTTTGGCTAGCTCTAAATCCGCTTCATAGCCTAAGTGGCTAAGCAGAATGATATTTTTGATACCTTGAACATGAATTGCTTTTACTGTCGCTTTAGCAACATCGATAGAATTGATAAATGGCGTATCTTGATCAGGGTTTGAAATATCCGCCATCTTATCGAGTGCCAAACTAAAAATAGCCACCTCACCACCCTGCACTTGCTTGGTGATCCATCCGGCATGTTGAGAGCTTGCTTGATAAGGAACTAGCTTCGATGAGTCACTGACACGAATCGCCTTATTATTTGACTCATTCGACACATCCCAGTTTCCTGCTAGCAACGGAAATTCGATACGTGTTAAAAATCGCGCTACCGGCTCATTACCCATATCCAATTCGTGATTACCGAGTGCCATTGCATCAATGTTTAACGCATTGAGTAACTCGGCATTAGCCCGCCCTTTAAATAGCGAGAAATATAGAGTGCCTTGGAAACAGTCACCTGCGTGCAGAAATAGAAACCCTAAATTTTGTTGTTGAGCTTGTGCTCTCAGTTGTTGAGTACGAGTCGCAATGCGAGCAAAACCACCGGCGCTGACGTAAGGTTTTAGTTGCTGCTGTTCAATATTCAGCTCAAGTTGTAACGAACTAGGTTCAAAATAGGAATGCGTGTCATTGATATGAGCTAAAATTAAGCTAACGGCTTGGTTATTCTTTTGGGTCATTATACCTCTGTTTTTAATTGTTTAACCGACACAGTTTTAAAACCTGACTAGCCAGTTAAGTTACTTGAGTAGATTTTACTGCTTGAATGATGACAAAACTATGAATATTTCATATTCGATCATGATTTCATTTGCTCAAGAAAGCGTATTAATAAAAAATGTGATAAATACAAACGTTTAGCACCATTCAATCCTATACTCTACACTCGAAGGCCAACTTTTTCTCAGCCGCTTCACTTACCTTATTGTTGGTCTAGAGAAAGGAGCGATTAATGATACTAGACCGAATTGAAATCCTTGGCTTTCGAGGCATTAAACGTCTTTCCTTAAGCTTAAACGAAATGACCACACTACTCGGTGAAAATACTTGGGGTAAATCATCATTACTAGATGCGTTGTGCATCGCCTTGCCAACCACAAATCAACGATATCAATTTGAACTTGAAGATTTCCATGTCGATTACGCTCAATCTCAGCCACAAACTCAGCAGATTCAAATCATTACTCGTTGGCGCACCTCTCAACCAAATGAACATAGAAACATTCGTTATCGTAAGCTCAAGCCAGTTTGGCAAGATGATAAAGATATTGACAATCAGCCCTGTAAAATCTGTATCTATCAACTGAGTGCTTCACGAAGTGAACTTAAAATTGACACTAAATACCAGTTTTTAGATCACCAAGGCAACCCTCTCAAGTTAAATGATGCTCATAAATTAGCGATGGAGCTATCTCGTGTACATCCCGTCATTCGTTTGCGTGATGCAAGGCGTATACCGATGGCGCCGCACCACCGAGAACAGCATCTTGAAAATCCAATCAATGACAAAACAGAAAAACGCATTAATAACACCTACCGCCGATTACTGGCGATGCCCGGCCATGTAAACAAAGGTGAATTGAAAAGTACCATTAATGCAATGCAAGATTTGATCGAACACTACTTCTCTTTTGAGCGGCATGTTACCCAACAAAAAATAGAACCAAGGGAAAACTTGTTCAGTGGAGAACATCCTTCGTCAGAAGACCAAACCAGCTTAATAAAAATCCTGCGTAAAAGTAAAAATCAACAAAGCAAATTATTACTCATGGGACTACTGAATGCTTTCTTACAAGCCAAAGGTAATGCGACCATAAGCACCATGGCAAGGCCTATCTTGATCTTAGAAGATCCCGAAGGCCGACTGCACCCAACCAATTTATTGAAATCGTGGGAAATACTGCAACTCATTCCAATGCAAAAAATCCTTACCACCAATAGTGGAATGTTACTTAGCGTGGTTCCCCTTTCATCGATTCGTCGACTCGTTCGCCAATCAGATATGACACAAGCTTATAGCATTCACGAACATCAACTTAACCGAGATGATCTCAGGCGGATCAGCTTTCACATTCGTTTTCATCGCCCTAATGCTTTATTTGCTCGCTGTTGGTTATTGGTCGAAGGCGAAACTGAAGTCTGGTTGTTCAATGAATTAGCAAAAATTTATGGTTATAACCTAGCAGCAGAAGGCGTGCAAATTATTGAATTTGCGCAATCTGGTTTGAAATCATTAATCAAAATGGCGAAAGCGTTACATATAGATTGGCATGTAGTTGTCGATGGCGATCCTGCGGGTAAAAAATACGCCACCACGGTAAGAACCCAACTCGCCCAAGATATGGAAAAACACCGATTAACTGAGTTACCTGACCGAGATATCGAACACTTCTTATATCATAATGGCTTTGAAGAGTTTTTCCGTGGCATGGTACACATCACCGCAGATCACCCTATTCCTGCGAAAAAGATTGTGCAACGAGCGGTAAAAAAACATGCTAAACCCGATCTTGCATTGGGGATTGTTGAATACTGTGAAGAACATGGACCAGAGAAAATCCCACTACTACTCCGCTGGATTTTAAAACGAGTGATGACGATGGCTAGCGGAAATAATTAACGAGGGGCAATAATTAAATGGTAATATTACAGCGATAAAATGAATACTACTATTGCCTCTCTCGCTGTAAGGATTCGATTCAATGTACAAACTTATCGCTATCGATATGGACGGAACGCTATTAAATAGTTCTGGCAAAATTTCTGAGCACAATAAGCAAGCCATTGCCCAAGCAAGACAACAAGGTGTTCATATTGTACTCGCATCAGGACGCCCGCTGGATGGTATGCGTGCGGCTCTTAATGAATTAGGTATGATTCAAGATAGTGATTATGTCATCAGCTATAACGGTTCATTAGTTCAAACCGTAGCAAGCAATACCATGATTCGCCAAGAAATTCTTACCGGAAAAGATGCAAAACTATTAAATCATTGGGCACAACGCTTAAATGTTTTCATTCATGCTTTTTCTCTTGAGCAAGGTTTAATTAGCCCTCAATCTAATCCGTACACTAATCATGAATCGGAAATCAATGGCATTACATTAACTGAGCGCCCTTTTGAAACTCTCAATGACGCTGATCCCATTTTAAAAGTGATGATGGTTGAAGAAGAAGGAAAACTGACACAATCGATACAACAAATACCGGCTCAATTATACCAACAATTCACAATTGTCCGTAGCACCCCTTTCTTTTTAGAATTTTTAAACCCAACCAGCGATAAAGGCACAGGGGTACAAGCTTTAGCGGAGTACTTAGGTATTAAGGCATCAGAAGTGATGGCAATAGGTGATGCTGAGAATGATCATCACATGATGAAGTACGCTGGTTTAGGTATTGCAATGGGAAATGCGACAGAAGCAACCAAACACATTGCAGATTATGTCACTGATACGAACGAAAATAATGGCGTTGCTATGGCCATTGAGAAGTTTGTCTTCAATTAACTTAACTTGTTAACCATAAGCTTATGCTACGCACTAGGTTATCTTTATCTAGTGCGTTTGTTTGTAAATAATAAAATTTAACCTTGACCTTAGAGTGTACTCCAAGGTGTATTCTTATCATAACAGCCTTAATGGAGCTTGGTTATGACGACGAATAATATAAAAACACTTCACTCAATCTCAGCAATACAACCTTTAGTCGAGCAGGATAAAAACTGTTGCTCTTCAAGTAACTGCCATACTAATAACGAACAGCAAGCTCCGCAGAACTCTCAGGATAATACAGCGAATGGTCAGCTTGAATCATGGAAAGTTTTCGGTATGGATTGCCCATCGTGCGCACAAAAAATCGAAAAAGCGATCGCGAAAATCGCTGGCGTAGACAAAGTACAAGTACTATTTGCAACAGAAAAGCTACTCGTCAGTTTCACCCAGCCTGCAACTACTCAACAAATTGAACAAGCTTGTCAAAATGCTGGCTTTACCTTAAATAATTTAAGCTCACCGACATCAGAAAACGCCAATAACAAACCGGCGAATATTGTTAAAGACAATCTACAAATTATTAGTATTGCCGCTGCGATGCTGATTGGCGCACTTGCTAAAATATGGTCACCCGAAATTAGCCAGTGGATATTTACATTAACTTGCCTCGTCGGTTTATACCCTATTGGTAAAAAAGCCATTCATCTGGCCAAATCAGGCACACCTTTCGCGATTGAAACATTAATGAGTGTTGCTGCTCTCGGCGCGTTATATCTAGGTGAAACCGCAGAAGCAGCGATGGTGTTACTACTCTTTTTAATTGGTGAACGTTTAGAAGCCTTCGCGGCATCCAGAGCACGTAGCGGCGTACAAAGCTTAATGGAATTAGTGCCAGAAAACGCGACTAAAATCGTTAATGATGAAAGAGTTACTGTAGCTGCTGCATCACTCCAACCGGGTGATATTGTTGAAGTATCGCCTGGTTCGCGCCTACCCGCTGATGGCCAACTTCAAGATAATAGCGCCAGTTTTGATGAAAGTGCATTAACCGGTGAATCTATTCCGGTTGAACACCAAAAAGGTGACAACGTAATGGCTGGTTCCATTGCGACCGATCGCGTTGTGCGCTTTATGATCACATCGAAGCAAGGTGAAAATGCCATCGACCGCATCTTACATTTAATTGAAGATGCTGAATCACGCAAAGCTCCTTTAGAGCGATTTTTAGATAAATTCAGCCGTTGGTATACCCCGCTAATGATGCTGGTCGCTTTAGCCGTGATCATTACGCCACCACTGGTATTTGCTCAACCTTGGGAAACATGGGTATATCGCGGTTTAGCATTGCTACTGATTGCCTGCCCTTGCGCCCTTGTGATTTCAACCCCTGCAGCCATTACGTCTGGGCTCGCTACTGCCGCTCGTCGTGGCGCGCTAATTAAAGGCGGAGCAGCATTAGAGCAATTAGGCAAAGTGGAAATCATGGCGTTTGATAAAACCGGTACACTTACTCAAGGGAAACCTGATGTTACCGATATTATTGGCTTAAATGGCACCAATGAAAAAGATCTGATGCGTTATACCAGTGCGGTTGAACTAGGCTCTAGCCACCCACTCGCTACCTCTTTCATTCGTAAAGTAGAAGCTCAAAGTATTGTCATTCCAGAAGCAAGCAATAAACAGACGCTATCTGGGGTCGGCGTTCAAGGGGAAGTTGATGGGAAGCTTATTCAAATTATGTCGCCATCAAAAATGAAATTACCTTTAGATGCAGAAACTTTACTGCAAGTAGAACAACTTGAATCACAGGGCAAAACCGTGGTAGTGGTTATCCTAAATAATCAAACTGCGATGGGTATTATTGCTTGGCAAGATACATTAAGAAGCGATTCAAAACAGGCGATTAAAGCGCTGCATAAACTCGGTATCCGCTCAATCATGCTTACCGGTGATAATCCGAGAAGTGCCGAGGCGATCAGTAGTCAACTATCAATGGAATACAAAGCCAGCCTACTACCACAAGATAAAGTGACTTTTGTGGAGCAATTAGCGCAGCAATCTCAAGTCGCAATGGTTGGTGATGGTATCAATGATGCTCCTGCCATGAAGGCGGTAAGTGTCAGCGTGGCAATGGGTGGCGGCACCGATGTGGCACTAGAAACCGCCGATTCAGCACTCACTCATAATCGCTTAACCGAACTCCCTGCGATGATTGAATTATCTCAAGCAACCCTTGCCAACATTCGTCAAAATGTCACTTTAGCACTAGGGTTAAAAGCGGTCTTTCTTGTCACTAGTCTACTTGGTATCACTGGATTATGGGTTGCCGTATTGGCAGATAGTGGCGCAACCGCCCTAGTAACGTTGAATGCATTAAGATTGTTGAGGTTTGAGCCTAAAAACATCGATTAGATAAAAGCTTGAAATAAAACAAGTTGAAAGTTAGTGCCTCAGAAGTATGATGTGCGGATTAACGTTATCGAATAGGAAAGCCGATGAAGATCGTTGCTGTTACTGCTTGCCCAACTGGAATCGCGCACACTTACATGGCGGCTGAGGCACTGGTTAAATCTGCCGCACAAGCTCAAATCAATATTCATGTAGAAACACAGGGGGCAATGGGGATAGATAATAAACTGACTTACAAAGACATCAGTTTAGCACAAGTGGTTTTGATCGCATCCGATATTGAAATAGAACAAGCGGAACGATTTGAACAAACTCAAACCATTCAAGTCTCTATCGAAGATGTGCTCACCGATCCAGATGCGCTCATTCAGCGCTGCATAGCTCATGCAAAATAAACGTATTACCTTCTACTTAGGTTCAACTGGGCTACCAACCTGGTTGATAAAAGGGATTCATCAACAAGTAAAACCTTTTGTGGGTAGTGTCACTTTAATTCAAGTGCAATCCATACAACAGGTCGATGTCAAAGACTACCTCAGCGCAATGACGTTAGGGTTTCAACCTTTTGAGCTTTGCCAACTGCTATTAACTGGTGAAGGTGCCGAGCAATATCAGTCGCAATTAATCACCTTCTTGCAAACAGATTGCTTTGTAATTGAAACTCAAGCTACCAACGCTCCTACCATGTCCAATAACAGCCTATTCCAAATCCAGTGTTTTGATATTGAAAAAGAGTTAAACAACTTTACCAAGCTTTATACTACGTTGTATACCGCACAAAAAGATACCGATCAAATAGACCAATTGTTTCAGAAACAATATTGCTTAAAAAGACTCTCTCAGCTAACTCAAAATCAAGATAGCCAAGTGATAGAAGAAGCATTGAAAAAGCGGGAAGCCTTATCTTCGACAGCGATGACCAATGGCGTTGCTCTGCCTCATCTACTTAATGCTGCAATAGATAAACCACAACTGATTATATTAACCACCAACACGCCTGTAGATTGGGGAAGCCATTTCCCACCAGTCACTCATATCATTGCTGTAATGCTACCTATTGATGCAAGTAAACAGACCTTATTGGCAGTAAGGCACTTAGCAACGGCTTTAGTGAATTACGAAATTAATCAATTTATCTGCCAGCATAGGCACCATTCGGAACTACAAGCCATCATCACTTGTTTTATGAAGTTGGATAAATAACGCTTAAATATCGAGAGGAGTAAAGCATCCTAAAGCACCGGCGCAGCTATACTGCGTCCGAATGCTTTAAATGGTTAAGTTTACATTTGGTAATCGCCAGCTCTTTCTGGTTGATAAGTGATTTCTGTGATCTTCACTTTTAGAAAATCACCACCTGGTTTTGGCCATTCAATTTGATCACCGATTGAAAGCCCCAATAATGCGCTCCCTACAGGAGCTAAAATGGATATTGTTTTTCCATTTGAGGCTACATTTTTTGGATAAACTAAAGTTAACTCAAATTCTTTCTGACTGGATTCAACAAAAAAGCGTACAGTAGAATTCATTGTAACAATGTTTGCTGGTATTTCGTTAGGCTCTACGATCTTCGCACGGCTAAGTTCATCTTCCAACTCTTCGATACCGGGCACGCTATTTTTTGGTAAAGAATCTATGAGAGAGTACAACCTTTCTGAATCAAGCGATGATAGTACTATTTCCGGCCTGCTTTTCATTTCTACCTCATTAATAATGACATGGAGCTCTTGGTTATTATGTAATAGCAAAAGTTAGCAATTTTCTAACAGCCTCACGCCAAATGGTCGGCTTTGATGCATTGTTAGGCATTAATTGCACGCATTAGTTCATTGGGATTTTTACAATAGATGATTGGTCTTCATAACATAGTTATTTATTCTGCTGTAGCATAGCGTGAAACAACAAAACAAACAACGCAGAGACGAGTCTTGATCTAACAGGCATTAAGCGCGGACTCTCAAATTCAACTTATTAAACAGATTTAACCAGCATCTAAAACTAACCAAACCCACTGTTTTCATTTCAAACTATGCAAAATTGGCACTATTGAGTATGAACCTGTCTTACCTAATATAAGGATTAATTACTTACCCTAAACAGAATGAGCAAATTACTCTACAGACATGGCACGAAATTCACTCGGCGTTCTACCGGTTTTATTCTTAAACACTCGAAAGAAGTAGTTCACGTCGTTATAACCGCAACGCAAAGCCACTTCACTTAAACGAAATGAATAACGAATTAACATAAATTTAGCCCGCTCCAACCTAACCCAAGTAATATAATCGGCCAAGCGCATGTGCCCCTGCTGACGAAACAATCGTGAAAGGTGATTTGGGCTGATATTAAAACGATGCGCGATACTATCCCGAGTAATATTACGGTGGAAGTTTTCTTGTATATAAATACATATCCCTTGATAAAGATCCTCACTCCTACTTTGAGATGATAAGTCAGGAGACAACAGCATACCGTGGCAATAAGTCATTAAAGCCATCAATAAATGTCCACCTGTAGGATGGAGGTTCTTTTCTTTTGATAACGTATTTAATGCGCTGAGGATATGGTCTATCGCATGGCCGGTTCGAGTTTGAATACTATGCTTTTGTACATCAAAGAAATTGGCCTCCCCTTTCTTTTTTTCAACCAAACTAAACCCTAGTTGGCGTTTACCAAACAGTAAGCTTAATACGCAACAATCACTATCCCAATCAGGTTTATTCCAACTATTGGGCGGAATATACAGAATATCGCCGGGAAGAACTTTTACTTTAGTGACTCCAAAATCAGGATCTTCAATTTCGTTGATGTACTCCCCGGTTATCACAAACTCCATACGAGGAAAGTTGACTTGATAACTAAAAGGTGGTGGTGTGGTGTGATCATTGGCAAACCACACACGATTAAAGTACTCACGGTCGGATAGCACACCTTCGAGTACATTGATAAAAGTCTGATTCATGCAGTACAGCAGCCTTAGATTATTTAGTGAGTGTATACGCTATATAACACCACTTAATTTACCAGTGATTGGGATCACAAACAATTTTTGTGGTTACAATAATCCAGTAAATGCCACTTATATGCACTATTATTTCTTTAGTAAATGTCCAACAATTCATATCAACAATACATCAATACTAATAATAGGTACTGCCATGATTACCCAGTTGATTAATGCGAAACTAATCTGCTTAGATCTAAAAGCGACCACCAAGGACGAAGTGTTCAATGAAATGGTGGCAATTTTAGATGCTCAAGGAAAGCTCAGCGATAAAGCACAATTTTTGCAAGATATTTATGCTCGTGAAGATATTGGTAACACGGGTTTTGAAGAAGGTGTGGCGATTCCGCATGCAAAAAGTGCAGCGGTAGCAGAACCGGCGGTAGCCATTGGTATCAGCCGTTCTGGTATTGAGTATGGAGCTGAAGATGGTGAAGATTCTAAACTATTCTTCATGATCGCATCTCCAGATGGCGGCGCTGATCATCATATCGAAGTATTAGCAGAATTATCATCAAAATTAATTGAAGACGGTTTTATTGAATCATTTTTCAAAGCTGAATCATCGGAAGCGGCTTTAGCTTTACTACTTGAAAAGAAAGAAATTGAAAACACGGTTGCCGCGGATAAAGGCTTAATCATTGGTGTAACAGGTTGCCCTGCGGGGATTGCACACACCTACTTAGCTGCTGAAGGTTTGGAAAAAGCCGCGGCTGAAATGGGTTACGAAATTAAAGTCGAAACCAATGGTTCGATTGGTGTTAAAAATGCGCCAACTCAAGAAGAAATCGACCGAGCAGTTGCCATCGTAGTAAGTTGTGATAAGCAAGTTGATATGGTTCGCTTTAACGGTAAAAAGCTGATTCAAACTGGAGTAAAAGCACCGATCAGTAATGGTAAGGGCGTTATCCAACAAGCACTCGATGCAGCGCCTTATCAAGCCGATGCGAGCAGTAATACCAAAGAAGAAAAATCTGCTGCCAATTCGGGCCGCTCAAACCTTTACCGTTACCTTATGAATGGCGTATCACACATGATCCCATTTGTGGTAACTGGTGGCTTGATGATCGCCCTTTCATTAGCAATTGGCGGTGAGCCAACGCCAAATGGCATGCAAATTCCAGATGGTAGTTTATGGAACCAAGTATTAAATGTCGGTGTCGTTGCCTTTACTTTAATGATCCCAATTCTTGCTGGCTATATTGCTTATGCCATTGGTGATCGTGCAGCACTTGCTCCGGGCTTCATTGGCGGCTGGATTGCCAATAATGGCTCTTTCTATGGCGCAGATGCTGGTACTGGCTTTATTGGTGCCATCATTGCCGGTCTGTTAGTCGGTTACTTTGTTCGCTTTATCGCACAACGTGAATACCACAAAATGATCGCGCCACTTGTACCAATCATGATTGCTCCAATCCTGGGTACGGTATTTATCGCGTCACTGTTTATTTTTGTTATTGGCGCACCAATCGCTGACTTAATGCAATGGTTAAACGCAGTACTAACCGAAATGAGCACGGGTAACGTCGTTTTACTGGGTATTGTTCTTGGTGGCATGGCTGGTTTCGATATGGGGGGTCCATTCAACAAGGTTGCCTTCCTATTTTCTGTCGGCATGATTGCTAGTGGTCAAACTCAATTCATGGGCGCAATGGCTGTGGCTATTCCAATCGCGCCTCTAGGTATGGCACTAGCAACCGTTATTGGTCGTAAGTTTGGTATCTTTGAAGACAGCGAAATTGAAGCCGGTAAAGCTGCGGGTGCAATGGGCTTAGTTGGTATCTCGGAAGGTGCAATTCCATTTGCCGCGCAAGATCCACTATCAGTAATCCCAGCAAACGTACTTGGTTCTATGGTTGGCGCAGTCATGGCATTCTCATTTGGCATCACTAACAGCGTAGCTCACGGTGGTCCTGTGGTTGCCCTACTAGGTGCAATGAATAAACCATTCTTAGCACTTCTATGTATGGCAACAGGTGCAGTGGTAACCGCCGCTCTGTGTGTGACATTGAAAAAAATGCGCCAAGCAAAAATGGCAACAGCTTAATCAGAACTTCGTAACACTTTTAATTCAATGCAGGCTATAATGCCTGCATTGCTTTTTCCAAAAATTTAACTTTTTGTACTCAATGCGATTTAAGAATCTTGGGTATAGTCGTAAGGGATTATTATGAAAGCTCTTCCTCCATTTTTACTCATGCAGAACGTGATTCAAGATTATGCATGGGGCAGCACGTCTTCTATTCAACAATTATTCGATATTCCAAACCCTGAGAGCAAGCCACAAGCTGAAATCTGGATGGGTGCACACCCTAATGGATGTTCTCAAATAGAACTAAACGATAATTTCGTCCGTTTAGATAGTGTCATTGAGCAAGACAAAACCACAATATTAGGCGAACGTACTGAAACGCGTTTTAATGAACTGCCTTACCTATTTAAAGTTTTGGCCGCAGAAAAAGCCCTATCGATTCAAGTTCATCCAAGTAAACAAGCAGCAGAAATTGGCTTTGAAAAAGAAAACCAAGCGGGAATTGATTTAAACGCGGCGAACCGTAACTACAAAGATCCAAACCATAAACCTGAGTTGGTCTACGCATTAACGCCCTATCAAGCAATGAATGGTTTCCGAGATTTTAAAGATATCATTCATCTGTTTGAAACGGTGAACGCCCCTGCTCTACAAGCACAAGTTGAGGCATTAAAAACCAATCAAACCGAATCTGGTTTGAGCCAGTTTTTCGAAGCTATTTTGTCCTTAACCGATGAAGCAAAAGATTCTTCGATTCAAGCACTAATAGCCTACGCACAAGAATACAAAGGCAACGAGCTCGCTGACCTACTAATTGAACTAGAAAAACAGTACCCAGGTGATGTCGGTTTATTTGCTCCACTGATGCTGCATGTGATCACATTAAAACCAGGTGAAGCAATGTTCCTTGATGCGTGTACTCCACATGCTTACATTAAAGGCACTGGCTTAGAAATCATGGCGAACTCAGACAACGTACTACGCGCAGGTTTAACACCAAAATATATGGATGTGCCGGAACTGGTTGCCAACACGATTTGTAAACCAAAACCTAATGATGAAATTCTTCTTGCTCCTATTGAAGAAAAAAATACCAAACGCTACCCAATTCCAGTTGATGATTTCAAGTTTAGTGTCTATGAATGCGAAGCTAACTTAACTTGTGACAGTGCGGAAATCATTTTTGCGATTGATGCGGATGTCACATTGACCCATAACAGCGGTGATATTTTGATGCTAACTAAAGGTCAATCCGCCTTTATTCCATGTTCAACAGGAGAATATAAAGTTTTAAGCTCTGGGCATTTTGCTAGAGCGTATAATTAATTTATTGTCCCAATACAAAAGCGCAAAGTGCACTATACTCGATAGCCCTTTGCGCTTTTTATTTAAATTTGACGGGTATCACATAAGTAATGAATCGTCTATAATGCGCGCTAATTCACAATCTGTGGCGTCATTATGAACAACAAAACTTTCGCCGTAGATAAAAGTAACAATTAACCCAATTAATAATAGGAATATAGGCTTAATATGCGTAGAAAATCAATACGCTAAGTCTCCTATATAATTGCTTTTAGATCAGAGGAATGCCGTTATCTTAAGTACAGCGAACATCACCATGCAATTTGGTGCTAAACCCCTATTCGAAAACATCTCTGTTAAATTTGGTGACGGTAACCGTTACGGCCTGATTGGTGCGAACGGCTGTGGTAAATCAACCTTCATGAAGATCTTAAGTGGTGAACTTGAACCTAGCTCTGGTAATGTGAGTGTTGACCCTAATGAACGCGTTGCAAAATTGAATCAGGATCAGTTTGCTTACGAAGAATTTACGGTTATCGATACGGTTATCATGGGCCATAAAGAACTTTGGGAAATCAAAGTTGAACGTGACCGCATCTACTCTTTAGCTGAAATGAGCGAAGAAGATGGCATGAAAGTAGCCGACCTTGAAACTCAATTTGCAGAAATGGATGGTTATACCGCAGAAGCTCGTGCAGGTGACTTATTATTATCCGTAGGCATTCCAACCGAACAACATTGGGGCCCAATGAGCGAAATAGCTCCGGGTTGGAAACTACGTGTTCTTTTGGCACAGGTATTATTTGCCGATCCAAACATCATGTTACTTGATGAACCCACCAACAACTTGGACATGGATACCATTCGCTGGCTGGAAGACACATTAAACCAACGTAACTGCACCATGATCATTATCTCGCACGACCGTCACTTCTTAAATGAAGTGTGCACGCACATGGCAGATATCGACTACGGTGAGCTACGTGTCTACCCTGGCAACTACGATGATTACATGTTCGCAGCGACTCAAGCTCGTGAGCGTTTATTATCTGATAACGCGAAGAAAAAAGCACAAATCGCTGAGCTACAAACCTTCGTATCTCGTTTCTCGGCGAACGCCTCAAAAGCGAAGCAAGCAACTTCTCGTGCTAAGCAAATTGATAAAATTCAGTTAGAAGAAGTGAAAGCCTCTAGCCGTCAAAACCCATTTATTCGATTCGAGCAATCAAAAGAATTGTTCCGTAACGCATTAGAAATAGAAAACTTATCACAAGGTTTTGAAACCACGCTCTACTCTGACTTCAATGCAATTTTTGAAGTGGGTGAACGTGTTGCGATTATCGGTGAAAATGGCGTGGGTAAAACCACCCTACTAAATACACTAGCCGGTGCTTTAGAGCCTAAAACTGGTAGCTACAAATGGTCTGAAAACTCAAATATTGGGTACTACGCTCAAGATCATGCTCATGAATTTTCAGAAGATCTAACAGTGTTTGATTGGATGGCACAATGGCGTCAAGAAGGTGATGACGAACAAGTCGTTCGTAGTTTCCTAGGTCGTATGCTTTTTGGTCAAGATGACATCAAGAAACGTGTTCAAGTGCTTTCTGGTGGTGAACAAGGTCGTATGCTGCTTGGTAAATTAATGATGCACAAACCAAACATGTTGTTGATGGATGAACCAACCAACCACATGGATATGGAATCAATCGAATCTTTGAACTTAGCGCTTGAAAACTACAAAGGTACCTTATTCTTCGTATCACACGATCGCCAATTCGTATCATCATTAGCCACTCGTATTCTTGAAATCCGCGATGGTAAAATCCATGATTTCCGTGGTACTTACGATGAGCTATTAAAAGCGCGTGCCGCGACAGCTTAAACAATAAATTAAAGACTAAATACACAAAAGCGAGCCTCAACAGCTCGCTTTTTTATTACATTCCGCTTTTTGTTGGCTCAATCTTAGAACCTAAAGCTGCTGATTTTTAAAGGGCAACAACCGTAAATATTACTTCATTAAAGCAACCGATTCTTGAGCAATCACAAACTCTTCATTAGTTGGAATAACCAGTGCTTTCGCACCTAGCAACTCAGATGTTGCAATAAGGCCTGCGTTGCCAAATCTTGCGTCTTCGTTACCTTTTTCATCTTCAACAAACCCTAACAGTTTTAAGTTGTTCAAGATTTCACGGCGAATTGGCAATGAGTTTTCACCAATACCACCAGTAAAAACGATAGCATCTAATGAATCAAGTGCAACCAGATAAGAAGCAATATATTTCGCAACGCGATAAGTGAATATATCAAACGCCAATTTAGCACGTGTATTACCCGCTTCCATTTCTTCTAGTACACCTCGCGCGTCACTTGTCACACCTGACACTCCAAGGAAACCTGACTTTTTGTTCATCATTTCGAACACTTCGTCTTTTTCCCAACCTTTACGGAAAAGAAACTCGATAACACTTGGGTCGAGGTCACCACAACGAGTGCCCATCATTAAGCCGGCTAAGGGAGTTAACCCCATACTGGTATCAACACATTGGCCATTTTTAACTGCACTCACTGATGCACCGTTACCCAAATGCACGGTGATAAAATTGCTTTCTCCAAGCGGTTTATCTAACATTTTCGCAGCTTCACGGCTTACGTAGTAATGACTTGTACCATGAGCACCGTAACGACGCACTTTATGTTCTTCGTAAAGTTCGTACGGAAGTGCGTACATAAAGGCTTTCGCTGGCATGGTTTGGTGGAAAGCAGTATCAAAAATTGCGAATTGAGGTAGAGAAGGGAATGCTGTCATCGCAGCTCGCATCCCTTCTGCGTTTGCTTTATTGTGTAGAGGAGCTAATTCAGCAAGGCGATCAACTTCCTGAATAACGCTTTCATCTACCTTCACAGTGCCTTTAAAAGTCTCGCCACCAGCAACAATACGGTGACCGACGGCTACAAATTTTGAACTCAAACTTAAAGTCTCGAGTAGTTTCACTACTCGCTCAAAAGCGTATTGATGATGGTTACCGTCAGCAGAAATTGCTTCAACGGTTTTCTCTCCCTGATATTTCCAACTGATTTCAGCTTCGGGTAAGCCGAAACATTCCCCTAAACCTGTTAAAGGAGCCTCGCCTGTTTGAGAGTCAATAACAGCGAACTTTAATGAAGAACTGCCCGAGTTGATTACTAATACGTATTGTTTTGACATGAGTTTCTCTTTTGTGCGGTCTGTAGATATCTACACTATATTATAGTTTGCGTGTAAGTTTCATTACATTATTCAATATTTTTTTAATCTTTCAACTTTATTTTGATGGTTTCAGTAATGAGAAATAATTGGCTTGATCTAAAACAAAGGATAATTTCTTTTGGACATTAAATTAAACCGCAAATATTAGAGGGCCTGAAAAAGAAACGTAAAAAAGCCGAGATAACGAATGCTATCTCGGCTTTAGTATTTTTAACTTAAAAAGTTATCAAGCTTAACCTTCACGGTTACCGCGTGCTGCTGGCTTACCAGCGGGCTTCGGGCCACGGTTACGGTCGAAACGACGTTCACCATTACCAGAACCACCTTCACGACGTCCACGGTGGCCTTCACCACCACGACCACGGAAACCACCACCATCACGACGAGGACCACCAGAACGCGGACCACGTGATTCACGAAAGTCATCAAAATCACACACAACTGCGCCAACTTCTTTCTGACGAATACGTAACTTCTTAAGTTTACCAGCTACTTCTGAAGTCATTGCTTTAGGTAGCTGAACAAACGTATGACCTTGAGCAAGTTTGATTGCACCGATTGAATGCTTAGTTAAACCAAGTTCGTTAGCAAGGGCGCCTACGATATCTTTTACTTGAACACCACTATCACGGCCAACTTGCAATTGGTAAGTGTCCCAATCTTGCTTAGTGCCGCCGAATGAACGACCGCCGTCACGAGGATTTTCACGACGTTCTTTACGACGCTTATTATCACGCTCAATCGCTTCGATCATTGGATCGGGACCAGTGTAGAATAATGGACGCTTACCTTGTTGGCGTTGAAGAAGAATTGCTGCAAGTGTTGCTGCATCCACCTCTAAAGACGCTTGAAGTTTTTCAATTAACTCAGCAAAGTTTGCAATTGAGTTATTTGTTTTTTCAGCTTCTAGTTCAGCACTTAGCTTAACGAGACGAGCTTCAGCAACTTTATCGCGGTTAGGAAGTTGGATTTCTTCCATGCTTGATTTAGTCACACGCTCAATAGTGCGAAGCATACGAATTTGATTTGTACGAACCAACAATACTGCTTTACCAGTACGTCCAGCACGGCCAGTACGGCCAATACGGTGGATGTATGATTCAGTATCAAATGGGATATCGTAGTTAAATACGTGAGTAATACGTGGAACATCAAGACCACGAGCAACAACGTCCGTTGCCACTAGGATATCAATTACGCCACGTTTGATGTTATCAACCGTACGTTCACGTTGTGCTTGGGGGATATCACCGTGCAATGCTGCAGATTTAAATCCGCGTGCAGATAACCAATCAGATAGACGCTCAGTATCTTGACGAGTACGAACGAATACGATTGAAGCATCTGTATCTTCAGTTTCAAGTAGACGAGTCATTGCTTCGTCTTTTTCTACGCCTTTCACTACCCAGTATTGTTGCTCAACTTTAGCAACAGTACGGTTTTCACCAGCAACGTCAACGCGAGCTGGGTTACGTAGGAAACGGTCCACAATGGTTTTAACCATCGGAGGCATAGTTGCAGAGAATAGTACGCGTTGTGCGGTTTCTGGCGCTTGCTCCATGATCCAAGTTACATCATCAACAAAGCCCATTTTTAGCATTTCATCGGCTTCATCAAGAACGAAAGTTTTCACTTCATCAAGATGAAGAGTGCGACGATTAATTAAATCTTTGACACGACCAGGTGTACCCACAACAATGTGTGAGCCATTTTTAAGTGCACGCATTTGATCCACGATAGAAGCACCACCGTAGATTTCGATTACTTTTAAGCCTTTAATTTTTTGACCCAACGTTTTGATTTCTGCTGCGACTTGAATCGCAAGCTCACGAGTTGGTGCCATAACAATGGCTTGTGGCTTGTGTTGGCCTAGGTCGATTTTATTTAGAACAGGTAAAGAAAACGCGGCTGTTTTACCAGTACCAGTTTGTGCTTTACCTAGTGCATCTTTACCTTCTAAAAGGAAAGGAATCGATGCAGCTTGAATTGGGGTTGGGGTTTCAAAGCCCATAGAGTTCAGTGCAGATAGAAGGTTTTCGTTTAGATCAAGATCGACGAATTTGATTTGATTTTCTGACATGGGGTTCCTACTTATTTAAGGAAAATTTCGGTCCCATTAAGCTCTACTACCTCTAATACCTACCCTAACATCTAATATCCATACATATCATGGACTAGGTAGAAAACGCCTTAAGCTGTTTCGGGACATCATTAAGGGAGGCGCATTCTGCCTTAAGATCACAAAAAAATCCAGAGAAAATTGAATTTCATCACACTTTTGTTCTAATCAGGTCAAATCTTATAAAAATCCCCATCTCTATATTTTTATACTTATAGCCGATACCAAGGTTAAATTTTAATTATTCAACACAAACCGCAACAACTTTAAAACCATATTTAACTTTGTTTAAAGTAATACAGTGGTAATCCATTGGTGCAATCATTATAGTGTCACCAGAATAAACCCCTCAAAAACCCATAAAGAATTTTTCTATGTTTTCAGATAATCCGTTACTCGCTCAACTTAAACAACAAATGAAAGATAACCTGCCTAAAAAAGAAGGGACGGTAAAAGCAACCGATAAAGCATTCGGTTTTTTAGAAGTGGATAGTAAAACAAGTTATTTCATCCCACCCGCTTCTATGAAAAAATGTATCCATGGTGACAAAGTTATCGCGATTATTCGCTCTGAAAATGATAAAGAAAGCGCAGAACCAGATGAGCTAGTTGAAGCATCTCTTACCCGTTTTATTGCCCGCATTAAGTTATTCAAAGGTCGCTTAAATGTCATTCCTGATCATCCGCAACTAAAAAAACTTTCTTTAAAAGCGAAAGCGCGTAAAGGAGTGAACCCTGAAACGCTAAAAGACGGTGACTGGGTTGTCGCTCATCTTGTTGACCATCCTCTTGATAAAAATTCTGACAAAGATAATTTCTTTGTGGAGATCTCAGAAAAAATCACCGATGCCGATGACAAAATTGCGCCTTGGTGGGTAACTCTAGCACAAAATGATTTGCCTAATTGTGAACCACAAGGACTCGAAAAAGGCCAAGAGTGGGAACTCAAAGATGATGAAGCGTTAGAGCGCATTGATCTGACAGAGACGCCATTTGTAACAATTGATGGCGCATCAACAAAAGATATGGACGATGCCCTTTATGCGGAGCAATTAGATAACGGTGATTTCAAGCTAACTATTGCGATTGCTGATCCTACCGCCTACATCACACCGGATTCAGATATGGATGCGGTAGCAAGAAAGCGCGGCTTCACAATCTATCTTCCAGGACGCAACATTCCAATGCTACCACGTGATCTAGCTGATGATTTATGTTCACTGAAGCAAGATGAACTGCGTGCTGCTCTATGTTGTAGCGTCATTGTGGGCAAAGATGGCATAATTGGTGATGATATCCAGTTCTTCGCAGCGAACATCAAATCGCATTCTCGCCTTGTTTATGACCATGTTTCAGACTGGCTAGAAACCGGCACCTGTGCGGAATGGCAACCGGATGCAACCATTGCTAACGTTGTGTCTACTCTGCATAAATTTGCACAAGCGCGCAATGAATGGCGTCAAAACAATGCGGTAGTTTTCCCAGACCGTCCAGACTACCGCTTTGAACTGAGTGAAGATAACGATGTTATTGCGATTCACGCTGACATGCGCCGTACTGCGAACAAGTTAGTTGAAGAATCAATGATCACTGCTAACATCTGCGCCGGTACAGTGCTGAAAGAGAAATTCGAATCCGGAATTTTCAACACTCACGCAGGCTTTAAAGAAGATAAAGTAAAAGAAGTGCTTTCACTGATTAATCCAGAAAATCAACTACCATTTACTGAAGAAAGTATTGTGACACTAAAAGGTTTCAGCGCCCTACGCCGTTGGTTAACTGCTCAAAATGAAAAATACCTAGACAACCGTATTCGTAAATTCCAAGCCTATAGTGAAATTAATCATAAACCCGAACAACACTTTGCAATGGGATTAGATATTTACGCCACTTGGACTTCACCAATTCGCAAATACGGTGACATGATCAACCACCGTATGTTGAAAGCGCTCATTTTAGGTAAAGCGCCAGTGCAAACTCCTGATGAAACCGTTGGGGCTGAGTTATCACTTTGCCGCCGCTATCATAGTATGGCCGAGCGTAATGTCTCAGATTGGCTATACGCTCGTACGCTAATCAATGAACCAGAAAAAGGCACTAAATACCAAGCCGAAATCTTTGATATTAATCGCGCTGGAGCTCGCGCGCGTTTACTAGAAAATGGCGCAGCGGTCTTTATTCCTTGTTCTAAAATTATCGATAATAAAGAACGCATTTCTGCATCCCGTGATTTAGGCACTATCGAAATTGACGGTAACCTTGAATTTAAACTTGGGGATGTGATTGAAGTTAGCTTGTTAAAGGTAAGCATCGATAACCGTAATATCTTAGCAATACCTACTCAGAAATTTGCACCACTGCCAGAGTCTGTTGACCCAACTCAAGACGAAGCTGCTTCTGAATAATTGGATGCGCTAATCGAAAAACTAAAGGCTACCCATTTGTTATACGGTAGCCTTTTTCTTGCTTGATATGTTTTATTAGAAACTCCTACCGCCAGATACATTCTTCCGCATCTTTTTCGATAACCGATAATAAGATCATCGGATTAGCATGAGCAAAATGAACCGGATGTGGCAGCCATTCAGGCTCGGCCAGAGATGCATCTTCAGCACTATTAATATACAGCTCCCACATTTCATGGTTTTCGTCGTAATCTAATTTAGCGACTTCAATAGTGTGGCTACAATGCAAGGAGTCAACTGAAAATACCTCATTAGAAAAAATCAAAAATTTAGTGGTTCCATCACGATCAAAACAAGCTTTCCCTTGACCGACAGGCACACTACCATTTCGATAATGACAAAGTTGTTCACAACGCTTAAGTAATCGACGCCAATCTAATTCATTCAACATAGTAGACCTCCACTATGAGTATAAATCAATCATCAGAATTTCACGTTATTTTAACCTTAACTATACCCAAGTGACTGCAAGATGCAGAATTCAGAGCTCTCATCCAAACCTTTAGGTAAGGAAGATGGGCGAAGGAATGAAGCACCTTTCAAAGCAATCTGACGCGGCCCATCTCTTATAAAAAGAAGAGGTTTGAATGAAGCTCCCGAAGGGCAAGTTAAAACAAGCTTTATGCTGCGTTAAATTGAACAGAGATAGAATCACTATGATCATATTCAATTTGCCTTGCCTAAAGCTTGTTTTATTCTTTCTGAAACTAACATCTTGAAGTTACTTGGGTATACATAGAGAGTATTGGAGTATTTTAGTCACAATACTGTCACATAAACGACATAGAATGATTGCAAGCTTTATTGCCGTTAATCATATTGGAGAACTACATGTTTCGAGCTTTACTGGTTACCCTATTATCTTCAGTACTATTTGTTTCTGTCGTCCAAGCTAAACAAATCGTACTCTCAGGTTCCACCTCTGTCACCCGTGTTATGGATGTACTCGCAGAGAAGTATAATAAAGAGTATCCAGAAGATTATATTGCTGTACAAGGTGCGGATTCTACTGCGGGGATTGTACTTGCTGAAAAAGGCGTGGCAGATTTTGGTATGAGTTCTCGTTACCTAACAGAAGCAGAAGCGAACGAACAAATTGCTATTGTACCGATTGCTCATGATGGTATTGCGATTGCCACAAATATTCAAAACCCAGTACAAAGCCTAACACGAGATCAACTGGCTAAAATTTACCTAGGTGAAATCAATAACTGGAAAGAAGTTGGTGGTCCAGATCAAGCTATTGCAGTGGTCACTCGCGAAGCATCATCTGGCTCACGTTATAGTTTTGAAACGCAACTAGGTTTAACCAAAGTTATCAATGGACAAAGTGTTTCTAACATCAATGCTAAAAGTTTAGTTGTAAACAGCAATGGTATGATGAAAACACTGATTAATAACAACCCACAAGCCATCGGATTTGTTTCAATGGGGTCAATTGATCGTTCAATTAAAGCGGTGGAATTAGAAGGCATTAAACCGACGCAAGAAAATATTGCCAACGGTAAATACAAGTTAGCGCGCCCTTTCTTGATCATTTATAAAAAAGATCACTTAGAAGAACGTGCAGAGAAATTTTTAAATTACGTACTATCTAATCAAGGACAACAACTTATCGAAAGTTATGGTTATACCGCCGTTAAACACTAAATTAGTCATCCAACAAAATAGCCCGCAATCAATGCGGGCTATTTTTGGTCAACAGGTTGCTAAAACTATTTGAGTTATTCAGCTAATTCACTAATGGTATCCGATAAGGAATCCGTACCGTTTTTAATGTTATCCGCAGCATCTTCAATGTGATCATAAAGATTTTCCATATCGCGCATATTCAAAATATCTAAAATTTCATCTTGGTAATTAATACCGATACCAACGCCAACGCCAACGCCAATCAATACTATCCAAAAAACTAACTTACTCATATTGCTCTTTCTCATTCCAATGGAATATTTCGCGCCAATTTTACACAAATTAAACAATCCGTCCATGATTGTTGATATAAGTCTTATCAGTCGGTCATTTTGGTTATATTTCTCGACACTCTCAAATAATATCGAATTTAAGGATAGACTTAATGGAAACTCCAATGTTAAATCAAGCTCAAATCACGCAAAATTCCGCATCCGATCAATTTGATAATATTATCGAACGCATGGTAGAGATGACCCCAAAACAGCTCACGAAAATTCAACAACTCCTAGATGAAATGGAAGCGATACACGACTTTTCGTCTCCCATATTAACCGAACAAGAGAAACTAACCTTAGCCAAAATATTTCAAATATAAACCAACCTATACTTATTGTACTTGAGGCTACAGCTTTGTTGGCGACATTCATTCCCACCAATCGAATAGAGAAGTTAGTTCATGTAACTTCATATTCTTGTCGCTTCACTTCAACTCTAATTACTTTGGATATATACGTCAGAAAATGGCCTAAAATAAACATTCCCCTTTAAATTCTATGGATAACATGGATAATAGCGGCTCAAAATTAAACCCTGACCAAATTAGGTAAACATTATGTCTATAGAAGCTACGCTACTTGAACGTTGCGAATCGAAATGTGAACTTTGCTCTTCAACTTCTTCATTAGCACCTTTGGCTGTTGCGCCACAAACTCAAATCACAGTCGATTACGCAGCAATGCTTTGTGATACTTGTCGCGCACAAATTGAGTCCCCAGAAGACATGGATGTAAACCACTGGCGTTGTCTTAACGACAGCATGTGGAGCCAAGTACCACAAGTACAAGTTCTAGCATGGCGTCAACTGACCCACCTTTCTCGTAAAGGCGAAACGTGGGCCAATGAATTGCTTGATATGATGTACATGGAAGATGAGGTCAAGAATTGGGCCGAAATTGGTATGGATGATGATGAAGAAAAACCACGTGATGTAAACGGTGTTGAGTTGAAAAAAGGCGACGACGTGACCATCATTAAAGATCTACCAATCAAAGGTTCTTCTCAAGTAATCAAGCAAGGTACTGTCGTACGCGGTATCAGCTTATCAGATGACCCTAAATTGGTGTCTGGTAAAGCAAACGGCCAATCAATGTACATCATCGCAGAGTACTGCCGTAAGAAGTAATTACTACCAATATTACTGAATCAATAAAACTGCCGCTTCATTCTGAAGCGGCAGTTTTATTTAAGTTCTTCGTCGTACGTCATTAAAGATTTCACAGGACAATTTATAGTTGTGTTGTCTAACAATCTTCTGTGAAAAAAATAGTTGAGGAAGCTCATAAATTACGAGTAATGATAAGATAATAAATGCGCTTGAATGTCCTAAAATTAAGCCAATAATGCTTACTGTTAGCAAGATCAACTCCAATATAAACAACGCATATTTACCTAGATAACAGTGGTGAAATCCACCTAGAAAAAACCAGTTCAACGTAGCATAGGTGTCAGGGTCCTTAAGCTTTTGAGATTGTAGTCCATAGAATTCTTTTTTTTGGCTTTCAGGTAGAGAACTTACCTGATTTCTCAGTAATTCTTCATTTTTTTCTAATTGTTCAATTGGATCAAATAAGCGCATTAAGGCACCTCATCATATATTTTTTCAATGAGATCTGGTTGGTTACAGCGCTTAATTCTTGCTAAACCTAGTTTCCAACCTTTTATAGCTCCATACTTTAAAATGCATTGTTTTGTATATTCAGAGCAAGTAGGCTCAAAATTACATTCAATATTCAGCAGATGCTTTGAACCACCACTAGCTTGATAGCGATGAATCAATGTCAAAGAGATATACCTAAGCAAACTTAGCGCCCAAGAGTGATAATCACAGCCTCACGCTTCCAAAAGAGCATAAAACGTTTTTGTTCAACGACTTGAAATACAACTTTCCAACCATCTTGTGCATATTTGTTGAGTTCTGCTTCCATTTTTTGCACAGGCAAACCACTTGCACCTAGTAGGATTGTTCCACAACCACCTTCTACAATGTTAACTACTTTATATTCTGTAAATTTCGTCATTTTTTATAACCATATTTTTTATTAAAAACATAATGTTACATAAAAAAATAAGTATATCAAGACGAACATTCCATGTTTATGATGCAGAGATTAGAGCTAACGCCAAACACCATAAAGCCATATTGGCAGCTTCAGTCTTTTATAGGTTTTATTTTTTACTCAGTACGTTGGCCTAACTTTACTGTACCATTAGTATTGAACCATAAAGCTTCAGAGCGTCGGCGGCCTATTAGAATCGGACCATCATCGAAGAATAAGAAATTCTTCCAATGCTTTTTGAAAATTGCCCACTTGGTTTCGATGATGTTGTATTTTTCGTAGCAGAAGTAAACCGTTACGTCATCTTGCCAATCGATATGATCTAGGATTGCTTGAGGCAGTTCAGGTTCATCAGCATCCCAAGCAGTAGACCAATTGACTTCATCAGACCAATTACTTGCTTTACTTGGCCAGTCGCCAGAGCTTAAACGGTCGGCATCTGGGCTTTGTTTGCTGATATTTTCAATCCATAACTGCGCAGCACGCTGCTGAGAAATCGGTTTGATATGCACTAAATCTTCTTCTAGAACAGGAAGAGATTGATGAGTGAAAATCCACTTTCTTTGGTATTGATCCAAAGGTGTATACGACATAGTAACTCGCTTTGTTTAATTTCTTATTGGTCTTTCAACCAGCCATTTATTACTGCTAGTTTCTTTTTTAATTGTTCTAGATTATTTCATTACGATTTTCGAATTCCATAATCACGTAGCTTGTTAGCTATCGAGGTATGTGACACTTCCAAGCGTTTTGCTAACTTGCGACTTGATGGGAATGATTGGTATAAACGCTCTAAAATTTGCGCTTCATGCTTACGCATCATCTCATCAAGCGAACCATCTAGCGTAAAGCTCTCCGATTGTGTTTCAAATGCAGAACGGCTTGCTTGCAGTGTTGGCAGTTGGAAGTGTTCAAACTTCAATACATCATCATCAAGTTGGGTCATTGCGCGCAGTACTGAGTTTTCTAGCTGACGAGTGTTACCCGGCCAAGGATATAAGGTGAGTTGCTCGATAAGTTGTTCATCATAACTAGGCACTTTTAAACCAAGCTGCTGAGCATATTTGGCGACAAACATATCCACCAACGGCAATACGTCACTGCTACGTTCACGTAAAGATGGAATGCTTAAATTCAATACGTTTAAACGGTAGTACAAATCTTCACGAAATGAGCCTGATTGGGTGAGTTGTGACAACGTTTGTTTGGTTGAAGCAATTACGCGCACATCGACGTGCATTTCATTTTCTTCACCTACTCGGCGGAATGAACCATCTTGTAAGAAGCGTAATAGTTTGATCTGTAAATGTGGGCTCATCTCGCCTATTTCATCAAGAAAAACCGTGCCTTTATCGGCTTGTTCAAAAATACCTTTATGACCAATATCATTATTAAACGCGCCCGGTGCATTACCAAACAATTCGGTTTCTGCCGCATCATCTGGCATAGAAGCACAGCTTAGTACTAAGAATGGTTCATTGGAGCGATGAGAGCGGTTATGACAAGCGCGAGCCAGCATTTCTTTGCCTGTACCCGTCTCACCTTCAATCAATAACGGTTGGTCTAGCATGGCTAATTTTTTCGCCTGAGACACCAAACGTTGATGGTGATTCGATACACCAACAAAATGCTCAAAGCCTAATGGGTTGTAATCTGGTATAGCCGTTAGTTTTGTTTCTGAATGCACGATAGGTTTTAGCATGATCACAGCACTGGCAAGAATCGCTTCGCCAGAATCACTATGGATCATTACCGGCATCACATCCATTAAGTAATTTAAGCCTTCAATGGTGATCTTATCGCGATAGCGCAGTAGACCCTCATCAAACTTACCCTGTTTAGGTTTTACCTCTCCACTCGCTAATGCTTTAAACCAAGGCGCAGATTTTAGTTTTGGGATGTAGTGAAAAATACTGTAGGTCTGAATTTCTTGAACGGTCACTTTAAACAGCGCCAGCGCGCAGAAATTCGCCATTTCAATATCCCCTTTCAGATTTATCGAAATGACAGGATCAGGCAGTGTATCTAGAATGGCATTTAGCTCTGTGCTTTCTCGCTCACTTGGCATAAATGGAATTTTGCGAACATCAGTTACGCCTTCGATTTGACGAATTTGCGCCATCAAACGACTAAAAGTTCCAAACTCCACATCAGGGCAATTTAAATAGATGATCCCGGGATCGCCAACGTGAATGCCACGAGTACTTAACTCAATACCACGTAAGTCGATATTTTTAGAAACTAGGATATCTAGCAGTTCACGAGTAAGACCAAGGCGGTCTTGGCAAAGGACTTCTAAACGCACGGTTCTATTCCTGAAAAGGTGTCACGAAAAGTTGACAGTAGTGTGTAGGAAGGTCGGTAATTCGTCAAGAAATTAGATGATTAGGGCCAGATTCTGTTATCTGAGCCCTAAGAATTTTTAGATATTTGAGGTTTCTTTTGATTTTAGCTTGGTTTGTTTATTAATACGGCTATTTCTGTTCGGTTTTCCCTATCACGCGCCCAACCACAAGCTTGCGGATCTCCCCCAAACGCACTGCTTTATCTTTTCGCCACGGTAGAGGACGAAGTAACGCCATCGCTTTTATCCCTAAACGGCCAGTCAGCAAACCAACGCCAATCCCTTGCGCGGCACGAGTTGAAATCTTGCCTGCAACGCTTAGCGACATCATGTTAGTGCCAACATCCACCGCCAGTTCACTTACGCCTGCTGCCGCCATGTTGATGAACACAAGTTTAAGCAAGCGAATACGAGACCAGTAACCGAGTTCAACACCGTAGATTTTTCCTAGTTCATCAATCATTTTGAAGTTACGCCAAGCGACCAGTAGCATGTCGGCAATCGCAAGTGGACTCAACGCGACCAACACCGCAGATTCAGTTGAATAACTGGCAACGACTTTTTTTGCCTGCTTGTCTTGCAGTGCAATCACCATGTCATCATATAGCTCAATGACATCGGCATCGTTATGGTTATCGTTCACTATTTTTACCCAGCGGTCATAACCGGCATGTTCAAGGGTCACACCTGCCTGCGAAGCAAGATCTTCACAAAACGGTTTTGCATTACCGGTTTTATGCGAATGAATTAAGTCCATTGCCAGCTCTTGACTACTTAGTTGTTTACGTAGTCTACGTAGTTTCCATAACTCTTTGACCGTCGCGCCAATACCAAGTGATGCTAATGCTGCGATAAAACCTGTCCAGCCAAGTGTTAGCCAATCCGATTGTTGGTAGGCTTGCAGCACATTATGCACGCTTTGCCAACCGACTAGGCCGGAAAAACCAAGTACACCACCGGTCATTAACCATCGTTTTTTCGAGCGAGGACGAATGATTCTGACCATTTGTTCTTCTACTCTTGTCTCTTCAGCCACATCTAACTGAGCTTGCGACATAGGCACAAATTCAGTGGCGTCATCAAATTTCACTTTTGCACCCACTTTTTTGTAGGCAGGATCTGAATTTAACGCATCCAATGTTTCTTGTTGGTAGTCTAATTTTGATTCGAAAGACTTAGCTTTATCTTGCTGTGCTTCGCTCTCTTTATCACTATTGAAGATGATTTTATTTTTGTAATCGCTCATCGTAATTTATCCCCTAACAAGAACTGCAACACCTTATCCATACGAATATGAGGTAATGCTTGGTCATAAGGTATTTTTAATGGCCTAAATTCATAGAACTCGAAACCATTACCCCGCCAGTAATCTTTTTGTGGCAGTTTTGGCGGCACTTCGCCGGGAAATAAAGTCAGCGTTTCTTCTTCCAGAGTGGTGCCTTTAACTGCTTGGAAAGTCTTATCACCAGACGAAGCATAACCGGGCATAGTAGCTTGAATTGAAGCAAGGCTGACACATTCCATATCAATGCCTTCATAAGACACATGCTGCCAAGCTTCATGTACCAGTTGTTGCAGCAAAGACACCATATTGGCGTGTTGATCTGGTGTGACGTGATCAGCTTTGGTGGCTGCAAACATCACTTTGTCTATCTTGGCTGAGAACAAACGCTTTAATATCGAGTTACGACCGTACTTAAAACTTTGCATCAATTGGCTGATGGCTCCACTCATGTCCATGAAAGAATCATATCCAGAGTTTAAAGGCTGCAAGCAATCCACCAACACGATTTGTCGATCGAATGATGCAAAGTGCTCTTGATAAAAGCTTTTGACGATTTTCTTTTTATATTCATTAAAGCGAGATCGCAACATTGCATAAGCTGAATTTCGCTTAATTTCTTTTAGCGGTTTGCCATGTTCATCCATTTCTAATTCAACTGGGAAGAATTGCAACACTGGCGCGCCAACCAGTTCACCCGGTAGAACAAAACGACCCGGTTGAACCCAATGCAAACCTGCATCCTTACAAGCGTGTAGGTAGTCGGTATAAGATCTGGCTAGTTCAGCAACACGATTTTCATTGGCGGTTGCAAGACTATCGAAATGATTCAACTTCAATAACCATTCTTTCGCCAGTTTCGAACGTAACTCACTACCCGCTTTTTCGCCTCTTAATAATTCAAGCTGACTTTGTGACCATTGCTCAAAGCTCATATCCAATAACGGAAGATCGAGTAACCATTCGCCAGGGTAATCGACAATATCGAGATACAATGTTGAAGTACTTTTAAGTAAACGTCGTGCGCCTTTTTTCGGCTTAAAACGAATCGCAAGACGAATTTCACTCACATCACGAGTAGGCACTGGCCATTTGGGAGGGGTTGAATTCACTTGCTCAATGGCAAGATCGTAGTCAAATCTTGGCACCATTAAATTTGTTTGTGGAATACGCTTCGCACCAAGTAATTGATTATTACGGCTAGGCTCAAATAGCGGTAAGTTATCTTGAGTTGAGCTATTTAAAAGCTGATTAACCAATGAAGTGATAAAAGCCGTTTTACCCGCACGTGAAAGCCCTGTCACCGCGAGACGTAAGTGCCGATCTAAGCTACGTTTAACTAAATCATTTACTTCTTGTTTGATTTTCATTTACCACTCCACATACCAAAGTATGATTAAAGCATATCATATTTCGTTAAAATCAATATCTTCAGCCGCTTACATTGACTTCATCTTTACCCAAAAGAGAAGTTCCAAAAAAAATGTACAAAAAATAAAAGGCCCGTATCTCAACAATACGAGCCTTTATGAATTTTAACGATTCAATTTAAATATCAGTTAATCTTCTTCTATCAATTTGTAGATAATAAATAAAGATAGCTCTAGTAATAAGCCAAGTACCACTGTCATCACTGCAAACCAGTTGTTACTTGTGTCAAAAATCGCAATACCATGCAGGATCATCTGGATACCAACGTAACCACCCACCACTACAGCAATCAATATCTGCAAAATTTTTACAAAACGTGGCATAAAATCTCCTAAATATTCAGCCTGTTATACTGAAACTATAATCAATTTAACGCCATTAGTCAGAAAAATTTTGCTGATAAGTTAAAATAATCTCATTCGAAAAAATAATACCGAGCGTAGCGCACTCGCACTACGCAACGCCTTATCTAGACGTTATTCCATTTCAGCAATTTTTACTTTCCAAGTATCCGGGCCAATTTGGTGAGCATTAGCACCGGTTGAATCAACCGCAACAGTGACCGGCATATCTTCGACTTCAAACTCATAAATCGCTTCCATACCAAGATCTTCAAAAGCGACTACTCGGGCTTTCTTAATCGCTTTCGCCACCAAATAGGCTGCGCCACCGACGGCCATTAGATAAACAGACTGGTGTTTCTTGATGGATTCAACGGTATCTGCACCACGCTCTGCTTTACCAATCATTCCCATAATGCCGGTTTCTTCTAGCATCATATCGGTAAATTTATCCATACGTGTTGAGGTTGTCGGGCCAGCTGGACCAACGACTTCATCACCCACCGCATCAACTGGGCCTACGTAGTAGATGAATTTGTTTTTAAGGTCGACACCTTCTGGTAAACCTTCGCCGCTTTGTAGCATGCCTTGGATACGTTTATGCGCCGCATCACGACCAGTTAAGATTTTTCCAGATAGCAATACCGTCTCACCAGTACGCCACTGGAGAACGTCTTCTTTAGTAATGGTATCTAGATTCACTCGACGAGTATTTTCGCCCGCTTCCCAAGTAATTTGAGGCCAGTCTTCTAATTTTGGTGGTGTTAATTCTGCAGGGCCAGAACCATCAAGCGTGAAATGTACGTGACGAGTTGCCGCACAGTTTGGAATTAAGCAAACTGGTTTAGAAGCGGCGTGCGTTGGCGCCGTTTTAATTTTCACATCCACAACAGTCGTTAAACCGCCAAGACCTTGCGCGCCAATACCCAGTTTATTCACTCGGTTAAAAATATCTAAACGTAATTCTTCTTCCGCATTTTGTGGGCCGCGCTCAATCAATTCATGGATATCAATGTGTTCCATCAAAGATTCTTTTGCCAGTACTGCCGCTTTTTCAGCTGTACCACCAATGCCTATACCCAGCATGCCCGGTGGACACCAACCCGCTCCCATCGCTGGTAGCGTTTTCTCTACCCACTCTGCAATATCATCGGATGGGTTTAGCATTACCATTTTAGTTTTATTTTCAGAGCCACCGCCTTTTGCCGCGATTTGGATCTCAACTTTATTACCCGGCACCATGTTGATGTGGACCACACCCGGCGTGTTATCTTTGGTGTTGATACGCTTGCCCGCCGGATCAGAAAGCACCGAAGCACGCAGTGGGTTATCAGGGTTAGTATAAGCTTGGCGAATGCCTTCATCGACCATTTGCTGAACCGTCATATCCGTTTCATCCCAACGAACATCCATACCAATATTGACAAAACACGTCACAATGCCGGTATCTTGGCAAATCGGACGATGCCCTTCAGCGGCCATACGAGAGTTAATTAAGATTTGAGCAATCGCATCTTTCGCGGCTTGGCTCTCTTCCTTGTGATAGGCCTTTTCAAGCGCCTGAATAAAATCCATTGGATGGTAATACGAAATATATTGGAGAGCGTCAGCCACACTGCTGATCACATCTTGTTTACGAATGACGGTCATACATGCCTCTACACATTACATTATTATAATTGGATAAAGACTGGCGATAGTGAATAGCCACAACGGTGACAGCGTCACGCTGATAACCAACAAATCCTTGTTTAGGTGGGATTTTAACTAAACCAATCAATTACCGATTCACATACATTGCTTAATCTGGAATTATGATACTCTCGCTCAGCATTCGATGCCACGTAACGATTGAACCTTTGTCACACTTTATAGAATGAAAAAGCAAAATAATTCCAATATGACTCAAAACAACTCAAGTACAATCCAAGACCGTATAAAGATTAAACACATTCCTTATGCGGAAGACTTAGCTAAGCATTATTTTGCTACCATCGAGCATCAACCTTGGGCAATGCTATTACGCTCAGCCGCAGACGGCCACCCCAATAATCGCTACGATATTTTAGTGGCGAATCCAATTGCCAAGTTGCTTACCCATGGCAGTATCACGACTATTTATCAAAAGACGGAGACTCGCGAATGGCAAACTCAACAATCTGAAGATGACCCATTCACACTACTTGCTCACTACCAACAACAATTACTGCTGGCACAACCAAGCATCAATGACGTTCCCTTCATTGGTGGTGCTTTAGGTTACTTTGGTTATGATCTAGGTCGTCGTGTCGAACAAGTCCCCTCTTTGGCGGCACACGATATCCCCACCGCGGATATGGCCATTGGTTTATATGAATGGGCATTTATCGTTGATCATCAATTAAAACAAGCGTATTTCGTTGGACAGGATATCAAGCAGCATCAAGCTTGGTTAGAGTCACAACAAACCCTACCAAACAATGCATTTACATTAACCTCTGACTGGCAATCCAATATGACCAAAACGTCATATATTGAAAAGTTCAACGCTATTCAAGAGTACCTACGCTCGGGAGATTGCTACCAAATCAACCTTGCACAGAGATTTAGTGCTGAGTATCAAGGCTCAGAATGGTTAGCTTACCAAGCACTGGAACAATCCAACCACGCACCTTTTTCTGCATTTATCCGTACCGACGAAACCACATTAATCAGTATTTCACCTGAACGCTTCCTAGAAATTAATAAAAATGAACTCAATCAAACCGTGATTGAAACTAAGCCAATCAAAGGCACTCGCCCACGTTCAAAACATGCAGAACAAGATAAGCAATTGGCCGAACAACTCAAAAATGCTGAGAAAGATCAAGCAGAAAATTTGATGATTGTTGATCTATTACGCAATGATATTGGTCGTGTCGCCAAACCCGGCTCCGTCACCGTGCCTGAGTTATTTGCAATTGAGAGCTTCCCCGCAGTGCACCATTTGGTCAGTACTATCCGTGCTATACTCGATAAAGATCAATGCGGCAGCGATTTACTCCGCGCCTGTTTTCCTGGTGGCTCGATTACTGGTGCCCCAAAAATCCGTGCGATGGAGATCATTGAAGAATTAGAGCCTCACCGCCGTAATGCCTATTGTGGAAGTATTGGTTACATCAGCCGTTGTGGTCGCATGGATACCAATATCACAATCAGAACTTTAGTGGCATACCAGCAGCACCTTTATGCTTGGGCGGGCGGCGGTATTGTTGCCGATAGCGAATCTGAATCGGAATACCAAGAAACACTTGATAAAATCAGCCGAATTTTGCCAACTTTATCCAGCTTATAATCTGTAGTCACAGAAAAATCGATAATTAAGGAATGTTTATGAGAAAAGAAGAGTTATTGCGCCAGTTTTCATTAAACATTCCAGCTAAATATCAACCTGAGAGCTTATTAAGAGTGGCTCACCTAGATCCAAAAAAGTTAAGAAAAGCGGCGGTTTTGATTCCTTGTGTCGATCGCCCTGAAGGTTTATCGGTCATACTGACCAAACGTGCTCCTCATTTAAAAAATCATCCGGGACAGATTAGCTTTCCTGGTGGTAAATTTGAATTTTTTGATCGATCTCTAGCCGATACAGCTATAAGAGAAGCACACGAAGAGATTGGCTTGCATCCTAGCCAAGTGAACATTTTTGGCCAACTACCAGAACTCACGACCATTAGTCGCTTTAATGTCACCCCTTTCATCGCCTTTGTTGACGATGGCTATCAAAGCATTATTGATAAAAATGAAGTCGATTATATTTTTGAAGTACCAGCGACTTACTTATTTAATCCCGATAACCTTTATAGTAAAAAGGTGCAAATTAAAGGTTCAGCACATCGTATTTTTGCCATCAATTATCAAAGGCACTTTATATGGGGCGTCACCGCACAAATCATTCAAGCTTTACAAGCCCAACTGTCTATCAAAGATCTTGCAAATTATTCCCCATCATCAATTGATAGCCAGATAGTTTCCCATTCCAATCTGCAACAGCAGACAATTCTGCATTCCACAGTTTAATTCACCATTACCCTTATTTTTACCAGTGAATTAATTTTCATATTTCCTGCCTCATAGATAAGTCGTTTGCTTTAACGACTGTTCACCATTTAAGCAATCTTCAGTTTCACATGAGAAATCTCACTCTTTCGGATAAGTTTATTTAATCTGATACGTCGTTTTTTCGTGACACAGCGCATGTTATGAAATACTTGTCACTTATTCAGTACATAAAGTGATATTGATCCTATATTTATCCCTCCAGATCAGCATAATCCACGCCAATTCTTCCTGTTCCCAACTTTTAAGAGAATTAATAATGAATACGAAAACCATTAATGCTGTAGTCGAAAATGCTCCAACTTCGACTAAATGGACCTACCAAGATTTTTCTTGGGTATTATCTTTATTTGGCACTGCTGTAGGTGCTGGGGTTTTATTCTTACCAATTAAAGCCGGTGCTGGCGGCTTTTGGCCATTGGTTATTCTAGCCTTAATTGCCATGCCAATGATTTGGCTTGCACACAAAGGTTTAGCCCGTTTCGTTTTATCTGCTAAAAATCCAAATGCCGATATTACCGATACTGTTGAAGAACATTTCGGTAAAACTGGCGCCACCATCATTACTTTTGCTTATTTTTTTGCAATCTATCCAATTGTACTTATTTATGGCGTAGGTATTACTAATACGGTTGATTCTTTCTTAGTTAACCAACTTGGTTTTGACTCGATTCCTCGTTGGTTACTTTCTGGCGCTTTAATTAGCTTAATGACTTGCGGAGTAATCTTTGGCAAAGAGCTAATGCTAAAAGTGACGTCACTGATGGTTTACCCTCTTGTGTTCATCTTATTAGCACTATCTGTTTTTCTTATCCCTGAGTGGAATACTTCAATGGCTGAAGTCACGCCAAACTGGACCGAAATGCCAAAAATCATTTGGTTAGCTATCCCTATTATTGTCTTTTCATTCAACCATAGTCCTATCATCAGCCAATTTACTAAAGAACAACGTCGCGTTTATGGTGATAATACGGTGAAGAAAACTGACATGATCACTGGCGGTGCAGCAACAATGCTGATGGCTTTCGTGATGTTTTTTGTATTCTCTGTTGTGCTTTCCTTAACACCAGAGCAACTAGGTGAAGCGCAAGCGCAAAATATTAGCGTATTGTCTTACTTAGCCAACATTCACTCTTCACCAATGATTTCATACCTAGGCCCTATCGTGGCTTTTGCTGCCATCACTTCAAGCTACTTTGGTCACTTCCTTGGCGCTCATGAAGGCTTAGTGGGTCTAGTTAAATCTCGTTCAAAAGCCTCTGAAACAAAGGCTAACAAAATTTCATTACTATTTATTGTGTTGACTACATGGGTCATTTCAATCATTAACCCAAGCATCCTAGGTATGATTGAATCTATGGGTGCGCCAATGATTGCTGCAATCTTGTTTATTATGCCGATTTATGCAATGCGTAAAGTGCCTGCAATGACGAAATTCAAGACATCATCTTTTGCACAAATCTTTACAGCTATTTGTGGTGTTGCAGCGATTACTTCTGTAATCTACGGCTCCTTTTGATATATGACGCTATCGTTATAGAGAAATAGACTATAATTTAGCTAATCAATGTAAAAAGTACAGCATATACACTGTTGAAAAAACAATAAGCAGCATACCAGTAGCTTAGTAATAAAAAATTAAAGCCCCTTAATATAGAGGGGCTTATCAGAGGTAATAACATGATCAGTGTTTTTGATATCTACAAAATTGGTGTTGGGCCATCCAGTTCTCACACGGTTGGTCCTATGAAAGCCGGTAAGCAGTTTATCGATGATCTCAAAGAACAAGATAAACTGCATGATATTACAAAAATTACTGTCGATGTTTACGGTTCATTATCACTGACAGGGAAAGGTCACCATACTGATATCGCCATCATTATGGGTCTGGCAGGTAACACGCCAGAACACGTAGATATTGACGCCATTCCGAGCTTCATCGCTCGTATTGAACAAACAGAACGCTTATCAGTTGATAAGGACAGCCACTCTGTTGATTTTCCAAAAAACGGTGGCATGAACTTCCAAAAGACCAATCTTTCATTACATGAAAATGGAATGACTTTACACGCTTGGATTGACGATGAGGTGGTTTACACTAAGACTTACTACTCTATCGGTGGTGGTTTTATTGTTGACGAAGAAAACTTTGGTAAGAAAGTTGAATCAACCTACCAAGTGCCTTACGAGTTTAATTCTGCAACTGAACTTGTTGCTTTATGTAAAGAACATGGTTTGTCTATCAGTACTTTAGTGATGAAAAACGAAAGTGCTCAATACTCAGAAGAAGAAGTGTATACCTATTTCGCTAACATTTGGAAAACCATGCGTGAATGTATGGAAAAAGGGATGAGCACAGAAGGTATTTTGCCAGGCCCATTGCGTGTTCCTCGTCGAGCTTCAGCATTGCGCCAGCAATTAATGACATCATCTAATACTTCTACCGATCCTATGGCGGTGATCGATTGGGTGAATATGTACGCCTTTGCGGTCAATGAAGAAAATGCTGCGGGTGGCCGAGTCGTTACTGCGCCAACCAATGGTGCATGTGGCATTATTCCAGCAGTACTTGCCTACTACGATAAATTCATTCAACCAGTAACCGAAAAAGACTATATTCGCTACTTCGCAGCTTCTGGTGCAATTGGTGGTTTATATAAACAAAACGCTTCTATTTCTGGGGCAGAAGTTGGTTGCCAAGGTGAAGTAGGGGTTGCTTGTTCAATGGCGGCAGCTGGTCTTGCTGAATTACTAGGCGGTAGTCCTGAGCAAGTTTGTATGGCAGCGGAAATTGGTATGGAGCATAACCTTGGCTTAACTTGTGACCCTGTCGCGGGTCAAGTACAAGTACCTTGTATTGAGCGTAACGGTATTGCTGCGGTTAAAGCGATTAACTCAACTCGCATGGCACTACGTCGCTCTTCTGAGCCTCGTGTATCTTTAGATAAAGTGATCGAAACTATGCTAGAGACGGGTAAAGATATGAATTCTAAATACCGTGAAACCTCGCAAGGTGGCTTAGCAGTTAAAGTGATTTGTTGATGCTCGGTTATCGAATCTAGATCACTTCGCTTCTCGGACACTCGAAAGCAAATAAAAAGGTGAACCAATTATTGGTTCACCTTTTTTAATACTTTGTCTTTTAATTCTTCGCTTTCTTCTTTATCGGTAACGAGTAGCAAAGCGGCCGAAAATCGAGCTTCGGCTATTCTTTTGCTTTCGCTTTCGCCTCATCCACTTGTTTCATTAATTCATCTAGATTTACAGAAAACGCATAGCTAACAGGTTGTTCAACCGTAAAGGTACAATCGTGCTGTTTACCTTTTAAGTGCATCACCACAGGAGCTTTACTAGCGGCTTTTAATTGTTCAGGGGAAATATTCAAAGCAAAGTTTTCGTATACCACTGAATCGGATTTATTTTCTGGCTTATAAAGCTCTAATTGATAATCCTCACCATTGTTATCAAATGCTTTCTCAATGCCGTAAGCACCTTGGGAGGATTTCAAACGAACATAAAGTTGAGTTTGCTGATTACCACTGGCATAAACAGATGTACGATACCGATACCCTAAGCCATCCCATTCTGATTCACATTTAGCCCAATAGGAATCGGTTTGTAAGTCCATACTGCGAGTAACAAGATCTTGTTTAAATGTCATATGATCATTGACATCTTGTGCAGAATTCACTGATGTGCGATCTCCACCAATTGTGGAACAACCCACTAAAAAACCTGTTGTTAAAATGCTTGTACATAACAGTCGAAAATTCATCTCTCCCCTCATAATTACACTCATTTAATCAATTCATTGTAGCGCGAGTAAAACTGATAAAGTTTATTTTTTTACCCATATTTTTGGCGACTATCACTTCAATTTAGAACTAAAGCGTTAAAAATAAAAATAATTGCATAATAAAGGTTGATGCCAAACCTGTGTTGGGTAATATGTCGAATACTTGTAATAATTTTCTATCACGCTTAATTGATAGTCTATTACACCTAAATTATTAGTTTGCACTGTCCTTTTTTGCAGTGTTTTAATGGAGAAAAAAATGACTTACGCGCCTGTAACAGACGTACTAAGCGGTAAATTAGCCGTAAACAGTGAAATCACTGTTCGTGGTTGGATCCGTACACGTCGTGATTCCAAAGCCGGAATCTCTTTCCTTGCCATTTATGACGGCTCTTGTTTCGACCCGATTCAGGCCGTGGTCCCTAATGAGTTAAATAATTACAATGATGAAGTCCTAAAGCTAACAACAGGTTGTTCTGTTGAAGTAACGGGTAAAATCGTGGAATCTCCAGCAAAAGGTCAAGATTTTGAACTTGCCGCAACCGCTGTAAAAGTAGTTGGTTGGGTTGAAGATGCTGAAACCTACCCAATGGCAAAAACTCGTCACTCTATCGAATACTTACGTGAAGTGGCTCACCTTCGCCCTCGTACCAACGTGATTGGCGCGGTAGCACGTGTTCGTAACTGTTTATCTCAAGCTATTCACCGTTTCTACCATGAAAATGGTTACTTTTGGATGTCTGCGCCATTGATCACCGCTTCTGATGCAGAAGGTGCGGGTGAAATGTTCCGTGTTTCTACTCTTGATCACGCAAACCTACCGCTTACCGATAAAGGTGATGTCGATTACGACCAAGACTTCTTTGGTAAAGAAACCTTCTTAACCGTTTCAGGTCAGTTAAACGCAGAAACCTACGCTTGTGCATTAAGCAAAGTATACACTTTCGGCCCAACTTTCCGTGCTGAAAATTCAAATACTAGCCGCCACTTAGCGGAATTCTGGATGGTTGAACCTGAAGTTGCTTTTGCAGATTTAGACGATGTAGCAAAACTTGCTGAAGATATGCTGAAATACGTATTCAAGGCGGTACTTGCAGAGCGTCGCGATGACCTTGAATTCTTTGCTTCACGTATCGATAAAGAAGCGATCACTCGCCTGGAAAAATTTGTTGAGTCTGACTTTGCACAAGTGGATTACACTGATGCAATTCAAATCTTGTTAGAATCTGGTCGTGAGTTCGAATTCCCGGTTGAATGGGGTATCGATATGTCGTCTGAACATGAGCGTTTCCTTGCTGAAGAACACTTCAACGCACCAGTAATCGTTAAAAACTACCCGAAAGATATCAAAGCTTTCTACATGCGTTTGAACGATGATGGTAAAACGGTTGCTGCAATGGACGTTTTAGCCCCAGGTATTGGTGAAATCATTGGAGGTTCTCAACGTGAAGAGCGTTTAGACGTCTTAGATGCACGTATGGTGGCAATGGGTATCGACCCTGAGCACATGTCTTGGTATCGCGATCTACGTCGTTACGGTACTGTACCGCACGCTGGCTTCGGCCTTGGCTTTGAACGTCTTGTTTCTTACGTAACAGGTATGAGTAACGTTCGTGACGTGATCCCATTCCCACGTACGCCACGTAGTGCAAACTTCTAATCATTAGAATTTCAGCCTAATAAACGAAAGCCTGCTCACTTCAAATGAGCAGGTTTTTATTCCTTACCTCTCTATTTAATTATTCTCATCAACGATTTTGACTAATCAATCCCCCCATTTAAGCATTAAAAATGCTGAAAACGATATAAATTAGTCCACTTATTATCTAGTTAAAATTTCTTACAAATGACTATATTGTCAGTATTAAAAAGCTGTGATGTAATGAACATCCTTAACTCATAAAGGTAAATAAAAAACATATGGACGACCCCTTTAGTCGACTGTACACACACCAAGCTTCCACAATCTTGGGAGCGGCAACATGCTAGAACTTTTCTTACAACCAGAAACATGGGCTATTTTCGCCACATTATTCGCACTTGAGATCATCTTAGGCGTGGATAATATCGTCTTTATTTCGGTATTATGTGAACGATTGCCTGTACAACAGCGCAAGCTTGCTAGAAACCTAGGTATAAGCTTAGCGGTATTAGCTCGTATTATTTTGGTCTTTTCAATTTCATGGGTGATGTCATTGACTCAACCATTATTGAAAGTACAAGACTTTAGCTTCACCGGTCGCGATCTTATTATGATTGCTGGTGGTGGCTTTTTATTAGCTAAGAGTGCTAAAGAGCTTTGGTCATGGTTAATGCATTCAGAGCAAGCCAACTCTACTCATATGCGAACAGGTATAGCTGTCGTTTTACTGCAGATCGTTGCCATTGATGCGGTATTTTCAATGGATTCGGTGATTACCGCTATCGGTCTAACAAGTGATGTTCCAATCATGGTTGCGGCTATTTTGGCTTCAGCGCTTGTCATGATACTTATTGCAGAAAAGATTAATAACTTGGTTATTCAGTACCCTGGGTTTAAAACCTTAGCATTATTATTCTTGATATTGCTTGGCGGGCTTTTAATGGCAGAAGGATTCGCAATTCATATCAACAAAGGTTATGTGTATTTTGCGATGTTATTCGGTTTAATTCTTGAATTGTGTCATATACAACTTAAGAAAAAACAACACCGTGACATTCAAATAAAAACACATAGATCAAAAATGAAAATGCTTCCTATCTCTCAATAATATTAATTACTAGGATAATGGGCATCACAAATACCAAGTGATGCCCTAACCACATTTTATTGAATCACCATATTTCGGCCAGCAAACAGCCCAATTGTACCAGCGATACTACATAGAATAACAATCATCCAAATCACTTCGTTCCAACCATTATTTATTCCATATAGGTAGCCAGCGAGCATTGGTCCGATCGCCGCTAATAAATAACCTAAAAATTGAGCCATTCCCGATAGAGACGTTGCTTGTAATGGATTGCTCGTTCTAAAACTGATAAAAGACAGCCCCAAGATGAACCAAGCTCCAGATGCTAGCCCAAGTAAGAATGACCACATATAAGCAAACTGCGGTAATATCAATAGCCCCACAGATGACGCGCCAGCAATAAAACAAATTCCAAAGGCAGGCATACGCTGATCTGCAAGCTTTGCTACAAGTGGAATAACGAAAATCCCCGGGAGTGCTGTTCCAATTTGAAACACCCCATGTATTACTCCAGCTTCTGCTGAACTATATCCCGCCTGAACTAACAAGCTCGGCAACCATGCCACCATGGTATAGGTAAAATATGAACCACATCCTAAGTAGAAAGACACTTGCCACGCCAAAGACTTAGACCATAAGTTAATCGATATAGAAGCACCGTTATTCACCGCATTAGGCTTTTGGTTATTAGCTAATTGCGGTAACCAAATAACCATTGCAATAAATGTAAGTAAGCTCAATGTTGCTAATGACCATTGCCACCCTAATTGATGAAAATTGGCCAATGGTATCGAAAATGCCGATGCCAATGCTGAAGCAATCCCCATTGCTAAAACATAACTAGAGGTCATTAAAGCAACTTTCATTGGGAAATCTCGTTTTACCACTATAGGTAACAAGACATTTCCAATACTCACACCTATCCCAATTAACCCAGTTCCGATAAACAAACAACTGACACTACCAAGTGAGCGTAAAATCAAACCTATAGCAATAAAAACCAGTGCAAAAAAGATCGTATATTCGACTCCAAAACGTTTTGCTAAATAGGCAGAAGGCGGTGCAAATAATGCAAATGCGATAAGAGGTAATGTTGTCAGTAACCCTGCTTGAGTGGCCGATAATTGAAAAGAGCCAGAAACCATCTCAATCATTGGGGCTATTCCGGTAACTGGAGCCCGTAAATTTGCCGCAATGAGCAGCACCCCTACCACGAGTAACATCATACGGTTTTTCGTTGTCATTATTCTTTTCGTCTCTATTGATGATGTCGTCATTTAACCCTCTTTAAGCGTAAAAGCCATGTGGCCAAGGTATATATAGATTGCCTTTTTGCTTTTATTCTATACTCTTAAAACTTCTTTCCCGTTTTGTCATTTCATCTAGCATGCCTAGTTAGCTGGCTCAGCGCCAATTATTTAGGCTAACCATGACAAAATTACGTTTAAGTTATCAGACCATAGAATTTGGTAAAACTGATATTCATTTGTGTACCCTGCGCAATAATCAAGAATTTCACGACCCTGACGGTGTGGCGGAGAAACTCGGAATTTCATCGGCTTCTTGGCCAATATTTGGTGTGTTGTGGCCTTCGAGCCTAGTTCTTGCGCACTATATGTTCGATTGTGAAACGGGTAAAAAACGTATTCTAGAAATTGGTTGCGGCATTGGTTTATCAAGTCTTGTATTGAATGCGCAATCGGCTGATATTACTGCCACCGACTACCACCCTGAAGTGCAAACTTTCCTTGATCGTAATACTGAATTAAATGGCGATCGTTTGATTGATTTTGAACGTACCGATTGGGCCGATCTCAGTGATAATCTAGGCTTATTCGATATGATCATTGGCAGTGACCTACTTTATGAAGATAATCATATCAATCTACTGGCAAGCTTTATCAATGTTCATGCCAACCCGCAGTGTGAGGTCATTTTAGTTGATCCGGGCCGTGGTAGAAAAAACAAACTCAGCACCAAAATGATCGAGTTCGGCTTCACTTATACGAATGAAAAGCCCGCCCATACTGACTATATTGACGGTGAATTTAAAGGACACATCTTAAAATTCATTCGTTAATTATTTTCATTAGTAATTTGATTAAACGGAATTTCAAACACCTCTAATGTTTCGATGATACATTGTGGCTCTCCATCCCAATTCAAAACCACTTGTAAGTGCCCAACTTCTGGCATCGGCTTGTTCATACCAATATTTCAAACTACAGGTTGCCGTTTTTTCACCTTGTACAACAAGGTCGGCACAAGTATTGGCATCTTGCTCTGTGGCACAAAAGAAATCGGCACTAAATGAGGTGTAGCGTCGACGTAAATTTTCGTTTAATGAGAAAAGATAATGATTAAGATAAGATTTTGCACGTGGTGTCATTTGCCATTGTTCCATATTCATCCTTGAATATTGGAAGCTTAAACTAGAAGCACACTCACTGTCATGACGTTATCATCATTGATGATTGAAAAGTGTTACCGACCGCTTGAAAACTGTTCATTTTTAGTCTTTTGGCGATAAACTCTATAGATAAAAGATAAAAGTAAACAACCAACAGCGGGAATAGCTAAGGCTGATACATTCATGCGCTGGAATGCCACATACCCTAAAAGGCCACCACTTAAGAATCCACAGATAATCACACTAAACATAACGAATTTTCTTTTATTAATTTCCTGACCTTTTATTTTACTGCCTAACATCAATCCGAGGTCGGTAAAAATACCAGTTAAATGTGTAGTGCGAATAACTGCACCACTATATGTGGTTACCAATGCATTTTGTAAACCACAAGCCATTGAAGCTAGGCATAACCCCCAACTGATATGTTCGTGAAGTAAACTGGCTGAAAGAAACAACAATATTCCTTCCAACAACAAAACCAGATCATAATGCCGCCCTAACTTTAAGGATTCCCCAGAAATTAACACTCCTGAGATGGTTGAACCAATAACAAAACTACCTACTAAAGCGATTAAAAATACTGAGACTATAGGGCGTTCCAGCGCATTCACACCAATTTTCGTGACACTGCCTGATAAGTGAGAAATGGCTTGATGTTCAAAACCAAGCAAGCCGATGGCATTCACAAACCCCGCAATTAAGGCTAATGTGAACGCACCATATTCGACCCACTTCGGTAATTTGATAAACATAATCATCCTCTCAATAAATGACTGACAAGTGTACGCCTATTTATGCTTGATTGAATGATATGAATCAAACATATCACCAAGCATGATTTACGGTTGTAACCTATAGCATATAACGGTATAAATAATCGAATTATTTACTCATTTACATGGACGGAATTATGTTTGAAAAAGTACCTGCTGCACCTGCTGACCCGATTCTTGGTTTAACTGAAGAATTTAAGAATGATTCTCGCGCAACCAAAATCAACTTAGGTGTAGGTATCTACAAGAATGAAGAAGGTCAAACACCAGTATTAGCTACGGTTAAAAAAGCCGAAGCTGCATTACTTGAATCCGAGAAGACCAAATCTTACCTAACCATTGAAGGGACGGCCGAATATGGCGTTGCAGTACAAAAACTTCTTTTTGGTGCTGATTCAAAAATTGTGACTGATAAACTAGCAAAAACAGCTCAAGCACCAGGTGGCACAGGCGCACTTCGTGTAGCAGGCGAATTTATCAAACGTGAATTAAATGCAGGCAAAATTTGGATCAGTAACCCAACGTGGGCTAACCACGTCGGCGTATTTACTGCTGCTGGCGTAGAAACCGCGCAATACAATTACTACAACGCTGAAACTCATGATAAAGATTTTGATGCAATGCTTACTAGTCTAGCTGATGCTCAAACTGGTGATGTAGTATTACTACACGGTTGCTGTCATAACCCAACAGGTATTGATCCTACGGCTGCTGAGTGGGAACAATTGGCGAAACTGTGTGCCGATAAAGGTCTACTCCCACTATTTGACTTTGCTTACCAAGGTTTTGCTAAAGGTGTTGAAGATGATGCTGCAGGTTTACGTACTTTCGCGCAATACTGCGATGAGATTCTAGTAGCAAGTTCATTCTCTAAAAACTTCGGTTTGTATAATGAACGTGTTGGTGCTTTTACACTAGTAGCTGCAACCAGTGAAACCGCGACCACTGCATTTTCTCAAGTGAAGAAGATCATTCGTTCAATCTACTCAAACCCCCCAGCTCATGGCGCAGCAGTTGTTACTCACATCTTAAACGATGAAACGCTACGTGCTGAATGGGAAAAAGAAGTCGCAGAAATGCGTGACCGTATTCAAGAAATGCGAACCCTTTTTGTTCAAACATTAAAAGATGAAGGTGTAACGCAAGACTTCAGCTTTATTGAAGCTCAAAATGGCATGTTCTCTTTCTCTGGTTTAAGCAAAGAACAAGTTGCACGCCTGAAAGACGAATTTGCGATTTACATTGTTGGCTCTGGACGTATCAGCGTTGCAGGTATGACAAAGTCGAACATGGGCCCACTATGTAAAGGCATTGCAGCGGTTTTATAAACACCCCACAATCCAACTCTTACTTTCAAAGGTCAGCCTCTGCTGGCCTTTTTTATTGGTATCTCATTTTAAATATTAATCTTAATCCTGAAATTTTTTAAATCTTAAGCCTGTCTCTTAGTTTATTCCTATCGATGTACTACCATCGAAACACATCAATACCATATGGAAATCTATATGTTAAAAAAACTATTATTACTTGCGAGTGCAATCATTCTAATTGGCTTGTTTTTCGCTTTCGATTTACAACATATTTTGACCTTAAATGGGTTAAAAGCTCGCATGGATGATTTTAGCAACTGGCAACAGCGTTCCCCTGTCTTGGTTGCGGCGAGCTTTTTTATCATTTATATCTTGATTACTGCATTATCACTTCCTGGTGCCGCTATTCTGACTCTCGCCGCAGGTGGACTATTTGGCTTAACCACTGGATTACTTATTGTCTCATTTGCTTCAACAATTGGCGCAACATTAGCATTTCTGGTATCCCGCTACTTACTACGCGACACCATTGAAAAGAAATTTTCATCTCGCTTAAAACCAATTAATCAAGGCATTGAGCGTGACGGTGCTTTTTATCTTTTCACTCTACGCCTTGTACCAATTTTCCCATTTTTCTTAATTAATTTATTGATGGGTCTAACCAAAATAAAAACCCTTACTTTTTACCTTGTCAGTCAAATAGGCATGCTCGCGGGTACAGCCGTTTATGTTAATGCAGGTACTCAGCTAGCTCAAATAGACAGTTTAAAAGGCATCCTGTCTATTGATCTTATTATTTCATTTGCTCTACTCGGGATCTTTCCATTCATTGCGAAATCGATTATTACTGCCATTCAGAAAAGACGTGTTTATGCGAAATGGAATAAACCCAACAAGTTTGATCGTAACATGATTGTGATTGGTGGCGGTGCTGCGGGACTCGTTAGTAGCTATATCGCCGCCACAGTCCGTGCGAAAGTCACGTTGATAGAAACACATAAAATGGGTGGTGATTGCTTAAATTACGGTTGTGTTCCTAGCAAAGCGATCATCAAGAGTGCAAAAGTTGCCGAGCAATTCAGACACGCGGAAAATTACGGTTTAGATAATCACGCTCCCACTTTTTCATTTAAGAAGGTAATGCAGCGTGTCCATGACGTTATCGCCCAAGTTGAGCCACATGACAGCATTGAACGGTATACTAGCTTGGGCGTTGAAGTTAAACAAGGTTACGCCAAAATCATCGACCCATGGACGGTAGAAATGACTCTACAAGATGGTTCGATAGAAAAACTCACCACTCGAAACATTGTAATTGCTACTGGTGCTCGACCATTTGTACCGCCACTACCAGGCTTAGAAGACGTTGGTTATGTCACTAGTGATACCTTATGGGAAACCTTTGTCGAACTCGATGCTCCGCCAAAACGACTGATCGTATTAGGTGGCGGCCCTATTGGTTGTGAACTATCACAAAGCTTTGCTCGTCTAGGCTCTAAGGTTATTCAAATTGAAATGGCCGATAGAATTATGCTGCGTGAAGATTTAGAAGTCTCCGAACTGGCGCATCAAGAACTCACCCAAAGTGGCGTGCAAATTCTTACCGGCCACAAGGCTTTAAGATGTGAAAAACGCGATAAGCAAAAAATCATCGTAGTCGAGCATCAAGGCGCTGAAATTGAAATCGAATTTGATCAACTACTTTGCGCGGTCGGTCGTTCTGCTCGCCTTGAAGGATATGGTTTGGAAGAACTAGGGATAGAAACGAATCGTACCGTGCAAACCAATGATTATTTAGAGACCTTGTACCCTAATATTTTTGCTGCTGGTGATATTGTCGGCCCTTACCAATTTACCCACGTTGCAGCACACCAAGCATGGTATGCCGCGGTTAACGCCTTATTTGGCAACCTCAAAAAATTCAAAGTTGATTATCGTGTGATCCCTTGGACAACATTTATTGATCCAGAAGTTGCTCGTGTTGGACTAAATGAAACCGAGGCTCAACAACAAGGCATCGATTACGAAGTCACTCGCTTTGAATTTGAAGAATTAGACCGAGCTATCGCCGAAAGTAGCACCAAAGGTTTTATTAAAGTCATCACCCCTAAAGGCAAAGATACTATTTTAGGTGTTACTATCGTTGCTCAACAAGCGGGCGACTTAATTGCTGAATTTGTGTTAGCAATGAAACACGGACTTGGGTTGAATAAAATACTCGGCACTATTCATGCTTACCCTACTTGGGCGGAAGGCAACAAATATGCAGCTGGCGAATGGAAAAAAGCCCATGCACCAGAAACCATTTTAAACTGGTTAGAAAAATACCACACATGGCGTAGAGGCTAGTTTAATAGGCGAAATTTATTCGCCTATTGATGCAAACCTAACTGCAATTGATTAATTTTAGTTAACTAAAAAAGATATAATGATTAATGCTTTAGTTCATAAGCGTAATTGCCTATAGTTATTACAAATTCATAATACAATCGTGGTTCTTATGGAAGCCGAATTACAAGAAATTCAAAATTTTCTCGCTCAATTTCCCCCTTTTGATTCCCTACCGGAAGAAAAGCTCGCTTACGTAGCAAACAATACCGAAATTGCTTATTACCGAGAAAATACCCCTATCATCAAATTTGGTGACCATATTAAAGATTTATATATGGTCCGCTCTGGCGTGGTTGAAATTTACCGCCGTAAGGGTGAACTTTATAACCGTTTAGACGAAGGTGACATTTTCGGACAAATGGGATTATTGATGAACGGTAAAGTTCGTCTGCCTGCTACGGCAACCGCCGATTCTCTTATTTATTGTATTCCCGTTGATGTATTCAATGAACTATATGAAACTGAAGACACCTTTGCTGACTTCGTTGAAATTGAAAACCATGCACGATTACGTCAAGCACTTTCAGATAATAAGAATGCCAACGACTTAACCACTTCTAAAGTAAAAACCTTATTAACCCGTGAAGCCTTTAGTTTGGATAGGCATCAAACGATTCAAGCAGCAGCAAAATTGATGGCTGATGAAAATATCTCAGCGCTATTAATCACAGATGACTCCATCAATATTGACGAAGAAAATGATAACCAAGTGATTGGTATTATTACTGATCGTGATTTATGTACACGCGTACTAGCTGAAGGGTTAGATCCAAGTACAGAAGTCAGTGAAGTGATGTCCCATGAGCTGATCTCTCTTGATCACAACGCTTACATTTATGAAGCTATGCTATCAATGTTACGTTGTAATGTTCATCACCTACCTATTCTTAAAAATAAACAGCCTATCGGTATCATTGAGGTAGCGGATATCATTCGTTACGAATCACAAAATAGTCTACTACTGGTTAATCAAATATATCAGCAACAAAACATTGATGATTTGGTTTCGATTTCTGAGCAAGTAAAAGATTGCTTTGTTCGCTTAGTTCATGAAGATGCTAACTCACATATGGTGGGTAGTGCGATGGCAGTGATTGGACGCAGCTTTAAACAGCGTATTTTGGAATTAGCCGAAGAAGAATACGGTGAGCCACCAATTCCCTACTGTTTCCTTGCGTTAGGCTCGATGGCTAGAGATGAGCAGTTAATTGTAACCGACCAAGACAACGCAATTATTTTAGACAACAGCTATGATGAAGCGCTACACGGTGAGTATTTTGCCAAGCTGTCTGAGTTCGTCTGCCAAGGGCTTGCTCGCTGTGGTTATCACCTATGCACTGGTGACATCATGGCAACGAATCCAATGTGGCGTATGACGCGTACCGAATGGGAAGAATGTTTTGCTGACTGGATTGACAACCCCAATCCTAAAGCCTTATTAAACAGCTCTATCTTCTTTGATTTAGATGGCGTTTATGGCCGAGTAAAATGGGCAGAAAGCTTGAATGGCTTTATTGTTCGTCGGGCACGTAGAAATAATAAATTCTTAGCATGTCTTGCACGCAATGCGATTAATAGAACACCACCACTGGGCTTTTTCAAAGGCTTTGTAATGGAAAAAGATGGTCGTCACAACAACTCGATTAACCTGAAACGCCGTGGTACTGCCCCTCTAGCGGATCTTATTCGCGTACATGCCCTGGCTGTGGGTTCTCGTGCGCAAAATTCATTTGAACGTTTAGATGACATCATTGAAGCCGGCATTCTACCGAAAGGTCGTGCTGAAGATATTCAAGATGCGATGGAGTACATCTCCATGGTGCGCATACGTCACCAAGCATTAGATGTTGAAAATGAAATCGAGCCGGACAACAACATTGAACCGGACAATATGTCTGATTTTGAAAGACGTAACCTGAAAGATGCTTTCCAAATATTAAGTAATGCTCAGAACTTCTTAAAATATCGCTATCACGGTAATTCCTTTAAGAATGCCCCACCACCAGCGAAAAAGACGGAACCAATTCGTCGTAAGCGCTAATTTGGAGTGGATATGAAAAAGAAGACTGATAACAAATTGGCTTATTTGGATCCTAAGTTAACTTGGCAACAACACTTTGATCAGCAAGTTAACTCAGTAAAAGATTCACGTTTAAAACTCTTTTATCAAAGCGGCGTCATCGATCCCGAAACACCGCTATCAGAAGTCGAATTCGTCGCATTAGATTTTGAAACAACCGGTTTAGATATCGATAAAGACGGGATTATCAGCATAGGGTTAATTCCGTTTACCCTGCAAAGGATCTACTGTAAACAAAGTAAGCACTGGCTCGTAAAGCCGCGTAAGCCACTTAATGAAGATTCTGTGGTCATACATGGAATTACACACAGTGATTTATCTGACGCACCAGATCTAAGACGTATATTGGATGAGGTATTGGATTCATTGGCGGGAAAGATCGTCGTGGTTCATTATCAATACATTGAGCGTCAATTCTTTCATCGGGCATTAATGGAGCGGATCAACGAAGGTATTCTGTTTCCAATGGTGGACACTTTAGCCATTGAGTCTGAAGTACAGAAGCGAGCAGTCAGTGGTTGGTGGGATAAACTGCGTGGCAAAAAACCTGCATCGGTACGTTTAGGTTCTAGTCGTAGTCGTTATAACCTACCTGCCTATCAGCCTCACCATGCGCTTGTTGACGCTATTGCGACTGCTGAACTATTACAAGCACAGATTTATCACCATTACAGTCCAGAGACCCCAATTAAGGCCTTGTGGGTGTAATACACCTCTCCCTCAATTATTGTCTACATTGTAAAAATGTGACGTATACAAAAAAGGTTGGCGCGATGCCAACCTTTTTAATATCTAATATTTAGCTAGATGCTATTTCTTCACTGGCTTCGGCTCAGTTCGCATACCTAGTACTAGGCTAATACACATAATGATTAGCACGAATACAAATGGTAATGCTGTCGAGATTGCTGCCGCTTGTAGTGCACCAATGGCATTTGAACCACCAACCCACAATAACGCCATCGCAACCGCACCTTCAATGAAAGCCCAGAACATACGCTGAGGAACAGGCGCATCAACCTTACCACCAGCAGTAATACTGTCGATAACCAAAGAACCTGAGTCTGAAGAACTGATAAAGAATACCAGCACTAAACAAACTGCAAGCATTGAGATAATTTGACTAAATGGTAGTGCGTCAAACATTTCAAACATTGCCATTGTGGCATCATGGAAACCTTGCTCACCTAGCATACCAACTTTATTAATCAGTTGGTCAATACCAATACCACCGAAAGTACCCATCCAAACAACAGTAATAATTGTTGGAATTAGTAGAACTGCCGTTAAAAACTCACGGACTGTACGGCCACGAGAAACACGTGCGATAAACATACCTACAAATGGTGACCATGACATCCACCACGCCCAGTAGAATACAGTCCAACCATGCATCCAATCTTCATCAGGACGATTGAATGGATTTGAAAGTGGGATGATGTTTTCTACGTAGCTCATAAAGGTTTCTGGAATAGTATGAGACACAATTGAAAAACTCACACCACCAACAAACACCAGTAGAATAAAGGCAGCAACCATGTTGATATTACTAACTAGCTTTACGCCACCGTCGATACCACGGTATACCGAAATACCCGCTAACACGGTCACTGCAGCGATAACAATAAGTTGTAATCCAACGCCAGAATCAATACCAAAAATATGTCCGATACCACTGGCTGCTTGTTGAGCACCAAACCCTAATGAGGTTGCGAGGCCAAACAAAGTCGCCAATACTGCGATAATATCGATGATATGACCAGCCCAACCCCATGCGCGGTCACCTAAAATAGGATAAAAAACCGAACGAATAGAAAGCGGTAAACCTTTGTTATAAGTAAAGAATGCCAATGACAATGCCACTACAGCATAAATAGCCCAAGGGTGTAATCCCCAGTGATACATTGTTGCACCTAACGCCAAGCGCTGCGCTTCAGGCGTATTTGCAGCAACATTTAATGGAGTACCATACCAATCGGTAAAGTAAGCGGCAGGTTCTGCAACACTCCAGAACATCAAACCAATACCCATACCTGCAGCAAATAGCATTGCTAACCACGATAAGTATGAGTGCTCTGCTTTTGCATCATCACCACCTAAGCGAATTTTACCGAATGGTGAGACGATCATGCCTAAACAAAACAATACAAAAAAGTTGCCTGCTAAAATAAATAGTGAATCAAAATTATTAATGATTGAATTCTTAACACCATCTAATGCCGATTTAGCGGTTACTGGATCAGTCACTAACACTGCAATAATAAAAAGAATAGTCAACCCAGCGCTGGTGGTAAATACGGCGTTATGGACATCAAACCCCCACTTTTGAACATTATCTTGTCCAATCGTATAGTCGGTGCTGTCTATACTGTATTTATCTATACCCTTAGTCATAAAACCTCGTCCATCTGTGACAATATTGTGCTTAGTGTCGTATTAAATAGTTTACTCATTAAGCAATAAAACGTTAAGCACACAAAATTGATAAGGTTAGATCCTAACCTTGATCGAAAAAATATTCACTAAAACCCGATAAAAACCAACTTAATTGGTTATTTATTGTACTTAAAAGGCAATTTTTTAACAGTTTCACCAGATATATTAACATTACAATGATAACTCACTTTTGTTTTGCCAATTAAACAACACACTAACGCAATTATAACAAGCCATGTTCAACAGCGTATTTAGTCCGTTCTTCTATCAAATTTAAATTTAGTTTGTGCTTAATGTTTTGTCTATGTGTTTCAACGGTTCGATCACTAATATTCAATACTTTAGCAATTTTATTGCTACTTTATCCTTGATCAACCAATGTTAAAATTGTTTCTTCACGTCGACTTAATGGTTTCAACTTATGTTTTATGATTGATGCTTTTTGAGTAAATAACGTCTGTGTAACCGATTCACAAAAATAGGTCGAACCTTGAAAAACAGTTTAATCGCTTGAATGAGCTTATCGGAGAAAATATCTTGACTTAATTGAGTATATGAGGGCACAAAAAAAGCCTTCCTACTCAGAAAGTAGAAAGACTATTCTTGATGACTTTGTTTTACGACTAAGGCAATTCAGTGAGATTACAAGTGCATGAGATCCCATGATCTTAATTTACCTAAGAGGTTGGGCCGAATGAACGCCCTAAACAAAGCCGTAGCTTCAAGTTCGAAGGGTATAACCTTAAGCTAGTTTATAAATGACTTTATTACCAGCAACTTGCTCTTTCACTACTAGGTTTTCTTCAACTAGCTTTTTCAAACCGCCCGTTGCCCAAGCTGCTGCTTTTGCATCTTCTTGACCAGCCTCTAGACCAATTGCTTTAGGGCTGATACCGTCAGCATTAGCTGATACGATGTCTAATACTTGTTGCTGTTTAGGAGTCAGTTTTACATCTTGAGATGCTTCTACTGCCGCTTCAACCGCAGCACTGGCAACTTTTTCAACTTTCGCTGCTGCTGATTTAGTTTTAGCAACCGCTTTCTCTGCTTCTGGCTTAACTGCTTTTACTGTTTTTTCAGCAGCCGCTTTTGTTGCTTTGATTTTCTTTTTAAGTTTAAGTTGTACGTTGCGCTTATGTGCAAGTCTCATTGAAGTTCTCCACAAGTCACTAATTTTAGTGTGGTAAAAATGTTGGACGGTGTTATAACAAAATATAAATCAAATTTACAGCCATTGCCTAAAAAACAGCCTAATTTAATCGAAATTAGTCTAATTGAAGTGAAGATCTGTTATTTTTGCTATTTTGAACACAATCGAACAAGCTTAAATGCATTATTTTGAATTTGCTTTTTATAAGCCTTTATATTTCTCGATTCTTTGACAGGAGTGGTATGCCAACCAAACACCTATTCTACCCACAACCTCGTTTACCTATTTGGAGCCAATATTTTTTATGGGCTTGCCTTCTTATAGTTTCATTTGCCATTGATAGTCAACTAAATAGTAAAGTTGCCGGTCTATTTTTTCTTACTTGTTTAATTATCGGCTTAGCCATTAAGCATTATGTCTATGGTCAAAAATTAGGATTTACCCTTACCGAAACGCATTTTCAGCAGCACTTATATAAGGGTGGTTGGGTATTACGTTGGCATAATATAAAAAGAATCGACACACTAGATTATAGTATTCAAGGTTGGACGACATCGATGCCTTGGATAGGTATTGAGATCAAAGATTATCAAACTTTCATCAATACGATTAGCCCTAAAGTCATTACGCAAATACTGCTGCATCAACGTAGCTTACTTTTCCTAGGTCTCAAACAGCATGGCCAACAACATGAACTGGAAGATCACATCATTAATGACAAGCCTTTTCTATATTCAGATGGGAGTAACGTGAAAGGCCTAAAAGCCATGCTTGCCAATAGAATGAAGATTCAAAAACAGTTGTGGGGTTATGATTTATTTATTAGTGAAAGTGATGTTATTACATCAAAAGAAGAGTTTGTAGGCTTGGCTCGCCGCTATCTTGCGGCAAGCCATAGTGACGCTAGTCTTTAATATGCACTTTTCCTAATAAAGTGGCATTTCGTCAGCAACAAATGGATTGGATTTTCTTTCTTGACCAAATGTTGATTCAGGACCATGACCCGGAATAAAACGCACATCATTACCTAGTGGCCATAATTTGGTTTTAATGCTGTTAATCAAGGTCGTATAATCCCCTTTAGGAAAATCAGTACGACCAATCGCGCCATTGAATAGAACATCTCCAACAAAGGCAATGTTGGCAGACTTACTAAACAAAATAACATGTCCTGGAGTGTGTCCCGGTGTATGAATCACGTCTAATGACTCTTCGCCAAACTGAATTACGTCACCTTCTTGTAGCCATTGTGTTGGCTCAAACGGGTCGATAGGTGGGAAACCAAACATTTGGCTTTGATTCATAAGACCTTGTAGCCAAAATGCATCATCAATATGCGGCCCGATAACAGGGACACTCATTTTCGCTTTCAATTCTGGCGTTCCGCCAACATGATCTAAATGCCCATGTGTCAGTACGATTTTTTCTAACGTCACACCAAGGGTATTAATAATCGTCACTAGATGATTGACTTCACCACCGGGATCAACGATCACTCCTTTCATGGTTTGATCGCACCATACTATTGAACAGTTTTGTTGAAAAGGAGTGACAGGGACTGATTGATATTGAAGGCTCATTGGGGATTTCTCTAACGATTCAAATTTTCGAAACTATGCCAGTTAAGTATAAAATTAGCAATCTTAGCAAACCCCCACCCTTTCTATTCTACTATTGAGGTAGATACTGAATCACCATATTGGCTTGCGACCATATCTTCCATTGGCCATTTTCTTTCTTGAAAACGACTAAAATTTGCATTCGGTTATTCGCGAACACTGCCCCTGAAACTTTGGTTGTTTCTAACCATAATTTTGCATAAGCATATTCATTATCTTCACCTACAAATTGAAAATCTTGTAGTTGATAGTCTAATTCATAATTATCGAAGATCGGTAATAGCACTTGCTGAGTTTGTGGATAGGATAGAGACTGAGAATGCATAGTATTCATATAATCTGCTATTTTTTCATTTTTAGTAGCGGTAAGATTATCTTGTAAAACTTGATAAACTTCCTGACTAGTATCCGCTAAAGCTTTGACCGAAAACAACATCGACAATAAAAGCCAGTAACATCTAAATTTTACGTTCATATATTTTCCTTGATTATTTGGGTATAGCTGTCCAATGGTTATCCCATAAAATATGGGATTGGTTAGCACGCGTTTTTTCTAATCGTAATCGTTTAATCGTTTCTCCCGAACCGGAACTAATATAAAAATAACCATTGTGTGAAATCGCACCAGACGCGCCAGTTAAACTGTTTAGCTCTAACAATTGATTTTGTGATATAGACCATATACCGTAACAATTGCCCGGCGGAGACGTTGCTAGAACATAATCATCAACCACGGCAATGCTAGCAATATAATGATTAAATCTTGCCCATTCTTCCGGTTCAGCATTTAAGTTGGTTAATTCTCCCCCGACTTCTTGCATGGCGATGAGTGCGGGGTAATCATCAGGTTCGCCTCGGTACTGCTGACCGCATAGGACAACACCATCATGGTTATACCCCAAATGACGAATACTCAGCTTTTTATCGCTAAGTCCTACTTGACTGGTTATGACTCCGTTGCGATTCATTCGTGTCAAACTTGGCTGCATTGTCTCTAAATTGAGTGGTTCTCTGCCTTGGGTATGTACACCACCAACGCCAACAGCATAACTTCCATCATCTAATCGAATAATTTCATGCGGTCCAATGCCGATACCATGCCATTCATCCACTTTTTGATATTCTGCTGCCACATCATAAACACCAATCAGTCCTTGGCTTGTATCACGAACACCTTCCGTTGCGAGCAACCAACGTCCATCTTGGCTAAATACACCATGACCGTAAAAGTGACGGTCTTGAGACGCATGAATCAAAGTTTTCTTTTCACCCGTCAAATAGTCAAACACTTGGAAAAAATGCCCTGGGCGACGAGCAAAAGCTACGGCATCAGTAAAGCCCATCGTACTTTCCTGACTAATTGCTACACCATGTGCTCGGTCAGGCAGCGATAATTTAAAAATGGCGTTGCCTTGCCAATCAGCGACTACCGTGTAGTACTGTTTATTATTCCCTAATGCATTTCCAATGAGTACTGGTTGTGAATAACTGGCTTCAGAAAAAACTTTTAAGCTGAAACCTGCAGCAGAGCCTACTCCTGTAAGTGCTGCTAATATCAATAACTGTCTTCGTTTGAGATCAATTGGAGAATGATTACTCATAGGCCCTTAATCTCCATCTGTGGAGTTAAACCCAACCACAATCCCTAATTCAACGGCAGCTTCATCATGAAATAAATATTTAAGTCGCTGTAGTTTATTTTGTTGCGTTAATGCTTCTCGGTAACCATCTTTGGTTTGCAACATATCAAATAAGCTTGCTTGAGCCGGCCAAGTCTCTAGGGTTTGCTTAAATTGCGACTCGAGGCGGTCGGCTAAATCGCTTAAGCCTTTTTCTCTCAATAAACGATCAAATCCAGCACCTTCGGCTAAATACAGTTTATATAAAGCATCTATATTCGATTTCATTAATGCTAATGATTGTTTAGAACGCCAACTCTCTGAAAAGTAAGCCCTTGGATGTCCAATTTTTGCTAAAGGTCGCTGTATTTTTTGTAATAAGAAATCGAGTTGATTCATAATAAGCCCCAGATATTCAGCTGGCCACTGAGACTCAGGTAAAGCTTTCCACGGATTGTCTTGCCATGCGGCATTGATCTCTTCTGCATGATTGGTCAAGTTATCGCTAATTGATAAAGCAAGTTGGCAATAGGATTTATCTTGACGAGAAAACTCGGAATGTTCATCAAATAATAACCACTCCATTGCCCCTAAGCCCTGCACTGTCACGCTTTGCTCTTTTATCGATTCAACTCGCCATAAATCTGGATTTTGTAAAATCTGATTCATTTTTCTACCAGTGATATCTTTTTTATCTGGCCAAAATTGAATCGTCCAACTGAGATCGAGCGCTTTCTTTGGCCCTTTACCTTGTCCTTGTAATGGCATCCAACTATGCATGGTCTCCAACCAGCTCACTTGTACCGTCGCAAGCTTTTCAACTGAATCCGCCTGACAATATTGATTCAATACTTGATTCAGTGTGTTTGTGTGATTTAAAAACGCTTGAGTCTTCTGTTGTTCATACCGTAGAACAGAGATTTGAGAAGTGCTTTTTGATATATCGCTACTCTGGTCTTTATCAAAGGACATTCCATAATAGGTAACGCTTCCGACCAATACACAACTAGTCACAGCTAAAATGATCTTATTCATATTTAGTCCGTTATCTTAAAGAGAGTTTAAAAATGCAATTAATGCATCTCGATCTGATTTGTTTAATTGCATCACTTTTTGTTTGCTCAATTCAGCTTCTCCACCATGCCACACAATCGCTTCCATCAAGTTTCGGGCGCGCCCATCATGCAAAAAGTATTGGTGACCACTGACCTCTTCTGTATAACCAATTCCCCAAAGTGGTGGGGTTCGCCATTCTTGGCCATTCGCAAGAAACTCAGGGCGATTATCTGCCAACCCTTCACCCATATCATGTAAGAGTAAGTCACTATAGGGATGAATAGTTTGTTCTGACAAAGAAGGAAGCTCATCACGCTTAGCTGTTTTTAATTCTGGAATGTGGCAAGAGGCACAATCAAGCTCAGCAAATAAGACTTGTCCACGTTGAACAGCAGGGTCATTGGTATTACGACGAATTGGTACAGCAAGGTGTTGTGAATAAAATTCGACAAATTTCATGATCTTATTACTCACTTCTGCATTTTCACTATCTGCACTATTCCCATTTGGTAACTCAGAACAAATGGTTTGTTTTGGTGAGCAGTTTTCATTGGGAAACAATGTGCTGGTTAAACCGAGATCACCATTAAAGGCGGCTGCATTTTGTTGGTTCAAAGTTGGCTGTCCTGCCTTCCAACCAAATCGCCCCACCTCTGTGGATTGTGTTTGTACATTCCAGACTTGGTTTAATTTACCTGAAACCCCTTGGCCACCTTTTAACTGTTGCTCCGCAATATGTTCCAGTGTTTCAACTGGAATCGATTCCAATAATCCTAAACCAATCATTGGAGGGGCAACGCGTGCCGATAACATAGTCTCTGGGTGTAATTCACCATAATTTAAATCATGCAAAGTTAAGTGAGGTTTTCTTAGTTCAATTTCTTCACCATCTTTAAAGCTTAATTTAAATGTTTCATATTCAATTTTCACTTTGCCTTCAGGCTTAGCGTTAGGAATGGCAAAATCTTCAAGTTGATCGCCATAAGTCGGTTCAGGAATGACTCCCGATATGATCACTTGTTGTTTTTGATTTGCGGTTAATGCTGGAATGCTCATTCTTACTAGCATAGAGACCACTTGATCTTCGCCTTCTTCTGGCGGATGGCCTCTCCCGTCTTTGATATGGCAATTCTGGCAACCATTGGTATTAAATAACGGCCCTAAACCATCACGTGCATCCGTCGTTGCCGGTGCTTGTACCCAAGGGTTACGAAAAAAACTATTACCGACACTAAAATCTAAACGCTTTGAGATAGGTAAATTATTAGCAGGCATGGAATAGGCATTGTTACCTTGCTTATTTGTACTGGTATCACCACCAGATTTAACACCATAAGCAGAGGTAGTAAATGGAAAGAGTAAACATGTAAATGTGAGGATAAAAGAAGGTTTCATGGTACATCCTGTAAGGGCTCATTTTTAGAGCCCTTGTCCATTTTCTATTGATTAAAACTCGTGATCCGCATTATCTGGAGTCAAGCTGGTCACTCCAACTAAACCAGCTGCTTTTTCAATCGCTTCTGTTTGTTTTACTAATGAGTTAATCGCGTTATTGACTAATTCATTTCCAGATTTATTATTCGCCGCAATTAGCTGATCAAAATGTTGATTATTATTTTCAGCAGACTCAACCAATTTATGAACACTGGCGCGCGTCTCTTCAAACTGTTTTGCTATTGTATCTGCCGCAGCTTTATCTTTATCAGCAACGAGATCTTTAATGCTGGCACCCTTCACTTCACTCCCATCAACTCGTGTATAAGAGCCGTTAAATACGTTATAAATCCCTTGTTCATTATAGAAATGCGAGTTATGTGTATTATCTGAGAAACAGTCATGCTCATCTTCTGTAGAGTTGGCTTCTAATGCCACTTTCATACGTTCACCAGCAAGCTCACCCAATGATAACGAACCCATTCCAAATAGCATTTTACGCAAACCTTCTTCAGCAGGTTGTTGTAATAAAGCGCTACGGTAATTATCTTTACCTTCTGCCGCCCATTGACCTTTCATCCAATCCAGATCTTGAACGAGAAGCTGTGAAGCTGCAGATAAATATTGAGCACGGCGCTCACAGTGACCATTAGTACAGCCTTCGCCTTGGATATAATCGGTATAAGAACGTTCACCAGCACCGGCTTCCGTACCGTGTAGATCTTGTCCCCATAATAAAAATTCAATGGCGTGATAACCCGTCGCAACGTTCGCTTCAGAACCAGCGAGTTCATTTAAACTTGCCAATAATTCTGGTGTGATTGTAGAGGCGTCAATTTTGTCTGCGCCCACTTGAATGGTTTTGTTTGCAATAATATTGGCTTGAGCACCTTCATTGCCTAATTCGTGATGGTAACCATCTGCAACATAATCAATTAAGCCTTCATCAAGTGGCCATGCGTTTAACTGCCCTTCCCAATCATCTACGATGGCATTACCAAAACGAAAAGTTTCTGATTGTTGATAAGGAACACGCGAAGCCAACCAAGCTTTGCGTGCTTGTTCTAAAGTGTCAGCTGAAGGTTTTTCAATTAAAGCATCAATAGCTGTTTGTAATTGCTGAGCTGTAATATATGCATCATCAAAGACAGCATAAGCAATATTGGCGTAGTTCGAAACCACATCTTTCGGTACGGATGCAGCAAAAGCGGTATTGCCTGTCACTAGAAGGCTTGAAATGATCAGTGAAGAAGTTCGAATATTAAGCATGTCTCATCCTTGTATAAATCACACGAGTGAAAATCATTATCACTTGCAGTTGGGTTTGAGAATAATACTTACTTACAAGTTTTTTACAACTGTTAAGCATAAAAAAGGCCTCTACAATGAGAGGCCAGAGGGGCTGTTGTTCTTTGATGGTTAAATTTTATTCAATATAAAAGTTTTTTGGTCATTTTTACTATGTTCTCGGCTTAGTCGTGCAGGCTAGCTACACGACTAAGCCTATACTTTGTAAGCAACTCGCAGCGAAAATTATAACCAAGGACCCACAGTTCTTAAGGATTAATCAATCAAATTTAAGTCGATGTTTGCCGTGTGAAGCTTTAGCTTTAAGATAGTTTTCATTGTCATGTTTGATATGCACATGAGTTGGAATCACTTCTTCAAGCTCAATCCCAAACTCTTGAAGCTCTTTCATTTTTTTCGGATTATTAGTGATCAACTTTATTTTCAAAATGCCTAGCGCTTTCAGCATTTGTGCCGCTTCAGAAAAATCACGTAAATCATCGCCAAAGCCTAAATGATTATTCGCTTCGTAAGTATTCATGCCTTGACTTTGTAAGCGATAAGCATCAATTTTATTATATAGGCCAATCCCACGCCCTTCTTGACGTAGATACAATAAAATCCCGCCATTCTGTCCCATTTTCTCAACAGTTTCATCTAGTTGCTCACCACAATCACAACGCGATGAATGAAAAACATCACCCGTTAAACATTCTGAATGCATACGAACTAAAGGCGCTTGGGGGGTTTTATCTGCTGATTTAAAAATAATTGCGATATGTTCTTTATCCGTTTTTAAGCCTGTAAAGGACAATATTTCAGCATCAATTTCGCTTTTTTTACCTACTTTTAAATCCACTCTGGCACGAACTTCCGCCATATTCTTTCTCACTTATTCTTATAATATTCCCTCGATATTTTATCTTAAACCGACTCTAAACACAGATAAAAACGAGGGTTATATCACATTGACCAATCAATATTGTTATACTATTACATTAGATTAACTAATCAAGTAAAACCGACTGAGTTTAAATATAAAAAAGCCGGAAGTATCACCTCCGGCTTCTATCTTTCGTATAACTACAAGAAATTACTCTTCGTCGTCGGTATCAGCTTGAGCTGCAGCATCAGAAGATGTAGATTGCACGTCGTCAGTATCACCAACCTCTTCCACTACAGTTTCTAATAGTTCTTCTTCTTCCACTTCTTCGATACGTTGTAGACCTACAACTTTTTCATCTTCTGAAGTACGAATCAGAGTAACACCTTGAGTATTACGGCCAACTTGGCTTACTTCCGATACTCGTGTACGAACAAGTGTACCTGCATTGGTGATCATCATAAACTCATCAGCTTCAAGCGCTTGGATTGCGCCAACCACTTGTCCATTACGCTCAGATACTTTAATCGAGACAACACCTTTAGTACCACGCCCCTTAGTTGGGTATTCCGTGATAACGGTACGTTTACCATAACCATTTTCCGTTACTGTCAGAACATCACCACCATCATTTGACGGTACAATCAATGACACAACTTGGTCGTTATCTGCAAGACGAATACCACGAACACCTGCTGCGGTGCGGCCCATTGCACGAACATGTTCTTCACTAAAGCGAACCACTTTACCCTCTTTCGAGAACAACATGATTTCATCTTCACCTGATGTGATATCAACTCCAATTAGAGCATCATCATCACGTAGGTTAACGGCAATCAAACCATTTGAACGAACATTAGCAAAACTTGCTAGAGACGTTTTCTTAACCGTACCGTCACCAGTTGCCATGAAGATGAACTTATCTTCAGAAAACTCGTCAACACGTAAGATAGCAGTGATGCGTTCGTCTTCTTCTAACGGTAAGATATTAACGATTGGTTTACCACGAGCATTGCGACTTGCAAACGGTAGTTGGTATGTCTTCAAGCGGTATGTCTTACCACGAGTTGAGAAACAAAGAATATTATCGTGAGTATTGGCGACTAGTAGGCGTTCAATGAAATCTTCATCTTTCATCTTAGTCGCGCTCTTTCCTTTACCACCACGGCGTTGAGCTTCGTAGTCACTTAATACTTGGTACTTAACGTAACCTTCGTGAGAAAGTGTCACAACAACATCTTCTTGAGCAATCAGCTCTTCCATATCAATATCATGGCTTGCTGCTGTGATTTCGGTACGACGAGCATCACCGAAACCTTCACGAACCGCTTCTAGTTCTTCGCGAATCACTTCCATCAAGCGTTCTGTGCTCGATAAAATATGAATTAATTCAGCAATTTCATCTAGAAGTGCTTTGTATTCATCTAGGATTTTTTCGTGCTCTAAACCAGTTAAACGGTGTAGACGTAATTCAAGTATTGCTTGTGCTTGCTGTTCAGTTAGGAAGTATTGACCATCGCGGATGCCATAGTTGTCTTCTAACCAATCAGGACGTGCGGCATCAGTACCAGCACGTTCAAGCATTGCAGCTACATTACCAAGATCCCAACCACGAGCCACTAAGCCCGCTTTCGCTTCTGCTGGTGTTGGAGCATTACGAATCAACTCAATGATTTCATCAATGTTGGAGAGAGCCAATGCAAGTGCTTCTAAGATATGTGCACGGTCACGAGCTTTACGTAGTTCAAAAATAGTACGGCGTGTGACTACTTCGCGACGGTGATCAACAAAGCACTTCAACATTTCTTTTAGGTTGAATAACTTCGGCTGGCCATTATCTAGCGCAACCATGTTAATACCGAAAGTCGTTTGTAGCTGAGTTTGTGCATATAGGTTATTAAGAACCACTTCACCTACTGCATCACGCTTACATTCAATAACAATACGCATACCGTCTTTATCTGACTCATCGCGCAATGCACTGATGCCTTCCACTTTTTTGTCTTTTACTAACTCAGCAATTTTTTCAATCACACGAGCTTTGTTAACTTGGTATGGAATTTCAGTTACAACAACCGTTTCACGGCCATTTTTATCGGTATCAATATGCGCTTTAGAACGCATGTAAACCTTACCACGACCAGTTTTATATGCGTCGATAATGCCTTTACGACCACTGATTAAAGCAGCTGTTGGGAAATCTGGCCCAGGAATGTGCTCCATCAATTCATCGATAGTTACATCTTCATTATCAATATAAGCCAAGCAACCATCTAACACTTCACCTAGGTTATGTGGTGGGATGTTAGTTGCCATACCTACTGCGATACCAGAAGAACCGTTCACAAGTAAGTTTGGAATTTTCGTTGGTAAAACGGCTGGGATTTTTTCTGTGCCGTCGTAGTTATCGACGTAATCTACCGTTTCTTTATCTAGGTCGGCTAATAACTCATGAGCCATTTTAGACATGCGAACTTCGGTGTAACGCATCGCCGCCGCAGAGTCACCATCGATAGAACCAAAGTTACCTTGGCCATCAACAAGCATGTAACGAAGTGAGAATGGTTGAGCCATACGTACGATCGTATCGTAAACCGCGCTATCACCATGTGGGTGATATTTACCGATTACGTCACCGACTACACGGGCTGATTTTTTATAAGGCTTATTCCAATCGTTACCCAGAACGTTCATTGCAAATAAAACACGGCGGTGAACCGGCTTCAAACCATCACGAACATCTGGAAGTGCACGACCAACGATGACTGACATCGCATAATCAAGATATGAACCTTTCAGTTCATCTTCAATATTTACTGGCGTAATTTGTTTAGCTAAATCGCTCATAGAGCCATTATCCCTCTATTCTTTTTGATCGCGTACTTCATTACAAATAGCGATACGCACAAGGTCTAAAAATATAACACAGAAATCATAAATCCGGCATCTATTTCATGGCAGTTTTAATCACTTGGTGGTTACTTCACGCTTTAACTGCAGAAAAATTGAGCTAGATTCAAATTTATGCTTTTTATCAATCACTTTAACTTTCTCAATTTCACAGTCAGGATTTCATTGCCCTTCTCTTTCCTGATATATTAATCACATCTTGATGACTTGAAGAATGACCAATATGACGACTAAACAAAACGTTGATCCTGCCGAAATCAAAAAATTTGAAGATATGGCTTCTCGTTGGTGGGATTTAAATGGTGAATTTAAACCATTGCACCAAATCAACCCACTTCGCTTAAACTTTGTACTTGATAGCGCACAAGGGCTATTTGATAAAAAAGTACTTGATGTCGGCTGTGGCGGAGGAATCCTCGCAGAAAGCATGGCGAAAGAAGGCGCGGATGTCACCGGTCTTGATATGGGTAAAGAACCTTTAGAAGTGGCGAGGTTACATGCACTAGAGTCTGGCGTGACGCTTAACTATATACAAAGCACGATCGAAGATCATGCAGATCAATGCCCGCAAACATACGATGTAGTCACTTGTATGGAAATGCTAGAACACGTCCCCGACCCTCTATCGGTTCTCCAAGCGTGCGCACGATTAGTCAAACCAGGCGGCCATGTGTTCTTTTCGACATTAAATCGTAATCTAAAATCTTATCTGTTTGCCATTATAGGTGCCGAACAAGTGATGAAGATAGTACCGAAAGGCACTCACGATCATAGTAAGTTCATCCGACCTTCGGAGTTATTAAAAATGGTCGACTCTACATCGCTTCAAGAACAATCCATCACTGGTCTACATTACAACCCACTTACAGGTAGCTATGCATTAGGTAAAAACGTTGATGTGAATTATATTATTCACACGCAGAATAAGGCTTAATTTCACGCTCCTTATCACAAAAAACGCTGACCATAAATCAGCGTTTTCTTACATTTATTTCTTTATTAAATGTGCTTGATCATCCACAAATTCCACTGCTAATTTCGGAATCATTTTCTTTTAAAGATCAAGCGAAATATTTTTTCTCTTGGGTATTAAATCATCATATTGGATCTTCGGAAAATCCCTATTCAAGGAATACGTTAGCGCATAGGTTAGTGCCTACTTACAGAAATTTTTCTATCCAAATGTTATCCACAACTTGATAAAAATCCAAATCTTGAAAGTCATGTCTTTTCGCACTATCTTGTAACTCAGCTATAGGGGCAACCCAACATATAGTGTTTAACCTTCGAAGTAAGGTAGAGCGAGATCAGCATAAAAAGCTAGCCAATACCATAATAATTCAATGTTGCAGCTTAGAATTCATCTAGTTTAGGGAACGCATTTCGAATGAACGAACAATTGACAGTCACAAAACGTACTGGACAGAAAGAGTCGATCGATCTTGAAAAGATCCACAGAGTGATCACATGGGCAGCAGAAGGCCTGAACAATGTTTCTGTTTCGCAAGTAGCGCTAAAAGCCCATATCCAGTTTTACGATGGCATCACCACTTCTGATATTCATGAAACTATCATTAAATCGGCAGCCGACCTTATTTCAGAGCAAAGCCCTGACTATCAATACCTAGCTGCGCGTCTAGCGGTTTTCCACCTTCGTAAAAAAGCCTATGGTGAATTTGAGCCACCAAAATTATTCGATCATGTTTCAAAATTGGTTGATATGGGTAAATACGATAAGCATTTATTAGAAGATTATACTGCTGAAGAATTTTCAGTATTAGATAGCTTCATTGATCACAATCGTGACATGAACTTTTCATATGCTGCGGTAAAACAACTTGAAGGTAAATACTTTGTTCAAAACCGTGTAACAAAGGAAATTTACGAAAGCGCCCAGTTTTTATATATCCTTGTTGCGGCTTGTTTATTTGCCAAATATCCACAAGAAACTCGTTTAGAATACATAAAGCGTTTTTATGATGCGGTTTCAACCTTTAAGATTTCATTACCCACACCAATTATGGCTGGTGTTCGTACCCCTACTCGTCAATTTAGTTCATGTGTATTAATCGAATGCGGTGACAGCTTAGATTCAATCAATGCGACAGCAAGCTCTATTGTTCGTTACGTATCTCAACGTGCAGGTATCGGTATTAATGCTGGTCGTATTCGTGCACAGGGTTCTGAGATCCGCAACGGTGAAGCTTTCCACACAGGTTGTATTCCATTTTATAAATACTTCCAAACGGCGGTTAAATGTTGCTCTCAAGGTGGCGTTCGTGGTGGTGCTGCAACCGTGTTCTATCCTATTTGGCACCGTGAAGTCCAGTCTCTTTTAGTACTGAAAAATAACCGTGGTGTTGAAGAAAACCGTGTGCGTCACATGGATTACGGTGTACAGTTAAACAAGCTGATGTACGCTCGCTTGGTCAAAGGTGCAAACATCAGTTTGTTTTCTCCATCTGATGTACCTGGGTTATATGATGCATTCTTTGAAGACCAAGCTAAGTTTGAAGAACTTTACGTTAAGTATGAAGCTGATCAATCGATCAAACGTGAAACCATTAAAGCGGTTGAATTATTCTCACTATTAATGCAAGAGCGTGCTTCAACAGGCCGTATCTACATTCAAAATGTCGATCACTGTAATACTCACAGCCCATTTAACCCAAGTGTTGCGCCGGTTCGTCAATCTAACTTATGTTTAGAAATCGCGCTTCCGACCAAACCTCTAAGTAATGTTGATGATGAAGAAGGCGAAATTGCCCTATGTACTCTATCTGCATTTAACCTAGGTGAAATTAAATCACTGGATGACTTTGCTGAATTGTCGGATCTTGTTGTACGTGCGTTAGATGCCCTACTTGACTACCAAGACTACCCTCTTCCGGCCGCTCGTAAAGCAACCATGAACCGTCGTACTCTAGGTGTTGGTGTCATTAACTACGCTTACTACCTTGCGAAAAATGGCGTGAAATATTCAGATGGTAGTGCAAATGGCCTAACACACCGCACTTTTGAAGCAATCCAATACTACTTGCTGAAAGCCTCGGTTGAATTAGCCAAAGAGAAAGGTGCATGTCCATCATTCAATGAAACGACTTACGCAAAGGGCATTCTTCCAATCGACTCTTATAAGAAAGATTTAGATGCCATTTGTGATGAACCACTACACCTTGATTGGGAAGCGCTACGCAGCGAAATTACCACTCACGGTTTACGTAACTCTACCTTAACCGCGTTAATGCCATCTGAAACTTCTTCTCAGATTTCAAACGCAACCAATGGTATTGAACCACCACGTGGATTCGTTTCAGTGAAAGCATCAAAAGATGGGATCTTGAAGCAAGTCGTGCCAGAATACCAAACACTTAAAGATCAATACGAACTACTATGGCGTATCCCATCAAATGATGGTTACTTACACCTAGTCGGCATTATGCAGAAGTTCGTCGACCAATCTATCTCTGCCAACACTAACTACGACCCTAGCGCACAAGCTAATGGCAAAGTACCAATGAAGTTATTGTTGAAAGATCTGCTAACTGCATATAAATATGGCCTTAAGACACTTTACTACCATAACACTCGTGATGGTGCGAGCGACGCTCAAAATGATGTAGCAACAATTGTTGAAGATGATGATTGCGCTGGCGGCGGTTGTAAGATCTAATTAAACACTTGAAATAACGTAGCCTGCTCTGTTGCAGGCTGCTTTCATAATCACTACCCAAGAAATCGCTCAGTGACTACTCTCCAACATATCACTAGCGCATGGATGGTCACAGACCGTTCATTTAAGAGGTTAACATGGCTTATACAATTTTTAATCAGAAAAAAAATGACCAACTCAAAGAGCCGATGTTCTTTGGTCAATCAGTTAACGTTGCACGTTATGACCAACAAAAATTTGAGATTTTCGAAAAACTAATCGAAAAGCAATTATCGTTCTTTTGGCGTCCTGAAGAAGTTGACGTATCAAGCGACCGCATTGATTACAACAAGTTACCTGATCATGAAAAACACATTTTTATCAGTAACTTAAAATATCAAACACTGCTTGATTCTATTCAAGGTCGTAGCCCAAATGTTGCTCTGCTGCCTCTTGTTTCCCTACCAGAATTAGAAACGTGGATTGAAACATGGTCATTCTCTGAAACCATTCACTCACGTTCTTATACACATATCATTCGTAATATTGTGAACGATCCTAGCGCAGTATTTGATGATATCGTTGAAAATGAATACATCGTAAAACGTGCTCGTGATATTGCCCATTACTATGATGAACTGATCCGTTTAACCAATGACTACCATCGTCACGGTGAAGGTATTCATGTTCTCAATGGCGAAACCGTTGAAATCAAACTTCATGATCTGAAAAAGCAACTTTACCTTTGCTTAATGTCGGTAAACGCACTAGAAGCGATCCGTTTCTACGTAAGCTTTGCATGTTCATTTGCTTTTGCAGAACGAGAGTTAATGGAAGGCAACGCAAAAATTATCAAACTGATTGCTCGTGATGAAGCGCTTCACTTAACCGGTACTCAGCACATGTTAAACATCTTACGCAATGGTCAAGATGACTTTAGCTTTATGCAAATTGCTGAAGAATGTAAGCAAGAGTGTTTTGATTTATTTAAACAAGCCGCTGAGCAAGAAAAAGAATGGGCAGAATACCTATTCAAGGATGGTTCTATGATTGGCTTAAATAAAGATATTTTATGTCAGTACGTTGAGTACATCACGAACATCCGTATGCAAGCGGTTGGCCTTGATGTTGCTTACCCTGAAGCCACCAGCAACCCGATCCCTTGGATCAATGCTTGGCTATCATCCGATAACGTACAAGTCGCCCCACAAGAAGCGGAAATCAGTTCATACCTAGTAGGTCAAATTGATAATGAAATTGGCTCTGATGACTTCGGAGATTTCGAACTGTAATGAAATCACTGCAAATCAATGGGATCACTCAATTGAATATCGACCCACAACAAACCCTACTTGATGCGATGGAAAAAGCTGGTCTTGAGCCTGAATTTCAATGTCGTGATGGTCACTGTGGCGCTTGTAAATGTGAGTTAGAATCTGGTGAAGTGGAATACATTGGATTTGCTTTGGCTTTCACCCATCCTAAAGAAATTCTGCCTTGCATCTGTAAAGCAAAATCAGATGTTGTGCTCAAGAATGTTCGCTACCAATCAGTAAAGAAAAGAGCCTAACCTCATTCTTCACTTTACTCATATAAACAATTAATACTAATAAATAAACGGGCTTGTGATTAATTCGCAAGCCCGTTTTTATCTAATTGAAGCGAGTATAATTAAAAGTCGTAGCTGATACTTACTGTGGTATATATTTCATCATTGCTCTTATCTGAAGCAACATCAGTGTTATAAACATATTCTGCATCAAGTATTAAAGCAACATCACCCACTAAAATGTTCTTTAAATTCGCTCCTAGGGTATAAGTGGTATTCGATTCACCGTAATCGACTTCAGCATCACCACCAATAGATAAAGTATCGGTTATCTTGGTTTTGGCATTAAAGAAACCATTGGCAATAATGTCTTCATTCACTTGGCTTGGATGATCGACATCACTAGATTGACGCTTGCTATAACGGTAACCTGGGCCACCACCAATATTCACTTTTGTCGTTTCCGTATTGACTAACGCTCTTTCAATACCCGCGGTAACAGAATAAACATCACGATAAGTTTCAAACTGATCATGTTCATATTGATTATCAACAAACGCTTTATACTTGTCAGCAATTTGATAAGAAAGTTTATAACCTAAATCATACTTATTCGTGCCATCTTCATCTGAATCAGACGTTTTCGTATAGTAACTACTGCCTGAAAAGTCATGAGTCCATTTCGCTTTCTCATACTTCAACCAACCACCGGTATTGAGAGAGGTCGACGTTGTAGAAGCATTAGAATACAGAAAGCCAAGCTTTGCTCCACCGCTAAACTGCCCTTGTTCCATTGATATAGCATCATCCGAAGCAAGAGCTGAAGCAGAAGAAAATAGCAGCGCAAAAGAAGATAAATAAAGAGTTGATTTCATGCGAAGCACCTTTTGTTAAATATGCGGGCACAATATTTAAGATAGATGTCACATTTGTCATGTAAATGTCATGCAACTGAAAAATAAATCTCATTTGATTAATTTACAATCAAAAGTTAACCCTCAATAAAAGCCAAGCGTTCAAAATGGCTTAACGTTGCTAACATACTGGTTTGTTGCAAGTATCTTCTCACCATATCTAGCATCACGGTAGACAATAATATCTGTTGAGATTTCAGCGGGTAGTCTCGTGTCAATGAAACTTGCTGAGCAAAATGATATTCAGCAGAAATCAGAACTAACGCGATACTTTTATCTTCCATTTTGAAGCTACCAACCACAATATCCGATTGGGTATCCTGACGGTATTCATCAGAAATCAATAGTACATCTTGTAATTCTGATAATGGCTGTGCTTTATTATCAACCACACTTTGTACGAACTGCTCTTGAGCTTTTACATCAAGTGATAAGCTACGAGCGACTTCCCCACCGGTCACTTGTTCTAATGCCGAAATCTGAGTATGGCTTTGTTCTAGTAAATGACCAACCACAACAATTAAAGGTTGGTTGATTGAAAGCGTAAATTCGGCTAACTCGCCACTAATAATCTCAATCACTTGTTCGATATTCGGGTCTTGATAAGGACTGAATATTTTCACTTCAATAAACGGCATATAAGAACGATACCCTAAGCTAAACCCATCAGGTAATTTCACCGATTTCAAACGATCAGCAATTCCCGACTCACCAAGACCAAAGGTATAAAGCTTATTACATTCCAGCCTTTCGACATTGGGAAAACGTTGCTTCAAACGCGGTAAAATTTCATCTTTTGCCATACGTTTGAATTCAAACGGCACACCAGGAGTAAAAAATACCACCGAATTATTAAGCTCGATACTAAAACCACAAGCCGTACCCACCGGGTTATTGATCATCTCAGCACCAACAGGCAGCATCGCTTGCTTATCATTACTTGCCGCCATTGACCGACCTAGTCGAGCAAAATACTGAGTCATAATCTCTAACCACTCTTGATTAAGCTCTAACTCCACGCCAAGTGCCTTTGCCGCAGCTAATGCGCTAAGATCGTCAGTTGTAGGGCCTAACCCCCCATTCACAATTACGACATCGTTTTTTAGGCTTAACGCCGTAATCTCGCTTGCTAATTCTTCTAACTGATCACCGACTGTACTGCGGTAATGAATCGCAAAGCCTTGTTCAAAAAATAATTCCGATAACCAAGACGCATTGGTATCAACAATATCACCATGCAAAACCTCTTCGCCCGTACTCAACATTGATACCTTAATCATCCTAATTCCTCTTATGTATTATTTTTCTCAAGCGGCATTGATTATCAATTCAAACACAACAGGGCACAATTTAGTAGCTTACATCAAATAAAAATAACGTCGCCCTACTTTATACCCAAATAGCTGTACTAAAATAAATAATATACATGTAAAGCTACTTGGTAGGAGGACATTATGGAAAACCATACCGTATTCATTGCCAACGTTTCAGGCCACGCCACCCCGCAAACACTACAGCACCTTGCTCACGTAACTCATGAACATAGCGGTAGTTGGATTATTAGTAAAATTAATTACCTCGATGATCAAATTGCAGGATTAATCAAAATTCAGTGCCCTGAATCAAGCCTAGAAATGATTCAAATGGCATTTGACGAAGCCTCAGGTTTACAAGTTAACTTTGTCCAATCACAAGAAAATAAACACGCAGAAGATGACGTGTATGAATTACGTTTTGATAGCCAAGAACAAGCAGGGATCATTCAAGAACTCACTCATATCTTAGAGCGAGAACGCGCTAATATTTTAAGTATTGATACTCAGCGCCTATTCCTCGCAGGTAAAAATGGCATCAGCGGCAACCTCTTTACATCACAATTCAGTATTACTATTCCAGAAAAAACGAATATTAAAGATGTGATTGCCGAGCTAGAAGCGATCACCCAAGGCACTCGAGTCATTGATGTGACATCTATATTGTCGAAATAAGAGTAAAAATTAGAATGGGTAAAACGGACTTCGCGACTCTCAACGAAGTCCTTTTTTATTAATGCCCTAGCGCTGAAAGATCAAACTCTAACTCACTAGAATCTAATACGGTTAACGTCACTTTATTTTTATCGGTACCCGTTAAATCAATATTGGTACAAGGGCTAAACACGAACCAATCATATTGATAGGCAAGTGAATAACGAGCCTCTCCCAAGTGAATCACATCGATAATTTGAATACCATTATCATTAAGTGCTCTAGGGTCGATGTAATCTAAATTTGGAATTAACTGGCGTTCAATTTTATCTTGGTTCTTTATCAGAAAATCTTTCAAGAGATTTGCCGTCACTTCACCGTGAGAATCAATAACACCAGAATAGATAATTTTCATGAAACGATATCCCTTTTTAATACAGGTAGCAGCACTCTAACGCCCTACCTTACAGAATGCAAAAAGCCGCGTGATTATTTAACCGACCACTGAGATAGTGAGCGTTTGAAGTCTTGATAATCGAATTCGTTCAGTTTTTGGAATTCGCCATTACTACGCTGGCAATAAATACTTGGCATTTTTAGACCATTAAACCAATTGAGTTTCACCATGGTATAACCTGCGCTATCGAGAATATGCAATCGCTGACCTATTTTTAATGGCTCATCAAATTTAGCGACACAAAATTGATCACCGGCAAGACATGAACATGAACCAATCACATATTCATGCGCACCATTTTCAGAAGCTTCACCAATTGATGCTGGTTCATTGTAGATCAACGTGTCTAAACGATGCGCTTCGGTCGCTGAATCGACAATCGCGGTCTTCATGCCGTTTTCAACGATATCAATAACAGTGACAACCAAATCAGCGGTTTTAGTAATAATCGCTTCACCTGGTTCAAGGTAAAGTTGAACGCCATGTTTTTCGCTAAATGATTTCAACGCTTGTGCCAGTTTTTCAACTTCATAACCTGGCCAGGTAAAGAATACTCCACCGCCCAGACTTACCCAGTCAAGCTTATCAAGGTAGGCACCAAAACGTTGTGAAATGCTATCTAGTAATTCAATGAAGTCACCGGCTGACTTGTTTTCACAGTTCATATGAAACATGACGCCATCGAGTTCATCAAACAACTCACTGGTTAACTGGGCTTCTTGTACTCCTAAACGAGAGAACTGACGAGCGGGATCGGCTAAGTCTTGTCCTGCACGGCTCACACCCGGATTTAGGCGCACACCAATCGATGTTTTTCCTTCCACCAAATGACGATGCGCATTAAGCTGGCTTAAGGAATTGAAGATCATTTTGTCACAAATGCCAACCACTTGTTTTACATCATCTTCACTATAACCCACGCTATACGCATGATTTTCTTTACCAGAATTCTCACCACCAAAAGTTTCATGGCCAAGCATCACTTCGTAAGGCCCACTACTGGTTGTGCCATCAAGATACGGTTTGATGATGTCAAATACACCCCAAGTTGAAAAACACTTCAGCGCCAATACTAGCTTTACACCACTCAGCTCTTTTAAGCGCTTCGCAATTTCAAGGTTATGGATAAGTTTGTCTTCATTAATCATGAAGTAAGGGGTTGGAAGGTTGTTAGGCATAGGTAATTCCATAGAACGATTTTCGAGCACTGCGTTTCTCGTATCTAGAGCGCGATGCTTCTCGAAAAAGATATAAAACAGCCATAACGAATGCTATGGCTGTTGTTATTAATTGAGTCTGCTAGTTAGCTCGAGTAACGAAACATGAGCAACGAGATACGGCTTTACTTTAGAATATTAATCTTCGGCTGACCCGGTTCTAACTCTTGAACATGCCAATCAAGACCGATGCTTGGCATTGTTTCTAGGAAGCCATCAGGGTCAAGTTGTTCCATATTGAACACGCCTGCTTCATTCCAGCTGCCTTTAAAGTACTGTAGAGCAGCAGTAATGGCTGGTACACCGGTGGTGTAGGCAATCGCTTGATGTTCAACATCTTGGTACGCGACTTCATGATCGGCATTGTTGTAGATAAACACGCTGCGAGCTTTACCATCTTTTGTACCTTGTACCCAAGTACCAATACACGTTTTACCTGTGTAACCCGGTGCGAGTGATGTTGGGTCTGGCAATAACGCTTTCAATACTTTAAGTGGTTCAACTACCGTGCCATCTTGTAAGGTCACAGGATCTGGGCTTAATAGGCCGATATCTTTCATGCAGTTGAAGTAGTTTAAGTAAGTATCACCAAAGCCCATCCAGAATTCGATACGTTTTGCGGGAATGAATTCTTGCATTGAACGTACTTCATCATGCGCCATTGAGTACACTTTAAACTCACCACAATTTGGGAAATCGAATTCAAGCATACGAGTATGACATGGTACTTGTTTCCAACTACCCTCTTCCCAGTAGAAAGAATCGCCTTGAATTTCAAGCATATTGGTTTCAGGATCAAAGTTGGTGGCAAACTTCTTACCGTGGTCGCCGGCGTTAACATCCATTACATCAATGGTGTCAATTTCATCAAATAAGTGCTTAACAGCGTAAGCGGCAAACACACTCACTACGCCCGGATCAAAACCTGCCCCTAGAATACCTGTGATACCCGCTTCAGCGAATTTTTCACGGAACGCCCACTGTGGATCGTAAGCTTCTGGTACTTGCTGACCTTCACTGCATAAATCCACCGCTACTGAAGTATCTAGGTAAGACACTTTCGCTTGATAGCACGCTTCCATAATCGTCACGTTCACCCACGGAGGACCGGCATTAATGACTAGATCAGGTTTAACTTCATTAATGAGTGCTACTAAAGATGCCACATCATCGGCGTCTACAAATCGTGCTTCTAATTTCTTCGATGGGTCTTTAAGGTTGTTTTTACCTTTGATCGACTCGATGATTTTTTCACATTTCGCAATCGTACGAGACGCAAGCGTAATATCACCTAATACATCATTGTTTTGAGCCGCTTTATGAGCAACAACCCAACCAACACCACCTGCGCCAATTTGTAAAATAGACATCTTTAAGTCACCTTCCTTCTTAGGAGTTATAAAACTATTTGAAGTTAATGAAATCAACCCACCTCATACCTTGAGCACCACCAGCGTCAAACCATAAAATAGATATCTTTCAGTCACCTTCCTTATTAAGGGTTAATCAATTACTTTTCGTTCTAATAGAACAATTAAAAATAAGTATAAGAAAGGGCAGATTGGTCTGAATACTGCCCAGAACATAAATTAATGAGTTAATGCATTTTCCGCTGTAAGCACTTGAGCCAATTCTGTCACATCATTTAGTAATGCTTCAAAATCACTCAAGGTTAAGCATGGATTCAAAATCGTGAATTTCAGCGCTGCTTTACCATCGACAGTGGTTTCACCCAATACCGCCACACCACGAACCAAAGCTTCGATGCGAATTTGACGGTTTAAGTCATTTAACGCTTGCTCGTTCAAGTTAGCATTGCTGTAACGCATTAATACCGTTGAAAGTGCTGGTGGAGCCAGTAGTTCAAACGCGGCATTATTTGCAACCAATTGCGCCACTTCATGGGTTTGATCGATCAAGTGATCGTACATTTCACCTAATGCTTTAGTGCCGACACTTTGCATTGTCATGAATACTTTCAAAGCATCAAAACGACGTGTGGTGGCCATTGACTTATCAACTAAGTTTGGCAGTTCATCGGTTTCACGGTTTAGGTAATCAGCGTGATGCAGCAAGTACTTAAAGTTGGCTTTATCTTTCACCAACACAGCGCCACAGCTAATTGGTTGATAGAACAACTTATGGAAGTCAACACTGATTGATTGAGCGCGCTCAATGCCCGCTAAACGGTTTTTATGACTACTTAGAATTAACGCGCCACCGTAAGCACCATCAACATGCAGCCACATATCATGAACTAATGCTAAATCGGCTAAGGTGTTTAAATCATCAATCGCGCCGTGATCGGTCGTACCGGCAGTGCCGACCATCGCAAATGGAATTAAGCCTTCTGCTTTTAATTGGTTTAAGGTGTCGGCCATCGCATCGGTGTTAATCGTGCCGTCGTTATGAGTATCCACACAAACAACCGCGGCTTCACCTAAACCCATTAATGACGCTGTTTTTTGTACTGTGAAGTGAGATTTCTTCGAACATACGATACGTAATTTGTCGGCGTAATCTGGTAAACCTAACTTTTGAATCGAATGCTGACTTAACTTATCGGCAATCCAATCACGAGCCAACAATAAGCCCATTTGATTACTTTGCGTACCACCACTGGTAAATACGCCATCCGCGTTATCCCCCATGTTGTAACGGTCACATAACCAGTCCACCACTCGCTGCTCAACATAAGTGGCTGCCGATGCTTGATCCCATGAATCCATAGACTGATTCAAAGAAGCAATCATGGCTTCTGCTGCAATCGCCGGTACTAATGGCGGAGTATGCAGGTGAGCAATACAATTTGGATGCTGAACAAAAATAGAATTCTTCGCCACCAAGTTTGTTGCGCTGTTAATGACCTGCTGCAAATCGCTGTTACTAGAATCAAGATTGACTGCTTCGATTTGCGCTTTTAACAGCTGAGGTTCAATACCTGAATAGGGTTTATCTACCGCTTCAAATACTGCTTTCATTGCTTGAGTGGTTTGATTCATCGCTTTTTCAAAGCTGTCTGCACCGTGTGCGCCAGTTTGAATAAAGTGCTGTTGCCAACTCAGTTGTTCTAGTGATGGATGCTCAATTGTTTGTTTAGTTGGATCAATACCACCACCTGCCGCGATGATCGCTTCTTTTAATGTTTTCAAAGCGAAATCAATTTGCTCAAAACTAATGATCACAGGCGGTAAGAAACGTAATACCGAGCCATCACGACCACCTTTTTCAATCATCAAACCACGCTCTAATGCTGCGCGTTGGATCTTAAGCGTTAATTCTGGCGCTGATACAGGCTCACCAAACTTATTCAATTCACCACTTGGATGCACTACTTCTGCGCCAAGCATCAAACCTTTGCCGCGAACTTCCGCAATACAGCCGACTTCTTGTTGAATTTTTTCTAATCCAGCACGTAAGTATTGCCCCGCCACTTTGGCATGCTCAACTAAGTTATCACGTTGAATGATTTCCAATGCTTTCGCGCCAGAGACCATCGCTAATTGGTTTCCACGGAAAGTACCAGTGTGTTCACCTGGATTCCAAGTATCAATTTCTTTATTGAATACCAAAATAGACATTGGTAAACCGCCACCAATCGCTTTTGATAAACAAAGAATATCTGGTGAAATGCCTGACTCTTCAAAAGCAAAGTTATGACCAGTTTTACCCACGCCGCATTGAATTTCATCAAAGATCAATAAGATGCCATGCTCTTGAGTAATACGACGTAATTCGCGTAACCAAAACGCAGGTGCAGGGATCACTCCGCCCTCGCCTTGAACGGGCTCAACAATAATTGCAGCAGGCTTTTGAATACCGCTTTCATCATCATTTAGCATACGTTCGATATAACGAATATTTTGCTTAGCACCTTCATCGCCACCCATACCAAACGGGCAGCGTAGGCTATATGGAAACGGCATAAAGTGCACGTCAGACATTAAGCCAGTACGACGCGCTTTAGTACCTAGATTCCCCATCATTCCCATGGTGCCATTGGTCATACCATGATAAGCACCACGGAAGGCAATCATGGTGTTACGGCCAGTCGTCTGCTTAGCCAGTTTAATTGCCGCTTCTACTGCATCGGCTCCTGATGGACCACAAAATTGAATCACTGAGTTTTCGGCAAAATTCTCAGGTAGGAATGATTTAACCTGCTTAATAAAACGATCTTTTGCTGGCGTCGTAATATCTAAAGTTTGGTAAGGCAGTCCCGTATCAAGCTGCTCTTTTAATGCTTGGTTGATTTCTGGGTGGTTATAACCCAGCACCAAGGTTCCCGCGCCTGCTAGGCAATCTAAAAACAACTGGCCACGGGTATCTTCAACTAAAGCGCCATAAGCACGTTTAATTGCGATAGGTAAACGACGTGGATAAGAACGAACCGCTGATTCATGCTGTTCTTGATCCAGTAACACTTGATCAAGGGCAAGATCGTACACACCATCAACATAAGGAATATTGGTGGTGAATGGCATTTGGGCTTGGTTAAGCTCAAAATCAAAAGCAGTGGTCATTGATAAACCCTTAAAACGGTATTTACTCAGAAACTTAAAGCTACAGACGTGATCATCAACGCTGCAGTTTCAAATATGAAGAGTATTGATATTAAATACTGACTGAATTACCAGCCAAACCGACTTCAATGAAAATAAGTCATTACTTCAAATTGAAGACACTAAACACTAGATATAGCTATGAAATACCAATCAAAATGAGTAACGGGGCGAGATTAGCGTAGGAAAAAATCTTGATAACAAGGCATAAAATTTCTGTTAGTAGTGGGTCTACATACACTTTTTTATAAACAGAAGTTATAACGCAGTTAGCGAGCTTTTTAACAAGCTAAAATGAGCCGTTACTCGTTGCGATTGGTATACAAACTCAAGGTTCCGTTATATTTGAACTTCGTCGGCTTAGCGGAGTACAAGTGTAAGAGTTTAAACTTGTAATATGAGATCGCTTCATCGTGCGCAAAAAGGCCACAATTGAACGATTAAGATGAGTGAAGCTGATTTTTAAAATCTGGATTAATGTATTCAAAGTTGGGCTTCCTATAACAATGCGGATGTCTTTCGCATCGGTTCCCGTCTACTGATTAACTCGATGTTAACAGTACCTACTCATACGTAATGGCACAATCAGCTTGAATGTCCTTACGCGTATCCCCCTAAGGTAAATCTATCGTTAGAATTAACGATAACCTTGAGATTGTGGCGGAAAATAACACAGAAATTATTTTCAACGCAAACGATTTTTATCACACATAATAAAGGGGAGAATAAATTTAATTATTCTCCCCTCGTTTCATATTTCCGTTCTATCTTAAAAGTACTTGATTAGCCACTATTTACGACTTTTTAACCTTATACATAGCTTGAATTTCTTTTTTGTATTTTTCGTAAATCTTTTTACGACGTAACTTCAAGGTTGGCGTGATCAAGCCGTCTTCAATCGAGAACTCTTTTGGCAACAAGGTGAATTTTTTGATTTTTTCAAAGCCTGCCAATTCTTTTTGGAGATGCTTTAAACGTTGTTCAAAATGTTCAACCACATGACTATGCTTTAATAGCTCTATCGGTGATTCATAATGAATGCCCTTTTCTTTTGCCCAAGCATCCAATGATTCAAACGCCGGAACAATCAACGCAGTGACATAGTTTTTCGCATCAGCCACAATCGCTACTTGCTCGATAAAAGAACAAGTTCCAACTTTACCTTCTACTCGCTGCGGTGCGATATACTTACCATTCGAGGTTTTCATTAACTCTTTGATACGGTCAGTAATATACAAGTTACCATCTTCATCAAATTGTCCGGCATCACCGGTTTTCAACCAACCGTCTTCAAATGTCTCTGTAGTCTCTTCAGGGCGGTTGTAATAGCCTTTCATAACAATATCGCCACGAACTAAGATTTCGTTATCTTTTCCAAGCTTCACTTCTGTTTGACTTAGCGGTTGACCATTCGAGCCTGTTACACGGTTTGCAATAGTATTACACGTCACCGTTGCGGTAGTTTCCGTCATACCATAGCCACATAACACTGGAACATTGATCGCATGGAAAAAGCCTGCCACGTCTGCATCTAATGCTGCGCCACCACAAGGCATAAATTTCAAACGTCCACCAAGCGCATTTTGCAACTTACTAAAGACTAATTTTGTCGCTAATGTATTTTGCCACTCAAGAAAAACACTTGATGCACGGCGGCCTTGGCTTACTTCAAACTGCTTCTTACCTACCTTCATCGCCCAGGCGAAGATCAGTTGTTTAACCTTGCTGCCTTTAGTTACTTGTTCTTGAATTGCGCTGTACACTTTTTCTAAAAACCTTGGCACGACACAAAGCGTATTAGGTTTGGTTGCGCTGATCGCTTGCTTAACACGGTTGGTATCTTGCAAGTAAACGTTCTTACCGCCACGCGCTAAAACATAAAATGACCAACTGCGCTCAAATACGTGACTCAAGGGTAAAAATGCAAGCGAGGTGTCACCTTCCGTAAAACCTAGTACTTCATCATGTTGGGAGATCGTAGAAGCAAAATTACGGTAGCCCAACATCACTCCTTTCGGATCACCAGTAGTACCCGAGGTATAAATAAGCGTCACCAAATCATCTAACTGAACTTGCTCAACTCGAATCGCTAGCTGTTCATGTTGTGATTGATCTACTTGATACGTTTCCGCCAATAAATCATCAAGATGCCTATGATTTGGGCGTACTTTCAACTTTACCGAACTATCAAACACAATCACCGATTCAATATTAGGTAAAGTATCTTGTAACTCACACGCCATTTGATACTGCTGTGCATCATTAACAAATAACACTTTGGCTTCGGCATCATTTAAAATAAATTGCGCTTGTTCGAGTGTACTGGTTGGGTAGATAGGAACAATCACCGCTCTAGCCTTTAAGCTAGCTAAGTCGGCACACGTCCACTGCGGGCAGTTTTGCGAAAGAATGGCGCATTTATCTTGGATTGAAACACCAAGCTTAATTAACACTTTTGCCAGTTTATCAGTTTGTTCTTCAAGCTTCTGCCAAGTAACAAGGTTCCATGGAGCCTGAATTTCAAACCCTTCCAACGCAATTTGATCTGCACGTTGTTGAGCTTGCTGTTTAAACAAACGGATAAGATGATAAGCATCAAGAGACATAAATAGATTCCAGTTGAGCGTACAGGTGTTTCGATTTGGCGCAATATTACCCTATAACAGGAAAAAAGCGAAACAGTTGTAAGCTCAAAGAACACAAAAACACAAATAAGAAAAATATTCATAATAAGCTAGTACAAAGAATAAGCTTTATAAGTGAACAATGTTAAATACAGCCAACGCAAAAAGCCCCAGCATTCTGAAGTGCTTTCTTATTTGGAGCGACACACGAGGTTCCCTGCTTTTATGGACTAGGCGTGACCTCAACCTTCTCTACCAATTGAGCTGGCGTCATTCAAATCTCCCGAACCTCGAAATTAGTAAACTTCATAGATGAAAAAAGCCCCGATCAATACTGATCGGGGCTTTCTTATTTGGAGCGACACACGAGGTTCGAACTCGTGACCTCAACCTTGGCAAGGTTGCGCTCTACCAGCTGAGCTAGTGTCGCATTTGCTACATAAATGTAGACTTTAATAGATGGTGCCCCGGGCCGGACTTGAACCGGCACAGCGCGAACGCCGAGGGATTTTAAATCCCTTGTGTCTACCAATTCCACCACCAGGGCACGCAATTCATTGCGATGCCGTGACTTATCAAAGATAATTGAAAAGTTAGAACACCATCTGAAACCGAACTTACATTCCATTTCATTAATTTGGAGCGACACACGAGGTTCGAACTCGTGACCTCAACCTTGGCAAGGTTGCGCTCTACCAGCTGAGCTAGTGTCGCTTTGTATCAATTTAAACAAGATTATGGAGGCGCCTCCCGGAGTCGAACCGAGGTCCACGGATTTGCAATCCGCTGCATAGCCACTCTGCCAAGGCGCCTTATCTTGTGAAGAACTTAACTCTTTCGAATTATGTTGCGTTCCTCTTGAGTACGGGATGGCATTTTACGGATTAAGCCAAGCACGTCAACACTATTTTTCGATTTTTAAATCGTTTGTCTATTTTGCAGTCAAAAACCATTATATCGCACATTTTAATGCCTAATTTTGTCGATATTTTTAACAGAAAATTGAGAAAACATAACTTATCTATTAGATAAATAGCTAGAAACAAAAATCCCCGCATAATCTTTTTTATAATAAAGAATATACGGGGCTCTGATAATTCAATTTTAAAGTGACTGACTTAATCACCCTCGCCAGCCAGTAGATCTCCTTTAGCGGCTTTTAAGTATTGGTACATGGACCAATATGTTAAAGCTGTCGCAATGTATAACGTGACATAACCTAGCCATACCATCCAATCATCATAACGCCAGATGAGAACCCAAAGAGCAAACATTTGTGACAATGTTTTCCATTTTCCAATCCAAGAAACCGCAACGCTCGCTCGCTTGCCAATTTCTGCCATCCACTCTCGTAGTGCTGAAATAATAATTTCACGGGCAATCATAGTGGCAGCCGGAATGGTAATCCAAATGGTGTGATAGTGTTCAGTGATTACAATGAGTGCCGCGGCAACCATTACTTTATCAGCAACAGGATCTAAAAAAGCGCCAAAACGTGACGTTTGACCTAATTTTCTTGCTAGCACTCCATCAAGCCAATCGGTAAACCCTGCAACCCAAAACACCATTGCAGCAGCAAAAGGCGACCATGAATAAGGCAGATAGAAAACGGCAACGAAAACAGGAATTAACGCAAGTCGAAGTAAAGTTAAAATATTTGGTATTGTAAATCGCATAATTACGTCTCTTGGAGAGTGCGGCTTAATGTTGCGTTAAAACGTCTAGGGTTTCAATGCTTCATGGATGATTTCTGCCAAAGATTTACTGATCCCAGGAACTTTGGCTATTTCTTCTACAGTTGCTCGTTTTAATTCTTGTATACCACCCATATATTTCAGTAAAGCTTGGCGGCGTTTCGGGCCTACCCCTTCAATACCTTCTAAAGTACTGGTTCTTCGGGTTTTGGCTCTTTTCGCGCGGTGACCACTGATCGCATGATTATGGCTTTCATCACGAATATGCTGAATTAAATGTAAAGCTGGTGCGTCACTCGGCAAATTGAACTCTTCACCGGTAACTTTAATTAATGTTTCTAGACCGGGCTTTCTGGTAACACCTTTAGCGATACCAATTAGTTCTGGTTTTTTCGGCCAGTCTTGCCAATGTCTTTGTATTATCTCATAAGCACGGTTAAGTTGTCCCTTACCGCCGTCAATAAAAATCACATCCGGTATCTTTTCGGCATATATTTCATCAGTATATTGTTGCTTGGAGTAGCGACGCTCTAACACCTGCCCCATCGCAGCATAATCATCCCCCCCCGTGATACCTTCAATATTGTAGCGACGATACTCTTGTTTAACCGGGCCTTCACGGTTGAAAACCACACAAGAAGCGATGGTACTTTCACCCATAGTATGACTGATATCGAAACATTCCATGCGCTCAATGCGTTCCATACCAAACTCGGTTTCTAACTCTTTAACCCTCTGATTCACCGTCATTTTATGACTAATCTTCGACGTTAACGCACTGCGAGCATTGGTATTGGCCAAATTAAGATAACGACCTCGGATCCCTCTAGGACTGACATGGAATGTAACTTTACGGCCAGCTATTTCGGTTAATGCGGCTTGTAATGGACTTTCATCATCGAATAAATCAGCGTTATAAGTAATTCGAGTTGGAATCGTCGACGCTTCATTATGGCTTAAATAATACTGGTTCAAGAAGCTCGAAAATACTTCGTGATCATCGGTATTGTTAGGGATTTTAGGGAAGTGACTACGGCTACCCAGCACTTTACCTTGCCTAATCATTAGAATATGAACGCAAGCCAGACCATTTTCTTTAGCAAAGCCAATCACATCCATGTCTTCTGCGCTGTCATTGGAGACTGATTGTTGCTCTTGTACACGACGGATCGCTTGAATTTGATCGCGATATTTAGCCGCTTTCTCAAACGCTAACGCTTGACTTGCTTCGTCCATTTTTTTAATTAAAGCATTCAGCACGAGATCATCTTTGCCTTGCAAGAATAAGCGAACATAGTTGACACTTTCCGCATATTCTTCATCACTAATCAGACCTTTAACACACGGTCCTGAACAACGTTCAATTTGATACATCAAACATGGTCGAGTGCGATTGGCATAAATGCTGTCTTCACATTGACGAACTGGGATGATTTTTTGTAATAAGTGAAGCGTTTCTCGTACTGCCCCTGCATCTGGATAAGGGCCGAAATACTCCCCTTTCCTTTTCTTTGCGCCACGATGATAAGCAAGACGAGGATGCTTGTGTTTGGTAATTAAAATATAGGGATAAGATTTATCATCCCTTAATAGCACATTGTATTTAGGAAGGTATTGCTTGATATAGTTGTGCTCTAAAATTAAGGCTTCGGTTTCGGTATGCGTCACCGTGACATCAATTTTGGCAATATGGCTAACGAGAGCCTTGGTTTTTTCGTTATCTAGGTTCTTACGAAAATAGCTGGAAAGACGTTTGAATAGATTTTTTGCTTTACCGACATAAATAACGTCAGCCTCGACGTTATACATACGATAAACGCCGGGCTGATCTGAAACCGTCGATAGAAAAGAAGCAGAATCAAATGGATCTGGCACTACAGAGTCTCTGTATTTATCATGCCATAACGGATTGCGAGATGCGTTAATTCTACATCACCACTGATATCGAGCTTGCTAAACAAGCGGTAGCGATAGCTATTTACTGTCTTAGGGCTAAGATTAAGCTGCTCGGATATATCCGTTACTTTTTGTCCTTTGGTAATCATCATCATGATCTGTAGCTCACGTTCAGACAGCTCTTTAAATGGATTATCTGAAGGTGCTGAAAATTGACTCAATGCCATCTGTTGCGCTATTTCAGGTGAAATATAACGCTGACCACTGTTGACCATTCTAATCGCATTCACCATTTCATCTGGCGCAGCACCTTTGGTTAAATAACCAGCAGCCCCCGCTTGCATGACTTTGGTTGGAAATGGATTTTCAGTATGTATTGTAAGAACAATGATTTTAATATCAGGATTAAAACGTAAAATTTTCTTGGTGGCTTCAAGGCCGCCAATACCTGGCATATTCATATCCATCAAAATAACGTCCGCGTGATTAGCACGGCACCATTTTACAGAATTCTCACCACTGTCAGCTTCCCCTACTACTTTCATTCCACGGACGTCTTCAATTATACGTCGAATCCCTGTGCGAACCAGTTCGTGATCATCTACAAGGAAAACATTTATCACTCTTGTATCTCCACACTTGGATTATCGCTAGACCAACAAGATTATTAATCGCTGGTCACTACATTCTAACTTATTTATGGTCACAAAATGACTGTTAATCTCAGAATCCGTACTATTTTGTGACTAACACATCATAGATATCGTCTTCTATGTGAATTGATTGATTAAAATTACTTAAAGTAAGCTTTATGAAATCAAGTAATTACAAATGTATTATTAATGGTTTACTCAAGAATGCAAGACCAGATTTAATATAAAATAGGCATTTAATATTACCATGTTGAGGGTAGTCCGGTTTTAGAGTTCTAATCCGTCTAGTTTCCAATCAAGATCAATGAAAGCTCGCACCATTCTCAATCAGTTTGTTATCATGCTAGCACTTAACCGCTTCTTTCTCACTTAACAACTCTGGACAGATTTTCACTTGAATGGTTCATCAGACATCAATACCGCCAATATCGACCAAGGCTTTGTGCTGACACGACAAGCTCGTGATTTACACCATTCTGGCTCCCAGACGCAAATTGAACTTTGGGTCGCAACCGATAGCGGCCCGACCCAACTATTAATTGCCGCCGAGCGAAGTGTGTTTTTCGTCTTACAAGAACACCAACAGGCCGTTAGCAATGCATTAAAACAACAAAACATCCCCTTTGAAATTCAAGCTGTTGCACTCAAAACTTTTAGCCAGCAACCGATTTGTGCCTGTTACTTTGGCACCATTCAATTAACCAACCAAGCGAAAAACGTCTTAACTCAATCAAATATCGATTGCTTTGAAGATGATATCCGCCTAACCGACCGCTACTTAATGGAACGATTTATCCGCGGAGGCATTCAATTTACCGGTCAGTTTTCACAGCAGAAGCATTATAAGAAAGTCACACAAGCTCGCTGTAAAACGACATCCTATCAACCTAATCTCACGGTGGTTTCTTTAGATCTCGAATGTTCAGAAAAAGGCATCTTGTATTCGGTTGGTCTCGATTCAAAAATGGACAGTCGAGTCATCATGATTGGTTCGCCACAGGAGTATGACGCAGAAGTTAACATTCAGTGGGTAGAAAACGAATACGCCCTCTTAACCGCCTTAGTCGATTGGTTTGAACACTTTGATCCCGATATCATCATTGGATGGAATGTGATTGATTTTGATTGTCGATTATTAGCCAAGCGAGCGGAATGGCATAAACTGCCTCTGAAACTAGGTCGAGCGCAACAAAAGCTGTATTTCAGGCAATCCAATAATACTCAGCAAGGTTTTGTTTCTATTCCGGGCCGAGTGGTTTTAGATGGCATCGATACTTTAAAAACCGCGACTTATCACTTTAATTCGTGGACGTTAGAATCTGTGGCCCAAAACCTACTCGGTGAAGGCAAAATCATCCATGATCCGTTTAATCGTATGGATGAAATCAATCGCCAATTCCGCGAAGATAAAATTTCTCTTGCCACTTATAACCTACAAGATTGCCGTTTAGTCACGCGCATTTTTGAGCAAACTCATTTACTGCAATTTGCTATTGAACGCTCACGGTTAACCGGTGTAGAGCTTGATCGTATTGGTGGGTCAGTTGCTGCCTTTACCAATTTGTATTTGCCTCAATTGCATCGTGCCGGTTATATCGCGCCAAATCTTCACTCTGAAAACTGGTTCGCTAGTCCTGGTGGTTACGTGATGGATTCTGATCCCGGACTCTATCATTCTGTGCTAGTACTTGATTTTAAATCACTCTACCCTTCAATTATTCGCACCTTTCTCATTGACCCGATGGGGTTAGTTGAAGGTTTAAAACTTGAAATAGGTAAAGAAGAACATCAAGCCGTCTCAGGATTTCGCGGTGGACAATTTCACCGTAGCAAACACTTTTTACCTAATATGATTGAAGAATTGTGGGCAGCGCGAGATATCGCCAAGAAAAATAATGAAGCGGCCTTTTCGCAAGCCATTAAGATCATTATGAATTCATTTTACGGCGTACTCGGCTCTTCTGGTTGTCGTTTTTTTGATACTCGGTTAGCCTCTTCTATTACGATGCGTGGCCATGAGATCATGAAGCAAACTCGAGCCTTAATCGAAGAGAAAGGTTATCAAGTAATTTATGGGGATACTGACTCTTTGTTTGTCTCTTTAATTGAGCCTCACAGTCAGCAACAAGCCGATCAAATTGGCCAAAAGCTGATTAAAGAAATTAACTTGTGGTGGCAGGAACATATTAAAGATAACTATAACCTGCAATCGGCCCTAGAGCTTGAGTACGAAACCCATTATCAACGATTTTTAATGCCTACCATTCGCGGCTCTGAAACTGGGTCAAAAAAACGCTATTGTGGTCTTATCAATACCGATGGAAAAGAAAAGATGGTATTCAAAGGATTGGAAAGTGCTCGCACTGACTGGACATCACTGTCACATCACTTCCAACACAAACTGTATTCTATGATCTTTCATGATGAAGACCCACAAACCTTTATTCGCCAATATGTTGAAGATACGCAAAATGGGGTTTATGACGATAATCTTGTCTATCAAAAACGCCTACGCCGCAAACTAAGTGAATATCAGAAAAATATTCCGCCACAAGTCAGGGCAGCACGTTTAGCCGATGAAAAGAATGCTCGCCTAGGCCGCCCTTTGCAATATCAAAATAAAGGTAGAATAGAATATTTGTTTACGCTCAATGGCCCAGAGCCTAAAGACTACTTAGAAAGCCCTATCGATTATCAACATTATATTGATAAACAGATTAAACCGGTTGCCGATGCAATTTTGCCTTTTATCGGCTTAGACTTTGAGTCGATCATCGCACCGCAAATTGGTCTATTTTAATATATATCTTTCATACTTGAAGCTGCAGTTTTGTTAGACGCGCTCATTCACCCCAATCATTTAGACAAGCTAAACTCATGGGCTTCATTCACTTGTCGCCTCACTGCAACTCCAATTACTTTGGGTATAAGCTAAACTAATAATTATTTTTGGTATTAAGTTAAGATCGTGATATTTTCTCGCTCAAACATACTTTCAAACACCAAGAGCCTCTGTGCTTCTTAGATATAACTTAGGAAAAATCATGCCTAAAGCTAGTGATATTAAAAAAAATGCCGTTGTAGAACTAAACGGTCGTGTATTCTCTGTACGTGAAATCAGCAAATTAACGCCAAGTGGCCGTGCGGGTGCAAGTCTGTACCGTATGCGTATGTACGATGTAGCAACTGGTGCTAAATCAGATGAAAGCTTCAAAGCTGATGAGATTCTCACTCTGGCTGACTTTAGCCGTCACAGCGTAATGTTCTCGTACATTGATGGTGATGAGTACGTGTTCATGGATAATGAAGACTACACGCCTTATCACTTCAATAAAGAAACGATTGAAGATGAAGCCTTGTTCTTTAACGAAGAAACTCAAGGCTTAAGCGTTGTAATCGTAAACGATAAGCCTGTAGCGGTTGAGCTTCCTTCAAGTGTTGAACTAGAAATCGTCGAGACATCACCTTCGATTAAAGGAGCATCAGCAAGTGCCCGTACTAAACCTGCAACTCTCTCGACTGGCCTTGTTGTTCAAGTACCTGAATACATTTCAGGTGGCGACAAAATTAAAGTTAATACCGCTGAACGTAAGTTCATGGGCCGTGCTGACTAATTATTAAAAAATAACTATACCCTTCGTATTTGAAGCTACAGCTTTGTTGACGGCGTTCATTCGCCCCAATCACATAGGCGAGCTATGCTCATGGGGCCTCATTCACTTGTCGCCTCACTGTAACTCCAATTACTTTGGGTATAGCGGTTAATCTTATTTGTTTGACCACTTTTTTAACTGATATGAAATACATTAACCAAGTATATTTAAGGCAATAATGACAGATTTAATCTCTTACGATGACGTAATCGAAGTCGGCTATGACATCTTTTTGGAAATGGCACCAGATAACCTAGAAGCAGCAGATGTCATCTTATTCACAATGCAATTTGAAGAGCGCGGCGCAGCTGAAGTAGTTGAAACAGGTGATGACTGGGCTCAACACGTTGGCTTTGAGGTTGATAAAGAGACTTACGCGGAAGTAAAAGTAGGATTGGTCAATGAAGCCGATGATGCTTTGGATGATGTGTTTGCTCGCATGCTAATTAGCCGAGACCCTGACAATAAATTTTGCCATATTTTGTGGAAAAGAGATTAATACTCGGTCGGGTATAGTCCCATTTCTATAAATGCATAACGAACAAAGGGCCCATCAAGTAATTTTGATGGGCCCTTTTAATATCCGTAATCAGTATTTCAATTACTGACGAGTTCTTGGCTTACCAGCGGTAGATGATGGCTTGCGACGATTCGTCTGCTTACCTTGACGACCGCCTACTGCTTCACCATTGTTAACTTTATTGGTGGTTGTGCCTTTAGTCGCGACATTACCGCGAGAAGCATTGCGGCCACGACCTTTTGGTGCAGTTGAACGCTCTTCGTGACGCTTCACCGCGCGGCGGATCTTCTGACCACGAGAACGTTCACGTTTACGAGAATGCTTATCAGGGTCAATTAATGTTTCTTTTTCAGGTTTAAGATCAACCATTTCACGCAAGTAGTTCACTTCTTTAAGCTCAAGCTCAACCCAGCCACCACGTGGTAATGCTTTCTCTAGAAAAATTTCACCATAACGAACACGTTTCAGACGGCTAACGGTTACCCCTTGAGATTCCCACAAACGACGAACCTCACGATTACGACCTTCAGTGATCATCACATAGAAAGTATGGTTCATACCTTCGCCACCAGCGTAGACAACATCTTCAAAACGAGCCATGCCGTCTTCAAGTTCAACACCACTAGTAACGTTACGAACCATCTCTTCGTTTACTTCACCAAATACACGGACTAAGTACTCACGTTCCACCTGACGGCTTGGGTGCATTAGTCGGTTAGCGAGTTCACCATCAGTTGTGAAGAGCAATAAGCCACCGGTGTTGGCATCAAGACGGCCAACCGAAACCCAACGAGAACCTTTAATTTTTGGTAAGCGATCAAATACCGTACGACGACCTTCTGGATCGTGGCGAGTACATAGCTCCCCTTCTGGCTTGTTGTAAGCAAGAACTCGGCAAATCACTTCTTCAGAATCTTTTACTGACACTTTGTGGCCGTCAATACGAACGATGGCGTTGTCATCTTCCAATCGGTCGCCTAGTTTGGCCACTTGTCCATTAATGCTCACACGGCCAGCTTGAATCATCGCTTCTAATTCACGACGAGAGCCATTACCTGCACGGGCTAAAATCTTCTGTAACTTTTCGCTCATTTATATACCTATTATTTGTCGACTTCACAGCCGTCTTTATTGCTTAATTTAAAATTAGCTTTATAAAACAATAAATTAAAATTAGTTTCTTTTCTTTAATTATCATAAGATTAAGAAAAGGCAGCAGAGTATACACTAGTTTGTTAGATACCTGAATGTTTAAACAACAAAGCCCCACAATTAAATGTAGGAATCAAGTATAGCAAATGAACTTTATTCAAATGGCGTTGGGTCGCCTGCACCACGACGAACAACCACCATTTCATCATCGCTAAAATCAACTACTGTCGTTGGTTGTTCACCTAAGAAACCACCGTTCATGATCAAATCAACCGAATGCTCTAATTTATCGCGAATATCTTCTGGATCAGCCTCTGCGTAATCATTACCCGGTAAAATCAGGGTAGTCGACATTAATGGTTCACCCAGTGCTTCTAGTAAATCCAGCGCAATTTTATTATCTGGAACACGAATACCAATCGTTTTACGTTTCGCATTCATTAAACGGCGTGGTACTTCTTTGGTTCCTTTAAAGATAAAGGTATACGCGCCCGGAGTGTTATTTTTTAAAAGACGGAAGGCGGTATTATCGATTCGGGCATAAAGTGATAACTCAGAAAGGTCGCGACATAACAAAGTAAAGTTATGCTTATCATCGATTTTACGAATGCGGCAAATACGCTCTAAAGCAGTTTTATTTTCAAGTTGACAACCTAGTGCATAACCAGAATCCGTAGGATAAACAATTACCCCACCATTGCGAATGATTGCAACTGCTTGATTAATCAATCGAGCTTGTGGGTTTTCTGGGTGTAGATAAAAAAATTGGCTCATTGATACTCCTAATTGAGATAAAGATTAAGTCTAAGATTCAATTTTCGACTCAATCACATTGGCGAGATCAGGTTCACTCTCTATTAAGCTTAGATTTAGGCTTTATCCGTCCCAAACTCTAAATGTGCAATCTGCTGCCAATCTTTCCAGACTGGTTCAACACCAGACGGTAACCATAAATTACGACCAAGCTCTGTCCATGGTGATGGATAATGAAAATCCGATCCTTGCGAAGCAAGTAGACCATTTTCAATCGCATAGTCGGCTAATGTTCTTCTTTCTTGTAGAGCTTGCTGAGGTTGGGCAACTTCCATCGCATCACCACCAGCAGCCACGAATGCTGCAATTAAACGCTTCAACCATTTAGCTGTCAATTGATAACGTCCTGGATGCGCTAAAACCGCGACACCTCCAGCGGCATGTATTGCGGAAACCGCGTCTTCAATACTGCACCATACTGGTGGAACATAGCCCGGATTATTACGGGTTAAATACTTTTTAAACACTTGCTGCATGGTTTTCGCATAGCCATTTTCAACTAACCATTTGGCAAAATGAGAGCGCGTAATCGATGCGCCATTGGCAATCGCCTGAACTTCTTCCAACACTCCTTCCCTGGTGTGTTTTGCCAAGCGAACGGCCATTAATTCAGAGCGTTCAACTCGTCGTTGCTTTTGCGATTCAATTAATTGCTGCAATGCAGGGTTCTGAAGATCAATATCCAACCCAACAATATGAATATCTTTATTCTGCCATACTGTCGAAAGCTCAATACCCGTGATCAAATGCAAAGGTAGAGATTGCTCAGTAATGTAATCTTGTGCCATAGGAATCGCATCGACACTATCGTGATCGGTGATCGCTAAAACATCTAAGTTCATTTCAACCGCACGATCGAGTAGTTGCTGCGGGCTTAACCGTCCATCAGAGCATGTCGTATGACTGTGTAGATCGATTCTCATGAAAATAAATGGCCTTACATTGAGATTAATAAATAAAAAAGCTTGACTCAAAACCAATGAACTAGTTTACTAGTACACAAGAACTTAAGGGATAACCCGACAAGATAAAGCGGAAGCGAATATGGCAAGCAATGTGTTACAAGATAATAACATTATTCTAAATTCGACTGTAGCCCATTCTCATGATTTATCTGAGGACGCTTCTTCGACTGCTTCAAACCTTCATTTCAATGGTTGGCGAATTTGGCACATATCATCGTGGCGAAGGAAAAAGAGTAATCATAACTTATTGATTGATTAAGCTACTTCGCCCGCTCAGATGCGGGCTTTTTATTGTCTATTTACAATTGAATATTTTATAAACAATCACATTGTTTTCTCTTAACCCAGTCCACAAACATTACAAATAACTCGTGGATAAATAACGAAATATGATAAACAAAGTTTATACACTGAACACGCTATAACTCATAATAAACGTGTGAAAGCAAACGGAATTTTAATACATGATTAAAGGAAGTCTTATGAATAAGGCAGCAAAGATTCATCAAGATAAGATCAACCACAAACACCCAATTGAGGTGTTTCAAGTGGACACCCCTTACCTCGAAGACCCAACGCAAGTTTTTCATGCTTTATGTATCAATGATAACGCACTGGAAACTCAAAATAGTTTATTGCTTGAAAGCGCCGAAATCAGTTCAAAAGAGAACCTAAAAAGCCTACTTCTTATTGATGCTGCAGTACGTATTGAATGTCGTGGTCATCAAGTTACCATGACAGCAAAAAGCTTAAATGGACAAAACTTACTGCAAGCGGTCAAAGCAAATTTAACCAGTAGTGTACTCACTCAAGCAACCGACAAAGCATTAACCCTTTCTTTCGATGCGCCTAACGATGCAATTGATGAAGATTCTCGTCTACGTCAATCTTCTAGCTTTGATGCTCTGCGTGTCGTTCAACATAGCTTTGATTTACTGCAACTTCCTGATTCACTCGGTGCCAATAAAAAACTGGCTATCTTTATTGGAGGTTCGTTTGCTTATGATCTCGTCTCCAATTTTGAAGATCTCGGTGATGCAAAATCCATTGATAACTGCCCTGATTATGTTTTCTACGTAGCAGAAACCTTGATGATTTTCGATCACCAAACCCAACATTGCAGCGTACAAGCGACCGCCTTTAATAGTACTAACAGCATCCAAGCTGAATTAAAGCAACGCCTAGCCAATATTGCTGAACACTGCACCGATGTTGCCCCACTTCCACAAGCAACGGAAGTAGCGGACATGTCAGTGGAAACCAATATTTCAGATGAAGACTTTTGCCAAATCGTTCGTGACTTAAAAGAGTTTGTGGTTAAAGGGGATATTTTCCAAGTCGTGCCATCACGCCGTTTTTCACTCCCTTGCCCTTCTCCGCTTGCGGCCTATAAAGCTTTAAAACAAAGCAACCCAAGCCCATACATGTTCTACATGAAAGATGAGCTATTTACTTTATTTGGTGCATCACCAGAAAGCGCATTGAAATACGATGCGGATAATGAGCAAATCGAAATCTACCCAATTGCCGGTACCCGTCGTCGTGGAAAAAATACCGATGGTTCAATTAACTTTGACCTTGATAGCCGTATCGAATTGGAACTGCGTAACGATAAAAAAGAAAATGCAGAACACATGATGTTGGTCGATCTCGCTCGAAATGATGTCGCAAGGATCGCTACCGCTGGCTCTCGTCACGTAGCCGATTTACTGAAAGTCGATCGTTATAGCCATGTCATGCACTTAGTATCACGCGTAGTCGGCGAATTGCGTTGTGACCTTGATGCACTGCATGCCTACCAAGCTTGTATGAATATGGGCACATTAACTGGGGCACCAAAAATTCGCGCCATGCAGTTGATTCGTGATGTAGAGCAACAACGCCGCGGCACTTATGGCGGTGCAGTTGGCTACTTAACCGGTGAAGGTGACCTTGATACTTGTATCGTGATTCGCTCCGCTTATGTTGAAAACGGCGTAGCTCATATACAAGCTGGTGCTGGAGTAGTGTTTGATTCAGACCCACAATCGGAAGCGGATGAAACTCGCGGCAAAGCACAAGCCTGTATTAGCGCTATTCAACTCGCGCATCAAGCTAACTCAACTCACAGTCAACAAGGTTAAGGTGATCATCATGGCGAACATTCTTTTTATTGATAACTTTGATTCATTCACCTACAACCTTGTTGACCAATTTCGCACACTAGGCCATGACGTTACTATTTACCGTAATAGCTTATCAGCGGAAACCATTGAACAAGCCGTTAATCAACTAGAAAACCCGGTCGTCGTGCTTTCACCAGGCCCAGGCGTACCATCTGAAGCAGGTTGTATGCCTGAGCTAATTCAACGTTTGAAGGGTAAAGTGCCAATAATTGGTATTTGTCTAGGTCACCAAGCGATTGTTGAAGCTTACGGTGGTACGGTGGCTGGCGCAGGTGAGATCATTCATGGCAAAGTCTCGATGATGATGCATGACAAGCACCCAACCTACCAGAACTTACCGTCACCTTTTGCGATTGCTCGTTATCATTCTTTGGTTGCCACTCATGTGAGTAACGCGCTAACGGTAACGGCGCAAGTTGATGGATTAGTCATGTCAGTGGTTGAAGAAAATGACAAAGTCTGCGGCTTTCAATTTCACCCTGAATCCATTATGACGACCTATGGTGCGACATTATTAGAAAACACAATTCGTTGGGCATTAGAAAAATAGAGCTGAGAGCTGAGAGCTGAGAAAAATTATTACAAGGATTTAATTATGCAAAACAACAGCAACCAAAAGATCATTGACAAGCTATATGCCCAAAGCAATTTAAGCGAGAAAGAAAGCCACTCCCTTTTCGATACCATTATCAAAGGCGAAATGGATCCTATTCTATTGGGCGCGGTATTAACTGCATTAAAAATTAAAGGTGAAACGCCGGAAGAAATCGCAGGGGCCGCTCAAGCCTTACTAGCAAATGCCTCTCCATTTCCAAGCATTGAAGGCGATTTTGCCGATATCGTCGGTACTGGTGGTGATGGTTCCAATACCATTAACATTTCAACCACCGCCGCTTTTGTGGCTGCCGCTTGTGGAGTAAAAATCGCCAAACATGGTAACCGCGGCGTATCAAGTAAATCAGGTTCCTCTGACCTACTCGATTCTTTTGGTATTAACCTCGCCATGAGCCCAGAAGATACTAAATCTGCGGTGGAGAACATTGGTGTAGCATTCTTATTCGCACCGCAATACCACGGTGGTGTGCGTCACGCAATGCCAGTACGCCAAGCGATGAAAACTCGCACCATTTTTAACTTACTTGGTCCTTTAATTAATCCGGCTCGCCCAAATATTGAATTAATGGGCGTTTATGATGAAAGCTTAGTTCGCCCTATCGCCAAAACCATGGCAAGTATGGGAATAAAACGCGCGGCAGTAGTGCATGGTAGTGGACTTGATGAAGTGGCTATTCACGGCTCAACCCTAGTGAATGAAATCGTAAACGGCGAAATTATTGAATATACCTTAACCCCAGAAGATTTTGGCGTGAATAGTCACCCACTCGAAGCAATTAAAGGTGGCGAACCAGAAGAGAACCGTGCCATTATCACTAGAATCTTAAATGGCGAAGGAACCGAAGCACAGGTATCTGCCGTAGCCGTGAATGTTGCGCTACTGTTGCGTCTATTTGGCCAAGAAGACTTAAAAGCTAACACTCAACAAGCTATTGAGGTTATGAATTCAGGCAAAGCGTACCAGCTTGTTACTCAACTTGCCGCGCACGGATAATCGAGGAGAAAGGAATTGGAAACCGTATTAGCAAAAATCGTCGCGGATAAACGCATTTGGGTTGAAGAACGTAAAGCTCAACAACCTTTAGAATCATTCAAGCAAGATTTGCAACCAAGCGATCGCGACTTTTATCAAGCATTGCATACTGGCAAAACTGAATTTATTTTAGAGTGTAAAAAAGCGTCACCATCAAAAGGCCTAATCCGTGAAGATTTCAATTTAGACTACATTGCATCGGTCTACGCTAATCATGCTAGCGCTATTTCGGTATTAACCGATGAGAAATACTTCCAGGGTGATTTCAACTTTTTACCTCAAGTACGCAAGCAAGTTACGCAACCTGTCTTGTGTAAAGACTTTATGATCGACAAATACCAAGTGTACCTTGCTCGTTATTATCAAGCCGATGCGATTCTGTTGATGCTTTCTGTACTTAACGATCAAGAGTATCAGCAGCTAGCAGAAGTGGCTCGATCATTAGACCTAGGCATTTTAACCGAAGTCAGTAATGAAGAAGAATTAGAACGTGCGATTGCATTGAAAGCGCAGGTCGTCGGCATCAATAACCGCAACTTACGCGATCTATCCATTACTCTTGAACGCACTAAAGAACTCGCACCTCGTTTATCAAAAGATACTGTGGTGATTTCTGAATCAGGCATTCACAACCATCAGCAAGTGAAAGAGCTATCACAGTTTGCGAATGGTTTCTTAATTGGTAGTTCTTTAATGTCGGAAGAGAATTTAGAAGTGGCAGTTCGTCGTGTCATTTTAGGCGAAAATAAAGTCTGCGGACTGACTCACCCAGACGATGCAAACCTAGTCTACCGTTCTGGTAGTGTTTATGGTGGGCTTATTTTTGCCGCTAAATCTAAACGTCGAATCAGCATAGAAGACGCTCGATTGATTATGAGTGGCGCGCCATTACATTATGTGGGTGTATTCCAAAATCAATCGATGGATGAAGTCGCTCAAACTGCTAATCAACTGGGTCTGGCTGCGGTTCAACTTCATGGCGCAGAAACACAAGCACAAGTCGCTGAATTACGCCAACTACTACCAAAAAGCGTTAAAATTTGGAAAGCTTATGGGGTGTCCGATCAGCTACCAATACTATTAGAGCAACACGTTGATAAACATTTATTAGATTCTCAAGTAGGTAATCAATCAGGAGGAACTGGAATGAGTTTCGATTGGGACCTTTTAAACAAAGGCAATACGTCAACGAGTCATCGTCAAAGCATTATGATTGCAGGCGGCTTATCACCTGACAATATCGAAGAAGCCGCACAACTTGGTTGTATCGGTTTAGATCTTAACTCCGGCGTTGAAAGTGAACCCGGTAAAAAAGATCCACAGAAACTAGAAGCCGCGTTTAAGGCATTAAGAAATTATTAAATTAATGACGCAGAGATTAATACTCCGTCATTGATAATTAACAAGGATTATATTTTTATGGCTAAATTAGATGCCTATTTTGGTGAATACGGTGGTCAATATGTACCACAAATTTTGGTGCCAGCATTGGATCAACTTGAACAAGCGTTTATTGATGCTCAGCAAGATCCTGAATTTCAAGCTGAATTTATGGGTTTATTGCAAGAATATGCGGGCCGACCTACTGCATTAACCTTATGTCGTAACATGACTAAAGGCACTAAAACCAAACTATATCTAAAGCGTGAAGACCTACTGCACGGTGGTGCACATAAAACCAACCAAGTACTTGGTCAAGCGCTACTGGCTAAGCGCATGGGTAAAAAAGAAATCATCGCGGAAACTGGTGCTGGTCAACATGGTGTTGCAACAGCACTAGCGTGTGCTTTGCTCGATTTGAAATGCAAAGTCTACATGGGCGCGAAAGATGTTAAGCGTCAAAGCCCGAACGTATTCCGTATGCGCATGATGGGCGCTGAAGTGATCCCAGTACACTCTGGTTCAGCAACCTTAAAGGATGCCTGTAATGAAGCGCTACGTGATTGGTCTGCTAGCTATGATAAAGCGCACTACCTACTAGGTACTGCCGCTGGCCCTCACCCTTTCCCAACGATTGTACGTGAATTCCAGCGCATGATTGGTGAAGAAACCAAAATGCAAATCCTTGCTCGTGAAGGACGACTACCCGATGCTGTGATTGCGTGTGTTGGTGGCGGCTCGAATGCGATTGGTATGTTTGCCGATTTCATTGAAGAAACCAATGTCCGCCTAATTGGTGTAGAGCCAGCGGGTAAAGGTATAGATACAGACCAACATGGTGCACCACTTAAGCATGGTACCACCGGCATCTTCTTCGGTATGAAGTCACCATTAATGCAAGATGAGAATGGTCAAATTGAAGAGTCTTACTCAGTATCGGCTGGATTAGACTTCCCATCAGTTGGTCCACAACATGCCCATTTAAATTCAATTGGCCGTGCTCAATATGAATCAATCACCGATGATGAAGCGCTCGATTGCTTCCAAAGCTTGGCACGTAATGAAGGTATTATCCCTGCCCTAGAATCTGCCCATGCACTTGCTCATGCGCTTAAAATGGCACAAACAGAACCTGAAAAAGAACAATTGTTAGTGGTTAATTTATCGGGTCGTGGTGATAAAGATATTTTCACTGTACAAGCGATTTTAGATCAGAAAGGAGCACAATAATGGACCGTTATCAACAATTATTTACTCAGCTCAATGAAAAGAGCCAAGGTGCCTTTGTTCCTTTCGTTACTATTGGTGATCCTAACCCAGAGCAATCGCTGGCGATCATTCAAACCTTAGTTGATGCCGGTGCCGATGCGTTAGAACTAGGTTTCCCTTTTTCTGATCCATCCGCCGATGGCCCAACTATTCAAGGTGCTAATATTCGTGCATTAGAATCGAATACCACACCGAGTATCTGTTTTGATTTAATCAGTAAAATTCGTGCGCAACATCCAGATACGCCGATTGGCCTACTGGTTTATGCCAACCTAGTGTATGTACGTGGCCTAGATGATTTCTATTCACGCTGTCAACAAGCTGGTGTTGATTCGGTATTGGTTGCCGATGTTCCAACTGGTGAAAGTAAACCATTTGTCAAAGCTGCCAAAGCACACGGCATTCACCCCATCTTTATTGCTCCGCCAAATGGTAGCCCTGAAACACTAGAACAAGTTGCTAACCTTGGTGGAGGTTATACCTACCTGCTCTCGCGTGCAGGTGTAACAGGTACCGAAACCAAAGCAGGCATGCCTGTTCATGAGTTGCTTGAGCGTTTAAATCAATTTGATGCGCCACCAGCGATTCTTGGGTTCGGCATATCAGAGCCAGCTCAAGTTTCAGAAGCGATCCAAGCGGGAGCAGCAGGTGCAATTTCGGGTTCAGCGGTAGTAAAAATTATCGAGCGTAACCTAACTAAGCCAGATATCATGCTGTCAGAGCTTAATGATTTTGTTATATCGATGAAAAATGCAACTCAGAAATAGGTACTAAAAGTCGTATTTAAGCAAAAAAGGGCCAGATGGCTCTTTTTTTGTAGCAAAACATCTCGAAATGGTTTTCATTCTGACCGGATTGGTTAGACTGGGCGCATTATTGATATAACAAAAAACGGTAACACACTCGCATGAAGCAAATTATTGATTTTATTCCACTGATTATTTTCTTTTTTCTCTACAAAAGTTATGACATCTATGTCGCAACAGGTGCCTTAATTGTCGCAACTGCGATCCAAGTTGGCGTTATCTATTTCTTATATAAGAAAGTAGAAAAAATGCAGCTCATCACCTTTGCCATGGTGGCCATCTTTGGTGGTATGACGTTGTTTTTCCATAACGACAACTTCATCAAATGGAAAGTCACTATCATTTATGCTTTATTTGCTATTGGTTTATTAGTTTCTGATTTTTTAGGAAAGCCAGTTATCAAAGGCATGTTAAGCAAAGAAATTGCCGTTCCGGATAGCGTTTGGAAACGAGTGAATCTTGCTTGGGTTGGTTTCTTTGCTGTATGTGCCGCATTAAATATCTACGTGGCTTACGAATTACCGCTTGATGTATGGGTCAACTTTAAAGTATTTGGCCTGTTAATCGCCACCTTCGCTTTTACAATTCTTTCAGGTGTTTACGTCTATAAGCATATGCCTAAAGAAAATAAAGAAGAAAGCTGAACAAACTATCGACATATAGCTTGATGAATAATTGATTGTTATTCCAATACTGTCATAATTTATACACCTAAGTTCATTGGGTATAACTGTAATGGAATTTTTATTTAGGACATATTATGAGCTCTCAACCTCAGTCCCCTCGTGGTTCTATGGTACTTCGTACTCTTGCAATGCCTGCGGATACCAATGCTAATGGCGATATTTTTGGTGGCTGGATCATGTCTCAACTCGATTTAGCCGGCGCTATTTTAGCCAAAGAACTTTCCAACAGCCGCGTTGTGACAGTCTCGGTTTCAAGTATCACATTCAAACAACCAGTAAAAGTTGGTGATGTGGTATGCTGTTATGGTGAATGCATTAAGGTTGGTCGTACTTCAATGTCTATCGCACTAGAAGTATGGGTTAAATCTGTTAGCCTAAACGGTATAGGTGAAAAGAACAAAGTTTGTGAAGCCACCTTTAATTACGTTGCTATTGATGCAGATGGTAAACCTCGTGCAGTAAAACCTGAATAACATTAACCTGTTTATCCTTATTGGGCATACAACACAAAATAAGGCTATCAAGCGCAGTTTTACTGTCAAATGGTAGCCTTATTTTTTTGAGCCGCGTATATTAACTTCTTACCTTGAATTTCAACATAAAGGACTCTTCCCATGTGGTATGTTATTTTTTCTCAGGATGTTGAGAACTCATTAGAAAAACGAATGAGCGTTCGTGACCGTCACTTAGCTCGCCTAGTCCAATTACAAGAGGAAGGTCGCTTATTAGTCGCTGGCCCAATGCCTGCGATTGACTCAGAGAATCCAGGCGAAGCAGGCTTTACCGGTTCAACGGTAATTGCAGAATTTAACTCTCTTGATGACGCCAAAGCATGGGCAGATGCTGACCCTTATATTGATGCTGGCGTTTATGAGAAAGTTATCGTCAAACCATTTAAGAAAGTATTACCATAATGAAAATGTCTTTGAAAACACCCCTACTCGCTCTATTCAGCGCAACCTTATTACTCGGTTGTTCATCAACGCCCAGTGAAGTAGAAATGATGGCCGATCACCGTGCTAGCGTGATTGAAGCTGGACTACCTTACAAAATCGGCCCGCTGAATGTAATGAGTGCAAAGTCAGATAAAAATGTTGTTGAGCTACTAATGATTTACAACAGCTCAGGCACCGTATCACCTACAGCTTTAGTCGACGCAAGTGTAAAGACTTATTGTAAAAGTAATGAAGTCCGTTCCGTTTTGAAAAAAGGTGTAATTTATAATATCACCATTCGTAGCGAACGTGGAAAAATGCTCGTTGAGAAAAGCATTAGCGAACAAACTTGCCAGCAAGTAGAAGACGAAAGTTAATCTAAACGCGATTAACTAGTAGATACAATTAACCCCCTAGTGATCTTCTCATTAGGGGGTTAATTTTTTATAACTTATGGGCTAAATCAATCAACATAGGTAGGCCATAAACCCAAAACAGGTATCCCCCACCAACAATTGCCACAATCCAGAGTACCGTTGTCAATGCCTTGAATTTAGCTCGGCTATTAAATGGATCAGGCTCACCACAACTTGGGCAAGCATGCGCTCGTTTTGATATCGATTTATCACATATAGGGCATTGAACTAATGGCATAGGTTCTCTTCCTTGGATCAAATAGTTTCATTTAATCATGCATTATTTTACAAATATTGCCAGTAGGAATTTACCTAAAATTCAGCCGGTTAACTTTCTGCTTTTGATGAAAATATCATTACCTTCAAACTTGCTTGATCATCGACATCAGCAAATTCTTCCGGGTTGGCTAATCGCTCAACAAACGTCAGTTCAGGCGCTTCTTCTGCCATTGAATCAATTAAGAAGTCTTCACTCACCACTGGAGAGTTCACACACGCAAACACTTCGCCACCTTCATTCAGCAACGTCGGTAGCTTACGTAAGATGCGTTTGTAATCTTTGGTTAAAGCAAAGCTGCCCTTTTGGAAAGATGGTGGATCGATGATCACTAAATCATAAGGACCATATTTAGTAATTTTTCCCCATGAACGGAAGATATCGTAGCCCATGAAAGTCACATCCGACATATCATGTTCATTTAGTCTGTGATTGTCACGGCCACGAGATAACGCACCTTTTGCCATATCCACATTAACCACTTGAGCAGCACCACCGGCTTTCGCTGCAACTGAAAAACCACAGGTATAAGCAAATAGATTCAATACACGTTTATTTTTCGAGCGTTCTTGTACCCATTGACGCCCTATACGCATATCTAGGAAAATACCCATATTCTGGTTTTTACCCAGTACAAGCTTATATTTAAGACCATTTTCAATGCCAATTGTATTCTCTTGAATCTCACCAGTAATCGTTTCAAACGGCGCACCATGTTGGTATCTATGCTGCAAACCAATCCCCGTGCCACCAGCTGATTGCCAAACATCACTAGCAAAGAGTTCGGTTAAGCCTAATTTCAACGCTTGATTAAAGTCGTCTTCAACGGGCTTAAATAACGTCACGATTAATTGTTTGCCAATCCAATCAGCGGTGATCTGCTCTAAGCCTTGAAAGGTTTGACCACGGCCGTGAAATAAACGCCGCATCTCACCTTCACAAAGTGGTAGTTGCTGTTTGATATGCTCAAAAAAAGTGTTTAACTGTGTGATTTCCATGATTGATTCACTTATAAATTATTTAATTATTGGCCAATTGAGGCTAGATGGTTTATTCCATTGATCAATTGCTTGCTTGGCGACTTCGGTTTGCCACTCTTGGCCTAAATGTTCATATTGGCTTGGATCACAAACAAACTCATACGTTTGCCCTTGATATTCAAACGACAAACAATAGGCATGCAAATAACCGCGATCAGCTTTGTTGCTTGGGGTGTAGATATCGTCCCCTACAATCGATGAGCCAATAGAGTTGAGCGCCACTCGAATCTGATGAGTTTTACCAGTATGCGGCTTACATAAAAACAGACGCTGTCCATTCTCTCCTGCCAATGAAAAGAATTGTGTTTTAGCCGGATTATCTTGGCTCTTTAATAACTTCCAGCTAGAACGCCTAGAACGTACCATATCGCCAGAAATCAACCCTTGTTTTTTCTTTGGCTTTTTCACCCCAATCGCAAGGTAAAATTTGCTCACCATACGATTGGCAAAAAGTTGCGATAACTCACTAGCCGCCTGCTGATGCTTACCGAGAAGTAGAATTCCCGATGTCATTTTATCTAAACGATGCACTAGATAGAGTTTTTGCTCTGCCGTTAATTCAACCATTTCTGATTTGGCCACTTCAATTAATAAAGAAGTCTCACCATCATCTTTATGCACACTGACATTCGAATGTTTATTAATGACTAAAAACTCGGTATTTTGATACAGAATATCGAACATAAAAACCTTACCGGATAAAGAGAGGCTGAAGTATACCTTGCCTTGTTTCAATACTGAATGACAGCCCGATCTGACAGACAAAAAATTCCCCATAAAAAATGCCCCGTAAAAACGAGGCACTTAACGCAATAAAAAAAGAGGATAAGTTAGATTGTCACCCAGAATACTAATCCCATTAAAATTGGGCATACGTAACGCAGATAGTTTGGCCACACTTTCCAGAAAAAGCTACCCTCAACATCTGGGTTACCTTGACGAATCTCTTCCAATAAACCTGCACGATTCCACACCCACCCCGCACAAATGGCCCAAACAAGACCTAGTAAAGGCTGTAGGTAAACGGTTGAAACGGTAATAACGAGACCGAATAAAGTTCCAAAGTTAAAAACAATTGCTGCCGCAAGCACTAGAGCAACACCACCAATCCACCAAACAGCTTTTTTTCGAGAATGACCAAGCTCTTCAATCGCACATGAAACCGGCACTTCTAGCATTGAAATCGATGAAGTTAATGCTGCAATTAACATTAATGCGAAGAATAGGATACTCACAATAACACCAACACTTCCCATCGAGTCGAACATAGCAGGCAAAACAGTAAAAACCAAAGTATCTGAATTTAATAACTGACCCGCTTGATCATAAATCTGTACACCGTGTTTTTGTGCGACAAACATTGCTGGTAGAATCAGCAAACCCGCACCAAATGCAATCCCCGTATCAATCGCGGCCACTTGCGCCGCGGTTTTTGGAATATTAATGTCTTTTGGCAGATATGAGCCATAAACCATCATTACCGTCACACCTAGAGATAATGAGAAAAAGGCTTGTCCCATAGCACCTACTAATAAATCAGCACTGAAATGAGAGACATCAGGAACAAGATACATTTTTAAACCGTCCATTGCGCCATCTTGAGTCAAAATATAGACAATCATGACGATGAATAAACCAACCAACAGCGGCATTAAACGAGATGACCAACGCTCGATTCCATCCGTTACTCCACTCATCACGATCTTCATGGTTAAACCAATAAACACCAAGGCAAGTACTAGGTTTCTTTCAAGGTTAAATGATTCTAACCAATTTGCTGCAGTATGTAGTCCGATCAAATCTAGTATTGGACTCACTAAATAACCAACAAGCCAACCGGCAATAATCGAATAAAAACTCAAGATCATTAAAGCCGTTAACAAGCCAAGTAAACCAAAGCCAACAGGCATTTTACTACGCTTAGGCCAAATACTTGCAACCGAACGTAACGGGCTCGCTTGTCCATAACGACCAATGGTTAATTCTGCAATCAACATAGGTAGAGCAAGAACTGCGACCATCACCAAGTACACAATCAAAAAAACGGCTCCACCGTTACTTGCTGCTTGTGTTGGGAAACCCCAAACATTTCCTAATCCAACAGCTGATCCCGCTGCTGCCATAATAAAACCCAATTTAGAACTAAACTGAGCACGTGAACCTGACGCCATAATACTTTCCGTTGTGTTTTAAGCTTAAAGCCAATAATTATTATAACTTACAGTCATGTAAAAATTAATTTACACACGACCAATATGAATTTTATCAATAAGGTTGCAAGTAGAACAGTTTATGTGGTGGATTTAAAGTTAAAGCAGTATAAAAAGTGCAATTAAGAGGATATTTGAGCATAAAATCATCAAACCCTCATAACACATCAGAACTTCACGCAACAATTGATTAACATCAATCACTCTGGTCGCTTAATTTAGCAATTTTTGCTAATGAAGTTATTTAGGTATAGCGTTAACTATCCATTCATTTTCTGATTGGTCTAACTAACCCATATTATTTATAACAAAGTGCCCTCCTTTCATACGACAACAATATGTACTCACGAGACTTCAAGAAGCTGAATTCAGAGCTCCATCTAACCTTTAGGCAAAGGAATGTAAGCACCTTTCAAACCAATCTGATATGATTCAAATATCAAACCAAATAATGGTAGTATCGAGATCTGTGAAGTCGGTGATATCAAAGGAATAAATGGAAAAGTTCTATCAAATTGTTGCGCTAGCAGGTGTGATTAGTTATTGGCTTCTCGTCGCAGGGGTTACCATTCGTGTTGTGATTAAGCGCCGTGCCGTGAGTGTCTCGCTTGCTTGGCTAATGATCATTTACATCATTCCTTTTGTTGGCGTTCTATTTTATTTTCTATTTGGCGAACTTAACCTCGGTCGTAAGCGCGCCGAACGATCACAAAGTATGTTTACCCCTTATGGTGAATGGTTTACTCAATTACATGAATGCCAAGCCCACCAACCGACTTTACTCAATTTACAACTGGCGCAAATTCATGACCTTTGTACCAACCGCACCGTTATTCCTGCATTGTGTGGCAACACCCTATCGCTACAGGACACACCGGATAAAATTCTGCACTCAATCATTGATGATATTGAACAAGCACAAACCAATATTCGAATGGAATTTTATATCTGGCAAAGTGGCGGTCTAATCGATTCAGTCAATGCTGCGCTGATTCAAGCTGCTAAACGAGGCGTTAATATTCAGATCTTAATTGACTCGGCAGGTAGTCCTAAATTCTTCCGTAGCCATTGGCATAAATTAATGTTGGAAGCGGGTATTGATATTCGCCAGGCGTTAGCAGTAAATGCCTTCCGTGTGTTCTTCCGTCGATTGGATCTACGACTACACCGTAAAATTATCACTATTGATGATGAAGTTGCCTATACCGGTTCAATGAATATGGTTGATCCGGAATACTTCAAAAAAGATGCTGGCGTAGGCGAATGGATTGACGTAATGGTTCGGGTGACAGGCCCTACGGTTAATGTACTTGCCTCAATTCATGCTTGGGACTGGGAGGTTGAAACCGGAGAACGCCATCTACCTACCTTTCCTGTTTGTACAATAGAAAATACTGGTGCACTACATCCCATTCAAGTAGTACCATCTGGCCCAGGTATGCCTGAAAACCTCATTCAGCAAGTTTTAACACTCGCAATTAACCAAGCAAAACAATCGGTTCGTATTACTACGCCTTATTTCGTCCCTAGTGACAACTTAATGCAGGTAATCAAAATGACCGCCCAGCGTGGTATTACTGTTGAATTATTGATACCAAAGAAGAACGATTCTCTATTAGTGAACTGGGCTTCCAAGTCTTTCTTTAGTGAACTACTTGATGCCGGTGTACATATTTATCAATTTGATGCTGGTCTATTACACACCAAATCCGTTGTCATTGATCAGCAATACTGCCTAATAGGTAGTGTTAACCTAGATATGAGAAGCTTGTGGCTTAACTTTGAATTAACTCTAGCGGTCGATGATTATGAATTCACCAAAGAGTTATATTGGGTACAAGAAAATTACTTAAAACAATCTACCTTAGTTTCAAAAGAAAGGTGGGAACAACGTAATTTTGCCCACCGAATGCTAGAAAGAGTCTTCTACTTATTTAATCCTTTGCTATAAGGCAATATGATTAGTAGAAAGCGATAAGTTCTAACAAATATAAGGATATTAAATGTCAGAATCAGAGAAGTACGAAACAAAACTGGTCAATGCAGGACGCAATAAAAAATGGACTCACGGTGTGGTCAACCCACCCGTTCAACGCGCCTCGACTGTGGTATTTAATACGGTTGCTGAAAAAAACGAAGCCACGATGAAGCGCCAAGGCCATACCTTATTTTATGGTCGTCGTGGTACCGAAACTCATTTCGCCTTTCAAGAAGCCATGACCCAAATCGAAGGTGGTGCCGGTTGTGCACTCTACCCTTGCGGCGCTGCTGCGATCACCAATTCAATTTTGTCTTTCGTTGAGCATGGCGACCACATTTTAATGGTTGATAGTTGCTATGAACCAACCCGTGATTTCTGCAATATCATTCTCAAAAAAATGGGCATTGAAACCACTTATTATGAGCCAAGTATCGGCGAAGGTATTCGTGATTTAATCCGCCCAAATACTAAAATTCTATTTACCGAATCTCCGGGCTCTTACACCATGGAAGTGCAAGATGTACCAACCCTTTCTCGCATTGCTCATGAACACGACATTATCGTGATGCTTGACAATACTTGGGGCGCTGGTGTTAACTTTTCACCGTTTGACCATGGTGTTGATGTATCGATTCAAGCCGCAACCAAATACATCGTCGGTCACTCTGATGTGATGTTGGGTACTGCGGTTGCCAACGAAAAATACTGGCCACAACTCCGTGAGCAAAGCTACTTACTTGGTCAATGTGTATCACCAGATGATGCCTACACCGGCTTGCGTGGTTTGCGTACTTTAAGCGTGCGTTTGAAGCAACATGAACAAAACAGTATCGCAATTGCTAAATGGTTAGAAACTCGCCCTGAAGTCGATCATGTTCGCCACCCAGCACTACCATCTTGCCCGGGTCACGAATACTTCCTACGTGATTTTACTGGCTCTAATGGCCTATTCTCATTTGTGCTAAAGACCAGTAATAAGAAAGCGACAACTGCCCTACTTGATACCGTAGAACATTTTAGCATGGGCTATTCTTGGGGTGGTTATGAAAGTTTAATCCTCGCCAATGAGCCAAGCAGCTTCGATAACATGCGAACGGTATCGAATCCGCACTTTGAAGGCACGCTAGTACGATTGCACATCGGCTTAGAAAACGTAGACGATCTGATTGAAGATTTAGATCGCGGTTTTGAGGCTTATAATACCGAGTTAAATAACTAGCCTTTTAATAAAAAGTGCGTTAGGTCTATAAACTTAACGCACTTTATCCAAGAGTTCTATTCAAATTGAGAATACTAAAAACTTAGCTCAAACTCTCCGCATCTTCACGTTTAATCACTTTGTGACCATCTTCTGTCACGCCTTGCTTCCAGTAACTACTAAAGTAACTCTTTTCACGCTGTATCGCGTCTTGGTTATTAAAGTGAGTGCGAATTGCTTTCATCGCTGTGAATTCACAAGCACACCAAATCGAGACATCTTGGCTATCAATGGATAACTGAATAACCGCATCACTTAGCAGACTTGGTTGATGACCAATAACCGTGTGTAACTGCATGCCTGCTGGTAGATTCCAATTTGGATTATCTTGCGGCGAAGTTAATTGCACGACTACATGACCAACCGCATTTTGCTCAAGCTTGTTCAGTTTTTCCGTTATCGCAGGAATCGCAGTCATATCTGCCACCATAAACACTTGTTCAGCAGTAAGATCAATTAACTGGCTATTGCCTGGGCCACCAATCGAAATCGTATCACCTTCTTTTGCATTCATCGCCCAATGAATCGCGTAACCACCCTGTTCTTGGCTAATGACTTTATGTTTTTCATCCACTTCATGTTTTACAAAATCGACTGCAATCTGGCCGTTATCAAGATCTAATTCGCTAATGGTATAAGTACGCATAACCGGACGTTCCCCTTCTGCAAGGTTTGAAATATCCGTATGGCCTTCAGGGTGAAACATTAATTTAATGTAGCCGCCTAGGTCTGTGGCTTGTAATGATTTAAAGTCTTCGCCCTGTAAAATCACGCGCTGCATATTTGCTGAAAGTTCAAAAGTGTTCACAACAGTAGCAAGTTTAGGTTTTCTGTTTGGTTTCATGTCTATTCCTTTTTTCTATCAGCAATTAATGATTAGCTTTATTCTGCAACTTAGCTTTAACGCGTTTTACTGTCGAGATACTGGCTCCGGTTTCATCAGCAATCGCTTGTAAGGTTTTATCACTAGTGAGTAACTGAGCAATCTTATGATGTAACTCACGATTAGCTCGTCGACCTTTGAATTTGGCTTGCCACTCGCTCGGGTTACCTTTAAGTTTTCTGCGACCTAACTCTGCCGCCATTAAACGCTGATAAGTTTCAATTTCTTCATAACCTTTAATCAATCGAAGCATCGTATCGGTCTGCTCATCGTTTGGCTTAAAAATTAGATTCTGGTGGTAAGTTCTTACAATAATGCCTTTATTAAGAAGCTCTGTGATCACGTCATAGGCTAATTTGAAGCCAAGACCGAAATCCGTCATCCACCAGATAAGTAGCGTATCGCCAGCTTTTAATTGAGCATAAGCTTTTTGAAATTCTGGCCTATCCTCTAAAGCAACATTTCCGCGAATACCTCGTTCGATATACAAGACGGCTTGCGTTTCGTTCGTCATCACATCAATACGATTATCAATATCTTCCACTTTGGGCGACATTCGCAAATACCCAATCGTTTTTTTTTGAGTCATATTTTTTCCGTCATCGGATGAAAAAAGATGAAACACCTAAAAGCTCATTTGGTGTTAACTTGAAAAATAATGAGCCATTATGGCTCACATGTCAAACACAACACTAAATGAACCGTAATTTTAATAACAGCTAAGATCAAAAAAGCCTTACCATGAATTGATAAGGCTTTGATATTTGGTTATTTAAAGATTTTAACTATTTAAAGATTATGATTTAGACGGCTCTGGTTGTTCAGGTGGCACATCATCATCATGCTCTTCCATATTCCAAGGTAGGATCCCTGGAGAAATATGGATGAAGTGTAGGTAACGTTCGAACTGGTTTAAGATGTCGTTAATAATATCTTGTTGCTCGTAGTTATATACATCGTAAGCTTGACCACCACGGCGTAAGAATACTTCTGCACGGTAGTAGTACTTATCTTCCGGCTCTTCACCTTCATCATAAGCAAACTCTGGTAAGTCGTAACCACGTAGACGAATTTCATAGATGAACTCAACTTGGCCCTCTTTGAATACTTCAAAGTGTGCGCGGCACAGTTCTTCATCGAAGGTAACTTCCGCTTCCCAATCTTGTTCTTCTAGTTCTTGCTCTACACGCTTCATGCTATTTAGTGCAGTCACACTAATGAACTTCTCAACATCTGCGCGAACAGGGAAATCTACCAAGTTAGCTAGGCGTTTTTTCCACAAACCTTTACCTACAGGGCTAGAGTTTGATTGTTGAGTCTGCATATATTGCTGCTGACTATCTTCATGGTGCCCTTCAATGCGTAGTGCTTTGATCATACCCACCATCGCAATCAACATGATGATAGCAAATGGTAAGGCACTCACCACACTTGCGGTTTGTAAGGCCCCTAGACCACCCGCTAGTAGTAGAACTGACGCTACAATCCCTTCGGTTGCCACCCAGAAAGTACGCTGCCATGCTGGTGTTTCTTGCACACCACCAGAAGCTAACGAGTCAATAACTAATGAGCCGGAATCCGATGAAGTTACAAAGAAAGTAATGATCAAGATAACCGTGACAAACGAGATGATCGATGTCATTGGTAGACGTTCAAACAGTTTGAACAAAGCAATAGCGTTATTATCTTGAACTTCTTGAATGATGTGGTGGTAACCATCTGTCATGATCATGTGTAGTGCAGTATCGCCAAACACAGAGAACCATAGGAAAGTAAAGATAGTTGGTACAACCATTACGCCTACAACAAATTGACGAATGGTACGGCCACGGCTGATTTTCGCGATAAACAAGCCAACAAATGGTGCCCATGCAATCGTCCAACCGAAGATGAACAATGTCCAGTTACCAATCCAATCGCTTGATACATAAGCTTGCAGGTTGAAAGTACGCTCAACGATATTGCTTAAGTAGCTACCTGTATTTTGCATAAAGGTATTTAAGATAAACAATGTTGGGCCCGCTACGAATACGAATAGCATTAATAATAAAGCCAATGCGATATTCAATAGGGATAAGTTTTTCACCCCTTTATCCATACCCGCTAATACTGAAACAAGTGCACATAAAGTGATCAGCGTAATAGCGATAATTTGTACGGTGCTATTAATTGGAATCTCAGGCCATAGGTAGTGTAAACCTGTGTTGATCTGAGTGACCGATAAACCAAGCGTCGTTGCAATACCAAACAAGGTACCCAAGATCGCAAATACATCTACCGTGTGACCAATTGGCCCGTGGATTTTATCACCGATCAATGGGTACAAGGTTGAACGCATAGAAAGAGGAAGACCGTGACGGAAAGCAAAATATGCTAGTGCTAAACCAACTACACCATAAATGGCCCAAATGTGGAAACCCCAGTGGAAGAAAGCAATTTGCATCGCTTCACGTGCTGCATCAATCGTCTCTGGTGCAGCGGTTGGTGGCGCGGCATAGTGTAAAACCGGCTCGGCTACGCCAAAGAATAATAAGGCAATACCGTAACCCGCAGAGAACAGCATCGCAAACCATTCAGTAAAGCTATATTCAGGCTCAGCATGATCAGGACCAAGTTTTATCTCACCCCACTTACTAACAGCAACTGTCACAATGAAGACTAAAAATATTGCCACTGCCAACATATAAAACCAGCCGAAGTTAGTCGTAACATCAGACAGTAATTCAGAGAAAAATACACCAGCTCTCTCTGGGTTTGATATCGTTCCAATTACCAATAAAGCAATAACGATAACGGCGGGTATAAAAACGGGGATCAACACTGTTGATTTCCGTTTAGTTGCCGAAACATCCATTTGTTTCTCCTATTTAATTTTCAATTTTATAACAAATAATTACTAACAAAAGGTAATAACGATTATTGTTTTATTTTTTCATCTTTTGACACTTACTATAACATGGGCAATCGACAACATGATCATTAACCATTCCAACCGCCTGCATGAAAGCGTAGCAAATTGTCTCACCCATAAATTTAAAGCCGTTTTTCTTTAAAAATTTACTCATCGCTTTTGATTGTTCCGTTACCGCTGGAACTTGAGACATATCTGTCCAACCACTCTGAACCGGATCACCATCGACAAACTGCCAAAGCGCATTACTTAACGAGCCATATTCTTTTTGTAGAACTTTGGCCGCCCGAGCATTAGAATATACAGAAGCGATTTTTCCTTTATGTTTAACAACATCAAAATTATCAATAATGTATGGTACTCGTGTTTCATCATACTGACTCAACTTTTCAATATCAAAACCTTCAAATGCCGCAACATATCCAGCACGCTTATTTAAAATAGTTCGCCAACTCAACCCAGCTTGCGCGCCTTCTAAACAAATGAACTCAAATAACTTAGTGTCATCGAACACAGGAACGCCCCACTCTTGATCATGATATTCACGTTCATTGTCATGCTTAATTGCCCAACCACATGTTGTATCCACTTGCTGTGTCATATAACTTTCCAATTAGTTAGTCGAAAAAAAACCTCTGACACAGCATAGCTGAATCAGAGGTGGGAATTTTAATATTGATCAATTTAAAGTATACCCTTTGTACTTGAATCTGCAGCTTTGTTGACAGCGTTCTTTCGCCCAATCACATAGGCGAGCTATGCTCATGGGTCTCATTCACTTGTCGCCTCACTGCAACTCCAATGACTTTGGGTATAGATATAACACGCGTATTAAAAACTATAACTTACTGAATTCTTTATTAACCTTGTAAGCATCAGACGTCACATAAGCTTCCATATCACGAATTTTATTTTCTAATAGCGCATACTCTTTATCAAGGTCGGTTAAGAGTTCCGCTGGTAGCTGCCCTGTTTGCCAAGGTTTACTCTTGATGGTATGGTCGAAATCGAACTCGTCCGCTGCAATTAAATTATCTGGGCGCTTTTCTAGCATCAGCCATAGGCCGAAGTAAGCGAACAGCACTAAAATCCCACCACCAAGCAAGAAAGCTGACACAACTATAATCCGTACCCACCAGGCTTCCATACCAAAGTAACGACCTAACCCGGCACATACACCAGCTAACTTACCATTCTTAGGCTCGCGATATAACGCTTCTCTATCCATTCCTTTAGCCATGATCACGCCTCCAATTTGGCGCCTCAGCGTCTAAGATTTTTTCTAACGTTTTGACACGTTGCTGCACACTTTCCGCTCGCTCGGCTAGCGACTTTAGTTGCTCAAGCTCATCGCTCGACAAACCATGCGCCACTTTACGCTTACTACGGTAATGAAGCAGCAACCACAACGGCGCAACAAAAATTAAAAATACAATCAGCGGTGCCACGAAAAAACTACTCATGAACAGCTCCTAATTATTGTTATTAAAATAATGAACATTACTTATCTTGCAGACTTTTCTTAAGTTTTTCTAGCTCTTGTTCAATTTCATCATCTGCCTGCAACTCAGCAAACTCTTGGTTCAGATCTTTGCCTTTTTCACCTAAATCATAACTATCCGCTTCAGCTTCTAGTTCATCAATTTTACGTTCGTATTGCTCAAACTTAGACATTGCTTCTTCCGTTTTACCGGTATGCAATTGCTTTTTGATATCACGACGATGGCCAGCGGCTTGGCGACGCATCACTATCGATTTCTGCTTAGCTCGAGTTTCAACAATCTTAGTCTCAAGCTTACTGATTTCTCCGGCTAATTTTTCGATAGATTCAGTGAGTAGTGTTTTTTCATTGCGTAAGTTTTTAAGCTGTTCTTCCGCTTTCTGTTTTTCAATTAACGCGCCACGAGCTAAATCTTCGCGCTGCTTTTGAATCGCTAAAGACGCTTTGTTTTTCCAATCTTCAACTTGCTCTTCAAGAAACTCAATACGACGAGTCAGTTCTTTATTATCTGCTAACGCTTTCGCAGAGTGAGTTCGTACTTCTACCAGTGTATCTTCCATTTCTTGAATGATAAGGCGGATCATTTTTTCAGGATCTTCCGCTTTATCTAATAGAGAACTGATATTTGAATTAACGATGTCGGCAAAACGAGAAAAAATACCCATGTTCGACTCCTTCTTAATGTGTCGTGTAATAAATTCAATACTTACTCCACACTAATACATGAAGCGTGCCAATTTTTAACCCACTGATATTAAATAACAATAATTCACAACACTGAAAACACCTTGCATAAAATGACTATTTTAGCTAATTATTAGTAAATTAAGCTAACACCGTTAAAGGACGCCCATGAAAGCACAAAATATCATAGGACAATCTGCAGCTTTTCTTGCAGCTTTAGATAAAACATCACAACTAGCCGTGATTGAGCGTCCTATTCTGATTATTGGCGAAAGAGGAACCGGTAAAGAACTCATTGCTCAACGACTGCATTACTTGTCCAAGCGCTGGCAGCATCCTTTAATCAGCTTAAATTGCTCGGCACTCAACGAAGGCTTAATTGATTCAGAATTGTTTGGTCATGAATCCGGCTCCTTTACCGGCTCTAAAGGCCAACACAAAGGACGATTTGAACGCGCAGAAAGCGGCACCTTATTTTTAGATGAGCTGGCAACCGCGCCATTCTCAGTGCAAGAAAAATTATTGAGAGTGATTGAATATGGCGAATATGAACGCGTCGGTGGCCATAAAACCTTACAAGCCAATGTTCGCCTAGTATGTGCAACCAACGCCGATTTACTGCAAATGGCACAGCAAGGTTTATTCCGAGCCGATTTATTAGATCGCTTAGCCTTTGATGTCATCCACCTTCCGCCACTCAGGCAGCGCCTAGAAGACATTCCACTGTTAGCCGAACACTATGCAATTCAAATGTGTCAGGAACTCAGTTTGCCATTATTTACCGGCTTTAGTACTAGAGCCTTAAATGAACTGTGTGCTTATGCTTGGCCGGGTAATGTTCGAGAACTAAAGAATGTCGTTGAACGTGCGGTATATCGTCATGGTACTCAAGAAGGTAAAATTGACGAGATTGAGTTTAATCCTTTCCAATCTCGCGTCATTGATTCATTATCAAAAGCCTCACCTACAACTTCATTTGTTTCTTCATCGAATGACATCAAAAGTGACACCGTAATAAAAACTAACACAAACACCGCACCTATAATTTATTCAGAAAACACTTTAAGCCTCCCGCTAAACTATAAACAATGGCAACAAGAGCAAGATATTCAACTATTGAAACAAAGCTTAAAGCAAGCTAAATACCACCAAAGAAATGCGGCTAAGCTTTTAGGCTTGAGCTACCATCAATTTAGGGGAATGCTCAGGAAATATGACATGATAGGAAAAGATCAACAAGATTAACCAATATTGTTCGTTTATACCCAGTAACTTCAAGGTGCGAGTTTCCGCAAGAATAAAACAAGCTTTAGGCAAGGCAAATTGAAGTCACTTGGGCATATAATTTAGAGAAGAATTCAATGTCTAAGTCATTACACTGTTTATTACTGTCACTATTTGCGCCTTTAATGCTCGCAGGGTGTAATGATGCCGAAAAAAGCCAACAAGCCCGAATGAATGGTTTTGTCTATTGTGGCACTACTCATCCACAGTTTTTGAATCCACAGCTTTCCGATGGTGGCGATAATATTAAATCGATCGGCCCGCAATTATTTGACTCTCTACTCACGCTCGATCCTATTGATTTTAAACCTAAGTCTAACTTAGCGACCAAATGGCAAGTGAATGAGGACAAAACTCAATACACCTTTACCTTACGACCCAATGTTCAATTTCATCAAACCTCTTGGTTTCAGCCTTCACGCCCAATGAATGCTGACGATGTTGTGTTTAGCTTTAAGCGTATTATTGATTCATCGAATCCTTATCATTATGTCAACGGTGGCCACTACCCTTGGTTTCAGAGCATCGGTTTTTCTCGCCTAGTGAAAGATGTTAAGGCAATTGATGAACAACACGTTCAATTTACTCTTTCTCATCCTGACAATACTTTTCTCGATAATCTCTCTACCGTTTTTGCTGCTATTCATTCTCAGGAATATGCACACCAACTTGCCACCCTAGATGACAAATCAAAATTAGATGAACTTCCAATTGGGACTGGCCCATTTCAATTAGAAAAGTCTCAACATAATGAATTAATTCGTTTAACAAAACACACTAATTATTGGCATCATCCAGCGAACATGAAGCAAGTGGTGTTTGATTTTGGCCCCCGAGGAACCGGATCACTTGCCAAGTTATTGACTCAAGAATGTGATGTGATGACGGATCCTATTTCCAGTCAACTGACTCTTATCAATGACAATACTGATATTCATTCAAACATCAGTAAAGCTATGAATGTGGCATTTCTTTCGCTTAACACTCAACATTTTGCACTTAATGATGTTCGTGTACGTCAAGCATTAAGTTTTGCGATTAACCGAAAAAACATCATTGATGCGGTCTATTTTGGTCAAGGTTATATCGCAACCTCATTATTACCCGCAGATTCATGGGCATATCAAGACAACAGCGTTCAAATTCGTTATGATCGCCAATACGCAAAAGCCTTATTGAAACAAGCAGGTTTTGAGGATGGATTGACGCTCACTATGTGGGTTCCACTGGCGGCACAGTCTTATAACCCAAATCCACACAAAACCGCGGAATTACTTCAGGGTAATTTTGCTGATATTGGAGTAACACTTTCGATTTTAACTGAAAAATTTGGTCGACGAGATACACTCACTCAGCAACCGAATACTGATCTAGTTCTTACTGGTTGGGCAGCTAATACTGGCGAACCAGATAGCTTATTGAGACCTCAATTATCTTGCGAGGCACAACGAGCCAGCTTAAATATTTCAATGTGGTGTGACGCTGATTTTGATTTTTTATTGACGTTAGCACGTGAAAGCGAGCAAACTCGTCACCGGTTAAACTTATATCATCAAGCGCAAACTATGCTCACTCAAGAATTACCGATCATTCCAATCGCTCATGGCGTACAATATCAAGTACATCATAGCTCATTAAGTGGCTTTGTATTAAACCCTTTTAATTCGGGTAGCTTTGAACACGTTGTAAGGGAAAAATAATGCTGGTTTACACCCTGCGCCGCATAAACTTATTCATCATTACCTTGTTAATTTTAACGCTCATTGGCTATAGTATTTTACGTCTAGATCCTCTTTCGCCATGGGCCATTCAAGATTTCTTTCAAGGTTGGTTCACTTACGTAGGCCAATTAAGCCAATTCAATCTTGGGGTTAGTCTGCACGGCGATCCGATTATTGACGAAATCAAATTAGTGTTTCCCGCCACTTTAGAATTATGCTTTTTTGCTATGATCGTCTCGCTGATCATCGGTATTCCTATTGGCACAATTGCCGGAATGCGCCAAGGAAAATGGGTCGATACCTTTATCTCATTTACTTCAATGGTTGGTTATTCCATTCCAATTTTCTGGATTGCATTAATGATGATCATGTTCTTTTCTTTGAACCTAGGTTACACACCAGTTTCAGGCAGGCATGATTTATTACTCGAAGTGCCTTATATCACCGGCTTTGCCACGATTGATGCTTTCATAACCAATGAAGCGAATCGCCTAGAATTGATTCATAGTGTAATGATGCACCTACTTCTACCATGTATCGTATTAGCGCTGGCACCGACAACTGAAGTCATTCGCTTAATGCGTTCATCGGTGGCTGAAGTGCGTAAGCAAAACTACATTCGCGCGGCACGTATCCGTGGTTTATCAACCTATGAAATTATCTTTCAGCATGTATTACGTAATGCGATTCCGCCGATTATTCCCAAGGTAGGCGTACAGCTTTCTACTATGCTGACTTATGCGATTATTACCGAATCCATCTTTAACTGGCCAGGCATTGGTCGTTGGTTACTCGATGCTTTGGCTGATAAAGATTACGTTTCAATTCAAGCAGGCGTTATTACCGTCGCGACCTTCGTTTTACTCGTCAATATTCTGTCGGATCTAATTGGCGTAATGGTTAACCCTTTGGTAAGGAAGCAGTGGTATGCTGTCAAATAACATTTATCAAGAAGACCGTATTCCTGGTCAATTTGAACGCTTTTGGCGCAGTTATCGAGCAAACAGTCTAGCAATGTTTGGCTTATGGTGCTTCGTTATTTTATTGCTAGTTACCATCAGTGCTCAGTGGTTAGCACCGCATGATCCTTTGATGCAAAGCGTACACCGTTTACAGCCACCATCATGGAACCCAGAAGGGAGTGTTGAGTACTTTCTAGGTACTGATGATATTGGCCGCGATATTCTTTCTCGTCTAATTATTGGTACGCAATTGACCTTTGCTTCTGGCCTATTCATTATGCTAATCGCTACTCTTATCGGTTGTACTATCGGTATTTTTGCTGGCATGACTAAAGGTTTATTATCAAGCACCTTAAATCATTTACTTGATACCGTAATGTCTATTCCATCGATCTTACTGGCAATTATCTTTGTGGCATTTCTTGGTACTGGCGAATTTAATATTCTATTAGCGATTTGCTTAGCACTTATCCCCCGCTTCATTCGCTCGGTCTATATTGCAGTGAATGCCGAGATGGAAAAAGACTACAACATTGCCGCTCGCTTAGATGGTGCAAATAACTTTCACTTATTGTGGAACTCTATCTTACCAAACTTATCTACCGTGATTGCTACTGAAATGACACTTGCAGCCTCGATGGCTATTCTAGATATTAGTGCTCTAGGCTTTTTAGAATTGGGAGCTCAAGCCCCTACTCCTGAATGGGGAACCATGCTTGGTGATTCAGTGGATTTGATTTATCTCGCACCATGGACAGTCACACTACCCGGTCTATTTATTATGTTTTCGGTCATCATTATTAATTTAGTCGGTGAAGGCGTTCGTCATTCACTTAGCGCGGGGACCGAATAATGCCATTACTCGATATTCGCAATTTAACTATTGAAATCGAAACGCCACATGGCACCGTAAAAGCCGTTGAACGCATGAGCCTGACGTTAAATGAAGGTGAAATTCGCGGTTTAGTAGGTGAATCTGGTTCAGGTAAAAGCCTAGTCGCAAAAGCGATTGTAGGACTAACAAAAGATACGTGGAAAATCTCAGCCGACCGCATGCGGCTTGGCAGTATCGACCTTCTACAACTCACACCGAAAGAGCGTCGCCGTGTGATTGCTCGTGATATTGCGGTCATTTTCCAAGAACCGAGTAGTTGCCTCGATCCATCAGAACAAATTGGCCACCAACTACGTGAGTCGATTCCTTCATCATCCTTTGAAGGCAAATGGTGGCAACGCTGGCACTGGCGTCATAAGTTAGCCAAAGCACTACTTCATAAAGTAGGTATTAAAGATCACCGTCAGGTGATGAATTGTTACCCATACGAGCTCACCGATGGTCAATGTCAAAAGATTATGATTGCGATGGCGATAGCTTCCAAGCCTAAACTACTCATCGCAGATGAGCCAACCAATGATCTTGACCCCATTACTCAGTCCCAAATACTGAGATTGCTGAGTCGTTTAAATCAAGTCAATAACACTACTATCATGTTAATTGGACACGACCTCACAACCATTACCCAATGGGCAACCCGTATTACGGTCATGTATTGCGGTCAATCTGTTGAATCGGCCAATACTAAACATATTTTGACTGAACCGAAGCATCCTTATACCGTTGCTCTATTGCATGCAATGCCAGATTTTAATGAATGGATCCCTCATAAGAGTCGCTTGCCTTCTCTACCAGGTTCAATCCCACCATTGCAGCATTTACCGATTGGCTGTCGTCTTGGGCCTCGTTGTCCTTACGCGCAAACTAAATGTGTTCATATACCGGCAAGAAAGAAAATTAAGAACCATAAGTTCAGTTGCCACTTTCCACTTAATATGGAAAAACGTTCAACGTTAGAGAAGAACGCAAAAACGGAGAAACACGTATGAGTGCGCTATTAGAAGTCATCGATTTATCGAAAAACTTTGTCACGCGCTCCGGTTTCTTTCATAAGCGTGTTCACAAAGCAGTTAAGCCCATTTCATTTACCTTAGAGCCGGGGCAAACTTTAGGCATTATCGGACAAAATGGCTCAGGAAAATCCACACTGGCGAAAATGCTCGCTGGTGTTACCGAACCGAGCCATGGCAAAATATTCGTCAATGGCGAGCAGTTGTTTGATAAAGACTACTCCACCCGCTGTAAATTAATTCGAATGATATTCCAAGACCCCAACACCTCCTTGAATCCTCGCATTCAAATTGGTCGAATTTTGGAAGAGCCACTCAAACGTAATACACAAATGTCACCAGAAGCGCGAATTCATCGAGTTAAAGAAACGCTAATCCGTGTAGGTTTATTGCCAGAACATGCCTACTTTTACCCTCAAATGCTCGCCACAGGCCAAAAGCAACGTGTTTGTCTTGCAAGAGCCTTAGTACTTCAACCTTCAATCATTGTCGCAGATGAAGCGCTTAACGGGCTTGATATGGCAATGCGCTCACAGATCATCAACCTATTCTTAGAGTTACAAGAAGAAATGGGCGTGTCATTTGTGTATGTTTCTCAACATATTGGTGTGGTTAAGCACATCACAGACAAGTTAATAGTGATGCACGAAGGTAAAGTAGTGGAATCTGGTGACACTCAACAAGTGATTGCCCATCCCCAACATATCATCAGTCAGAAGTTGATAGAAAATCACTTCCATAAGACGCCGAACCATTTAAAGTAAATCATTTGAAATAACCACTTGAAATAACAAGGCTACCCTCTTGTTTCAATAACGAAGCAAGAGGGGGGAAATCGCATTTAATATATACCCAAGTGAATACGGCCCCCATCAAAATAGCTTGCCTATTCGATTAGAGTGAATGAACGCCGTCAACAAACCTATAGCTTCAAGTACATGGGTATATCATCCACGTAGATGTTTCAACACCGTTTCTTGATCTAAGTGTTGTTGCAATGGCTCGTAATCAATTCCTTTATCAAATACATATTCAGTAAGTAAGACTCGCACTTCATGGACTAACTCTTTTTGATCCCAAGGTTTGATAAAGAACCTATCCACTTGCGCAAGATTAATCGCATCAATAAACACTTGTTGCGTAGGACTCTGAGAGAACATCATTTTCTTGGTATGACGAAAACGTCGGTCTTTAGCAAGACTTTGCAGCCAATCGACACCATTCTGCCCTGGCATATTTTGATCCGATAACACCACGCAAGCATAACGACCATCTTGATCTAATTTTTCTAAACTCTCTTGCGCACTTTGGGCATCAGAGCAAATTTTGATTTTCACCCAATCAGAAAACTCAGCTAAGTCATGGGCTAATTGAAATAACATCTCTGGCTGATCATCGACACAAATAATTGTAAATTTGTCCATTTTCATCTCACTAATAAATTAAATTTAAAGCCGCGACTAATACAAAACTCAACGCAACCCCTACCAAGCCAATAAGCACTCCAATTTTAGCCATGTGCTGAGTTTTAATGTGTCCTGTTGCATGAGCCAACGCATTGGGTGGCGTACTAATGGGTAACGCCATGCCGAGCGAAGCGGCAAAAGTCACCACTAATATCAGCATAGCTTGACCACCGAGCACATCTAAACTCGCCATCGTGGCACCTAACGCCGCCATAATTGGCATTAACAAGTTGGCGGTAGCGGTATTCGACATAAAGTTCGCCATCAATAAGCTCAACAATGCTGCGCCACCTAGCACCACATAAGGCGAGAATTCACCAAACGGAATACTGTATACCACCAACGCGGCTAAGCCACTTTTATCGAGAGCAAGACCTAGGGCGATACCGCCAGAAACTAGCCACAACACATCCCATGAAATCTTCTTTAAGTCTTCTTTGGTGATAATCCCAGTGACTAAAAACACCGTAACGGGGATCATAGCAACCGTGTAGGAGTTCATGCCGTGACTACTGCCCATCAGCCATAGCACAATCGTCAAAATAAAGGTGACATACACGATAATGGCTTGAGGTGTTTTGAGGAACTTACCTTTGATATCCAGTGTAATACTGCGTTGCTTCGCTGGGAATAATCCCAAAATCAGTGTCCATGCAATCGCCATTAACACAACCACAAACGGCACCGCAAACGCCATCCATTCACCAAAAGAAATCGTGGTCGTCGATTGTAAATACTTCAATGCAATCGCATTCGGTGGTGTACCTATTGGCGTCCCTATCCCACCAATATTCGCCGCAAGTGGAATACACAAGGCAAAGGCAGTACGACTCGGATCATCCGGTTTCAATAGCACCATTACTGGCGCCAGAATAGACAGCATCATTGCTGTAGTCGCGGTATTGGACATAAACATCGAGAACATTGCGGTAATCAACATTAAGCCTAAAATCATAAAGCGAGGCTGTTCACCAAAAGGCTTAAGTAAAACTCTGGCAAGGTTAATGTCTAGACGATATTTGGTTGCTGCAATAGCCAGAAAGAAACCGCCGAGAAACAGCATAATAATGGGGTTAGCAAAGGTCGCCATAATATCGGTGTGATTCAATATCACGCCGTAATTATCCACCGCTTGCTGATTGGTAAACCACACAATGGCTTTATCGGAAATCAACAATAATTCAAAACAGATAATCGCAACCGACGTCGCGTAGATTGGAATCGGTTCTAATATCCAACTTAGTGCTGCAAATAAAAATATCGCCGCAACGCGTTGCTGAATAATAGTCATGCCTTCAAATGGAAATGCAGAAAGAGGTAGCAATAAGGTGATCAAAGGGATCATAATTGGTAATAAATAACGAAGATTCAAACGCATAGTCTTTACTCTATTGGTAAGGTCTACCCATCATCGATCGGCTACTTGATCTTAATATAGAACTAGATCAATGATTTTTACGTTATTAGCTTTACGTTATTCAATCTGTGACCAGATACAAAAAAAGGCGGCATACGCCACCCTTTCGATAAACAATTTTTGCAACGAACTTTTAACGTTTCTGAGCTTGTTTCTTCAACTCAAAATCAAACTCATCAGGGAAGACAATCACGCCCTCTTGCTCTGCATTTGGAAAAACGACTACCGATAATTCATCATCTTCTAAACCAGTAGTCCAACGGCTGTGCCACTTATTGAGTGAAATGGCTTCTGGCTTACAATTTTCCCAATCATCATTCGCCCACGCTTGAGCAAATTCTTCATTTGGCCAGACTGGTACGCAATCTTCATCTTCGGTATTTAACATCACGCAGCCATCTTCATCCACCAAAATCCAGATTTGACGGTTAGCAACCACTTCTTTAATGCAGTAAGTAAAACGCTTTTCGCTATCAAAACTTAAAATCTCTTGAACGCGCTCATCACTCAGTACTTTTGTCATATTTTTCCCTTATTAAATAAAAAAGACGAGTTATCCACCCGCCTTCTTAATTAATCTTCATCGAACATCACTAGTAAATAGATTATTTAGCGAGCTCTGTTTGCAACCAAGGCCAACCTTGCTTCTTACGGCTTAACGTGTTTTCCATGGTTAGAGAACCGTCTTTAACGTGTTTCTCAAGCTTAGCAGACCATTCCCCTTTGAATAGTAGCTCAGTCGTGCTAGTCGTGATGTCAGTCAACATAAGCGCGGCAAATGCTAGGCCGTCTTCTTGACAACGACGCTCAAGGTCGGCGTTCAAGTCATCAATCATGCCGTCAACTTGTTCCATTGTCGCAAGCTCTACTTGGCCTACTACCACGTCACGACCATTGAATGGGTATGCTTTTAAGTCTTTCTCAACTAGCTCTGCTGCGCTTAGACCTTCGATGTCGGTTTTAGCAATTAACAAATTCTTGATGAATTCGTCTAGGTTGTCGATACCCGCGATTTCAGCAAGCTCTTTTACTGCCGCTTCATCTTTTGGCGTACAAGTTGGAGAAGCAAAGCCTACTGTGTCAGATAAAATTGCTGACATCATAAGAATCGCATAAGGCTTCTCAATTTTTGTTTCTTCCATTTTGAATAAATTGAACAAAATCGTACAAGTACAGCCAACAGGCCAGATCCAAGCTTCTAGTGGGTTTACTGTCATCACATCGCCTAGACGGTGGTGATCGACGATACCAACGATTTCTGCTTCAGCAATGTCATCTGGTGCTTGTGAAACATCTGTGTAATCCACTAACCAAACTTTTTCACCTGCAACGCCAGTACACATTTCAGGTTGCTCAAGGCCCGCTTGCTCAAGAATGTATCGAGTTTCACGGTTTAATTCGCCTTGACGAACGGGTTTCGCTTCAAGACCACGGGCTTTTAAAAGCTCAGTGGCAACCAATGCACTACAAATGCTATCACTATCTGGGTTTTTGTGACCAACGACTTGGATCATGTATTTTCCTATTACGACTATTTATACTCAGGATTCTTCCAGCTATTCAGCAGAAATATTTTGCCCGCTACTTTACCTGATTTTCAAAATTTGTCATTGCTCAACAGACAATTTAGTAACCAAAAATTCATGACAAATGTATATTTAAAAAATTAATCGCTTTTTGCTCTGTTTATCAGCAGTGATCGATAGTAATAGTGAACAAGGCATCAAAACTGCAGTTTATTGCTTGTCAGATCTGACAAATGCAACCTATTGTGTTTCTAAGATTATTTTAAAGGTAAGGAATCACGATGAAATTTATTGCAGACCATATTATTGAACTCAACCTACTACTTCAATTCGATCCAACTAGCCTACAAACTGGCATTAAAGTACATAACGACGCGGCACCAGAGCTGCAACAAGCGGCAAAGAGTTTGTTTGATAAAAACCTATGCACCCTACCAGACGGTGGTTACCTAACCAGCGAAGGGATTGAACTTGCCGAGCACGCATTAAAAGTACTGAATGTGCTGTCTTCTAAGGCGTAAAGATTAGGCTTTCCTAAACGCTTTAATCAAAACTTTTACAATGGCAGCGTCTCTCATTTCAGAGGCTCTGTTTTTTGTGTTTAAGCAAAACAATATCAACCTGTCATCCTGAAAAGTGAGGCACGAACGCAGTTCAGGATCTCCTACCTCTTACCATAATTTGAATAACAACGCGCTGTAGGAGATCCCGCATCTTCTTCGCTTAGGCTCATGTGCGGGATGACATCGATAGGAAAATTGGTTTATTTACTAAATAACTCCAGCACATAAGGAAAAGAGCAGAGTCTTCGAATGTCGTGAGTTGATCGCTTAACTAACCACAACGTACAAATGATGAACATAGGATCGTATATAAACATCAAGGTAATACTATTTTAATCGCACAATTTCGGTAGCACTACAGTTAGTAAGATGCTCTGTTCTTAAATTCGATGTTAATAAATGATGTCATATTGGGTGGATACATAGTTAAGAATTGAGGTAGTGTTTAGAAATCTGTGTCAGTTATTTTCTTATATTCGAAAGTTCTCATCTCTCTCCCTTCTGCTCATATCACATAACGCCAACATGTACTCGTTAGGTAATTTCATTCACTCCACTTAGCCTTAATGTGTTTGCCTGAGCCCTTTCCAAAGCTCTTCCGATCGATCATTTTTGCTTTAAAATCGAAATCTTTACTAATTTTTACGATGAGCAGTTTGTTGAAATTACCGGCTCGCTTCACTAGTACAGCATTGTTGGATTTAAATGGACTAATTGTTTTTATTTCGACGAAATCGTCTCCCAATTTACCATCAGATCCTTGTGTATACGGTTTATGCCTTTTGATTCCGTATTTAGCCTCACCGAATAGCTCACCAAGCTCTCCATAAATTGGTAGGTGGCGACCTGTTACTTCGAAGTAATTTCGGGCGGTTTCAACCAATTCATCTAGCAACTCCCAAAGCTCTAAAGTTGTTGGATTCTTTGGCTCACAACCAAAATCCCAACCTGCTTCATCATCAACAAACTCTTCAATGTTATCCCATTCAGGCTCCCAAGGGTTATAACCACAGGCAGCAGCATCCGCTATCTGCTCAGGGCTAAAGCCCTCATTATGCATATCGTGCAGAAAATCCCAATCACTCATATATTACTCTTACCTAACAATTTATTAGACAAATCGCCTAGTATTTCAGTCTATCATTCCACTCATTTTTTCATCCAACAAGCTAAACATCTAAATTGATTCGGAAAATCAAACTTATCTCATAATTAACTAGTATGAAATACATAAAAATTCGTATGGTTCCTTAAATCCAACTCATACAGATAAGTTGTATAAGTAGCCAACTTACACATCATCCTCACTCAAAATTTGCCGACAATTACGAACGGTTAATATTCGAATTTCGTGGCTTAAACTGTAGATAATACGGTAGTGACCAAAAATAATTTCACGGTAATTTGTATTCGGTATTTCAGGAACAAAACGCCCCATTTTAGGTATATCCCCAAGCAATTCTGTTTTATCAAAAACTTCATTGACCCATTTTTCAGCAGCCGATGGATTATCTAAAGAAATGAACTCTGCTGCGTCACCAAGTTTTTGAAGTGCTAATGGTGACCAAACTACTTTCATTTCTTAATGCGCCCTAATACTTGTGAACGCGCATCTTCATTTGAAACACCTAGTCCTGAAGCCAATTGAGCTTCTGCGGTACGCATTTCTTCAAGTAGTTCGATTTTTTCTTGCATTGCTTCATACTCTGCAACATCGAGAACAACGGCGACACCTTTACCACGTTGTGTAATGACCAATGGGCGACGAGTCTCATTGATTTGTTTTATGTAAGATGCAACACCAGCACGAAACTCAGATAGCGGTTGAATATCTTGATCGAAATGAATACGGCTCATACTGAACTCCAATTAGTACAAAATAACGTACAAACAATAGTTCACCTAAACGTTATTAGCAAGAACTTGATATTGTCTTATAGCCACTTAATAGGTGAGATAATCCGTCATCCTGAATAGTGAGGCACGAACGTAATTCAGGATCTACTTAAAGCGCATTGAATCGTTTCTACAGATGATTTACAGCGCGTGATAAGTAGATCCTCGATGTCGCTTAGGCTCCTCAAGGATGACGAAATCTTTCATTCCGTGCCACGAGTGAAGTATGTGATGGTAAAGAATTTCCTAAAGTGTATTGAGATTCAACTGTCTGAATAACTTACACTCGGAAATTTTAAAACGAAACAAAAAAACGCCTCACTCCAAAGAAGTGAGGCGTTTTAATTTCAAAGTAAGGCTTTACCCTACTCTACCGTTTCAAGCTCTTATGCTTGGTCGGTTTTATCTTTTGGGCCATTGCCAAAACCACGTAAACCAACGACGTGTACGTGTTCGTGATCTTTAAACACTTTACGTACCAGTTTGTAAGTGGTGCCTTTTTCTGGGCTGATGTTTTCCGGTGCGGCAATTAATAATTGCATGTCTAGACGGTCACATAGCTCAAATAAGGTATTGATGGATTTGGTATCCAGACGTGCGGCTTCATCTAAGAAGAGTAGACGACACGGCACAATATCTTTACTGCGCAGACGGCGTGATTCTTCTTCCCAACTTTGGATAACCATCAACAAAATTGACTGACCAGTACCAATCGCTTCACCGGTTGATAGCGCGCCAGATTCAGCTTGTAGCCAACCTTCTGAACCACGGTTCACTTCAATGCTCAACTCTAAGTAGTTACGGTAATCTAGTAACTCTTCACCAAGAATTTGCGGTGAACGCTGACCCATATCGATATGTGGGTTCACACGTTGGAACAGTTTCGCCATCGCTTCTGAGAAGGTTAAGCGCGGGTTATCAAACAAGTCTTGATGTTGGTCTTGTTGCTCAGCCAAGCCAGCTAATAGCGTTTCATGACTTTCACGAATACCGACATTTAAGCGCACGCCGCGTACTTGACCAAAGGCAATGTTCGACAAGCCTTGGTTAAGCATACGAATACGGTTTTGCTCACGTTGAATCGTCTTCTTGATGATATTGGCCACTGAGCTTGAGCTAATTGCCAGACGGTTTTCACGTTGCGTTAGCTCTTCGGTTAAACGAGCCAGTTCCACTTCCATCTCTTCAATCGCTTCAACTGGATCACTAGTGTGAATAATATCCTGGCGAATACGCTCACGTAGATGTTGGTAAACCGCGATGTAGAACAATACTTTGCCTTCTGGGCGAGCATTATCTTCTGAGCCGCGTAGCGCATCACGTAGGGTTTCATTGTTGGCAACCGCTAAGCGCAAGGCACCGAGAGATTTATCCGACATTGAACGCAGTTCGTTATCCGAAAGGTAGGCTAATTCACGGCGATGCAAGCGACGCTCAACATCATTTAAACGCGCTAAACGTAGCACCGAACACCAACCTGCTTTGGCGTTCACCACAAACTTACGTAGGTCTTTGTACTCTTTTTCGATTTTCTTAACGCGTTTGGTTAGCGTCTTCATTTCCATATCAGTCGCGGTAAGAGTGCGTTCAAATTCGCTCTTACGTTGACGAGATAAATGTAGACGCTCATACAATTCGTTTTTACGTGTTTCTGCACGCTCTACTGCGCCGATATCTGGCGTTACGCCATAGTCTTGCAGCTCTTGTTTGAACTCTTGTACGGTTTCCAATTTAGCTTGATGCGACGATTTCAAAGAAGCCAATAATTGATTGTATTGGTTCATTTGGCCTTGTGCTTGTTTCAAGCCTTCACGGCTACGTACTTTCGCTTGCTCTGCTTGCTCAAGTTTGCGTTTTAGTTGCTCGCTTAATTCACTGCTTTGATCCAGTAGAGAGACTGAATCAGAGTAAGCAAAGTAATGACGACGTTCATGCAAATCGGCCAAAGCAAACAATTGAGTTTTCAATGTTTGTAGGTTTTGATCCGCTTGCTGATATTGTGCTTGCAGCGCATCAAATTGCTCTGGATCCGCTTCTAGGGCAGACAACATGTTCGATAGCTTCTCGGCTGCTTTGCCATGTTGTTGAGCAAACGATTTGTATTGAGATAGTTGCTCAAGCTTGTCGTTAATTTCTTCTAAACGCTCGGCTAGGCTTTCATCTTCAATGAGATGCATCACGTTAGCCAGTTTATCTAACTGAGCTAGCGCCTGCTTGGCCGTTTGCATTTGGCTACGTTGCTGCTGGTCTTTTTCATCCAGTGACGCCAATTGACGAACCACTTGATTTAAACCATCACGCACTTCCGCCAGTTGCTGCTCTGGGTCGTCGTTAAACGCAATATGAATGTGTTTAGAAACGAACTCGTTATAGCTTTGGTATAGGCGTTGCAGCTTCTGTGAATCAAACGCCGCTTTGGCATACTCTTCTGCCACTTGTTCACGCTCTGCACGTAACAACTCTAAACGTTGCTCACGGGCGGCACGGCCAAATAGTGGAATCGAAGGCAGACGAGAATAACGTAGCTGACGGTCGTTTAACTGAACGCATACCGCGCCATCTAGTTCATCGGCGTTGAAAGTGCTGTCATCAAACGCATCCACATCGCCTTCAATGATGTAAAGATCTTCTGGGCAATCATCTAAATCCACCAGCTTTTCTTTAATGCCATCTAGGTCCGACACAACAATCGCATGACGAGATGGGCCGTACATCGCACTGAAATATGGCGCATCTTCAATGGTGATGTCATCGTAAATTTCGGATAACAACACGCCGCCTAGACTATCTGCTAAGCCTTTTAGACGAGGATCATTTGAACCAGATGGTGACGCTAGACGCTCAATATCGCTATCTAACTCATCACGACGAGCGGACAAACGCTCTTTCGCCATGGATTGCTGTTTATCTTGCTCAAGCACTTGTTGCATTTGTGCCATCACTGCGTGGCCATCGGTTAGCTCAGCGTCGGTTTGTGATTGTAGTTTTTCTAGTGCTTCACTGGCTGTAATCCAGGCTGGTGCTTGCTTTTGCAGAACTTGAATTTTCGCTTCAGAATCTTGTTGAGAACGACGTAAGTCACCACGTAAATCGCGCAGTTCTTCTTGTTCACCGGCGAGTACATCAAGTTGCTCTAAGTGACGCTCACGTTCTTGCTCTAATACCATTTCATCATCAAGGCGAATCTGGTATTGAGATTGGTATTGTTCAACTAGTTCAGAGGCTTGACGCTGCTCGTTTAAGCTACGCTCTAGGTCACGCTGTTGTGCGCGCCATTGTGATTCATTGTGTAACCATTGCTGAGCTTGTTGAGATCTCTGTACCGCCTCTTTAGCATGTGACAGAGCTTCAGTACGAGCCACGTCACCAACAATGCTTTTCACTAACTCAAGTGCTTGCTCAAACTGCTCTGCTGCCGCTGATGACATATCGAGCTTATGTTTTAACGATAACAAAGTAGATGTACTTTCCGCTTCTTGTTGTTTCAATTCAGACAATTGAGCCTGAGCATTCTCCACGGTTAGGTTGTCATTACCTGTCAGCTGTTGCGCTTTTTCTAATGCTTGCACCGCTTGTTGATATTGCAACGCGCGAGTTTGTTGTACATCCAATGCTTGTTGGTAATCGGCGAGTTGCGATTTCAAGCTATCGACTTCTTGTTCAGAAACTTCAGCTTGTTCTTCAGCAATGGCAACTTGCTCTGCCGCTTCTTCCACTACCATGATTTGTTCTTCTAAGCGTTCACTTAGCTCTTCCAAATCCTCTTGGTAGCGTTCAATTTTTTCTTGCTGACGAATCGCGGTTTGCACCAATTGTAGATGGTCAGCAGCGGCTTGATGGTCTTGCTCTAAACCCGATTCTTGATCGACTAATTGCTCAAGTTCTGCTTGTACTTGCGTCATCAATTGCATTTGCGAAGTTAGAGTACTACTCGATTGATTCAACTCGCTGCGCAGTGCTAACGCTTGATCAAGCTTAATACGACGGTCATTGGCATGGCGCATGTAATCTGCTGCCACGTAGTGAGTCGATTCAGTAATTAAGTGCTTAAACAAGTCACGGTCGGCTTGCGTAGTTTTGATGGCTTCTAGCGTCATGCGGTTTTCACGCAACGCCGATTCCATATCCTGGAAGGCTTTCTTCACGCCGCCATTTTGTGGCAATAAGTAGTCACGTAATGAACGAGTGATCGCGCTTGAAATACCACCATACAAAGAGGCTTCGATTAAACGATAGAACTTAGAGCGGTCACCGGTGTTGCGTAGTTTCTTAGGCAAGACGCCCATTTCAAACATCACGCTATGGTAATCAGCAACGGATGAAAAGGCTTTAATTTGCACGCCTTCATATTCCGCAACTTTGTCTTTTAGCTCGTTGTAAGTTCGAACGCGAGCTTGGCCGTTTTCTAAGCTTTCAATTAACACATCGGTCGGTTTGACATTGCTTGGTAGACCTTGGATAAGAATCGGTTTGATATCCACTTTCTTATCACGACCGGCCACTTGTTGCAGTTTTACGGTAAACAACAAGCGTTGATGACGTGAATTAACAACATCAAGCACAGAGTAACAAGTACCCGGTTGCAGTTTACCGAATAGGCCTTTATCACGAGACGCTTGTGAACTTCCCGCCTCGGTGGTGTTACGGAAATGCAGTAAGCTTTGGTCGGGAATCAATGCCGTGATGAAAGCCGCCATGGTCGTCGACTTACCCGCACCGTTACCGCCAGAAAGCGTGGTCACTAACTCATCAATATCAAAAGTACGAGCAAAGAAGCCATTCCAGTTGATCATGGTTAGCGATTGATATTTACCTCTTTCGATCATATTTTCTTTCGTGATCATAGGTCACCTGCTTTCTGTTCTTGTTCTGCTTGTTCTTGCTCGGCAAAGTCTTCTAATTGTTCGTCAGAAGCATCTTGTTTATCCTGACTATCATTTGCTTTATTGGGGTCAACAGCTTTTGGGTCAAGCACGGCTTCACCATCACGAATCAAGCGTAGTTGCGCTTCACGAACATCGTCACCGACACGTACATCAGCACCAAAACGGAAGACGGCTTCACTGATTCTAAATTTCTCATCATCACCGACTGGCAATACCATACCGATACGACGTAGACGACGTAGCGAAGTCCGCACTTTTTCAAAGAGCTTTTCTTTATCCAGATCCGAACCGGTTGCGCGGTTAGTCACCAAACGCATCAGTTTCTTTTCATCGGAAAGATTGAGTAGCTCTTCGTATAGTTCTTGATTGGTGAAAATGCCTTCATGGGCGAGACGCTCTGGGCTTAAATACAAAAAGCACAAGATTTTACCCACCAGCATATCGAGTTCCGATAACACGCTGCGGCCAATAAATGAGGTTGAACGTGGACGTAGGTAAAAGAATCCTTCTGGTGCACGAACCAGTTCCGCATTATAACGCTGATAGAAAGCGCCAAGTTCACCATCAAAATCACTTAAAAAAGCGTAGTTATCCATATCATCACTTGAGATATGGCGACCCGCACGCAATTGACTATCAAGCGATGGGAATAATGGGTTCGCTAATGCTTTTACCAATTGTTCTGGCATGTAAGCATCTTGAGAGTTGTCAGTCTCTTGTGAATAGCTTGTATTTTGAGACAGATCGGCGCTGTGCGCCTCGTAATTAATATTGATCGATGACATTCGCTTGTACCTTTGCTCCAAAATCGTTAATCGCTTTCCAATCCGGCTGAATGGCTTGGTAATCCGATTCGGAATACCCCATTCTTACCGCTTGGTCGATCACCATTCTGGTTAAATCAAAATGTTGCGCGTGAGAGTGCTGCGCAAGGTAATCTCGTAGTACCGAGCCTAAATCAATCGGCTGACCGGTTTCTTTATGTTGTTGAAGCATGTTGGCGACGCGCTCACTCAATTCATCATCAACGGTTGTTAATTCTTCGTATTCCACTTCGTCTGGAATCTCACCTGTCACTTCATCATCACGTAGTAACATGGCTTCATCCCGCATATCACGTAGACGCTCGGCATCGGCGTAGGTTAAATACCATGGCATATCAAAGTAATCAGTCACAGACTGACGCAAACGCTGACTAAAGGCACGGTTTTGATCCATATCGATAGCCGTACGGATAAATTTATGTACATGACGATCGTAACCAATCCACAAATCTATCGCTTGCTGACCCCAACTAACAATACGGTCGAGTTTGGTTTGCAATGAGAACAAAATGGCGTCAATGAAATCTAAACCTTCTTGGTCATAGATAAGCTGCTGAATATCAAGCAGTTGAGTTTGTAGTTCATCCCCTGCCGCTTGTAATGTATCTTGCAATTCATTCAGGGTAGTAGAGGTTTCAGTCAGTAGGCTTTCACAACTGCTGATCGCATCACGCCAATCTTGGTTTAGTAATTCAGCAATTTGGTTTTTAATTCCCACTTGCTGATCATCCATAACGCGCTGGTTTAAATCGATACGGTCGAAAATTTCACTTATCGAATATTTCAGTACGCCATAAACATGCTTTTGCCATTGCCCGATATCTGAAGCGTCATTTGCAGCGTCTACCGCTTTCGACATTTCATCGGCAACCATAGATAACTGAATGGATAACTTAAGCTTTGAGAATTCACGATGACGAACGTAATAATCGGTAATCGAAACCCCAAGTGGCGACATACGGTAGATGCTCGCACCGTCATTTAATTCACTGACAAAGCGGCTCATCAACCTTTGAGAGACTAATTCATTGATTGCGTTATTAGCGCGAAATGCCGACGCTTCACCTGTTTCATCAAACATGTTAGTGACAATTTTAAATGCGTCGTGCAATTCCCCTTCGCCAAGCTCTTCATCAAACTTCTCATTGCTTAATACGGCAATCGCAATCAAAAACGCTAATCGCTCAGAAGAAAGATTCAATGAAAAGTCATGTTGCTTCACCCAGTTGACCAATTCATCGATGGGCTGTTCACCTATCGTTTTGTCCTCAAGCGGCTGTCCGCCTGTCGACGGTTGAAGTGGAGATTGAGTTATTTCACTCATTATCATTCCTGTATTTACTAATGACTCTCGGACTATTCGGCAGCATGAGGCTTTTGTGCCCACACATGAATATAGCGCCCAAGAGAAAGATAAGGCTCTGTGCGGCATAACTGCTGTTCTAATGCCAACACATCTTCTGGCCCATACTCGCCCATGTATTGTTGGTTTCCGATATAGTCGTTAAAGCATCGAATACCTGATTTACCACAAATGTCGAAGCCTGCTGATTCTATCCATTGATAGACCTCTTCCGGCAATAAGCCACTTTGAGGCTGCAATTTAAAGCGCTTGCGATGTGGCATTCCCTGTAAAATGTGAGGAATATTACCACAAGTTACATTTTTCAAAACTAAACCGTGATGATTATAAAACATCACTGAAATGATGCCGCCGGGTTTCACCTTTTCAAGTAGGCTTGCTAATACTTGTTGCGGATTTTCTAACCATTCCATAACGGCATGAAATAACACCAAATCCGATTGCTCAGTTAAGTGCTCATCGAGGTGTTGAATAGCAGAATGAACAAAACGAAACTGCGAAGATAAACCATTACTATCAATATCTTGCTGAGCTAACGTTAACATTTCGTTGGAAATATCACACAGAGTCACTTGGTGTCCAAGCTGAGCAATTTTTTGCGACATTTGAGCTAATCCGCCTCCAGCATCGAGCACAGACAAAGCGTTTTTTTGCTGTTGTAAACGGCTTAATGCTTGCTCAATATCTTGCCAAAGGATCACTTGACGAATATCACCTTTATCCGAACCATAGATGTTTTTAGCAAATTTATGCGCGATATCATCGAAATTTCGATCATTGTCCATTTTTTTTCATTTAAGATAACTGAATTTTACGTGTATTCTGTCACAGCAATTACAGGAATAAAGCAATTACTCCGTTTTACCTGCTGAATGATGAATTTTTGGGCTATTTAAAATGTTTGAACTGAAAAAATTAATTGGTGCTCTGATCATGCCTTTACCAGCCTTGCTGATTATAGGTTTTATTGGCTTATTTCTGATTATGTTCACTTACAAACGTGGATTAGGGTGTTTATTCACTTTTGTTTCTTTAATGGGGATCTTTCTATTTTCATTCCAACCCATTTCTACTTCATTATTGAAACCGACCGAACGTGCTTACAAAGCTTTTGTACCCGTAGATGGCTCCGTTGACTATGTCATGGTATTGGGAAGTGGTCATATTGTTGATAATGACATTCCAGCAACATCGGAATTGTCTCGTAATGGTTTGATGCGTCTTGCCGAAGGTATCCGTATTTTAAACCTCTACCCTGGTGCAAAATTAATTTTGTCAGGTTATGACGGTGGCACATCAGTAAGCAATGCGCGAATGATGGCTAATGTTGCCGTGTCATTAGGGGTTGCGAAGTCGGATATTATCTTATTAGAAAGCGCTCAAGATACTTGGGATGAAGCACATCAAGCAGCAGGTTTCGTTGCGGATAAACGTATGGTTTTAATCACCTCTGCTAGTCACATGAAACGTGCAATTGTTGAGTTTAAAAAAGCCGGGCTTGAACCTATTCCTGCACCAACCAATTACTTAGCTTTTGATGATATTAAGCAACCATGGGATAAGTATTCTCCACAAGCGAAATATCTTGAACAAAGTGAACGTTATTGGTATGAGCAACTAGGTCGTTGGTGGTCTTCACTGCGCGATACACTGACTAACCAAAAGAACTCTGGTACCACTACAATATTAGAATAACGAGATAATACTCGAGCAATCGATAACGTTGTCGCTAACATGCGATGTCCGTTTAGTCATAAAAATGCCATATCTGATTGTCAGGCATAGCATTTAAGACTAAAATCGTAGCTCATATATTCAAGCATAAAATACAGAATAAAATTAAGTCGCTGATTGAAGGCGACTTTTATCTTTTTAGATTAGAATAAATCCGGCGAAAGTGTCGGCATAAAGGAAATTCACTATGGCTACAATCAAAGATGTCGCACGTATTGCAGGTGTTTCCACCACAACAGTGTCACATGTCATCAATAAGACTCGCTTTGTTGCAGAAGCAACTCAAGAAAAAGTCATGGCCGCAGTGAAAGAACTGAATTATGCCCCAAGTGCCGTTGCCCGTAGTCTTAAATGCAATACCACCAGCACTATTGGGATGTTGGTAACACAATCTACTAACCCATTTTTTGCCGAAGTAGTGGATGGTGTAGAAAGTTATTGTTACCGCAAAGGTTATACGCTAATCCTATGTAATACAGGTGGTCGCGCTGACAAACAACGTGATTATATCCGCATGCTCGCCGGCAAACGTGTTGATGGTCTTTTAGTGATGTGTTCAGACTTAGATGCTGATCTACAAGAAATGCTAGACGGTCACCCTGATATTCCTAAAGTTGTTATGGACTGGGGCCCAGAAAGCTCTCAAGCGGATAAAATCATCGATAACTCTGAAGAAGGTGGCTATTTAGCTACTCGCTACCTGATGGATCAGGGCCATAAAGACATTGCTTGCCTCAGTGGTCATTTCGAGAAAGTCGCCTGTAAAGAACGTATCTCTGGTTGTAAGCGCGCATTAGCGGAAGAGGGTTTAACGCTTCCAGAAGAGTGGTTACTTGAAGGTAACTTTGAGTGTGATACCGCAGTAATTGCTGCAGATAAAATTCTTGCGATGGATAAAAAACCAACCGCAGTTTTCTGCTTTAACGATATTATGGCACTTGGCTTAATGAGTCGTTTACAAGAAAAAGGCATGAAAATACCAGAAGATATCTCAGTGATTGGTTACGATAATATTGATATCTCACCTTACTTTTCACCACCTTTGACTACAGTTCACCAACCAAAACGTCGTTTAGGTAAAAATGCCGTAGAGATTTTATTAGAGCGTATTAAAGATAAAAACCACGCTAAACAAACATTTGAGATGTTCCCTGAGATTCTTGAACGTTCTTCGGTAAAATCTCTGAAATAGTAGTAACCTTAAACAAATAATGAATAAAAACCAACGCTGATGTCGTTGGTTTTTTTTTGAAATTTTTTAGGCTTATCATCTGTCTATATTTTTAAGTTAAATTTCTCTATCCATTTTGTATGAGGATATATATGAAACGTCTATTACTTAGCTTCGCTTTTCTCACCCTCCCGCTGCTTTCTTCTGCTAAAGATGGCTCTATTCGCCAGTTGGATTGGCAACAAGTTGAGCAACAAGCAAAAGGACAAGATGTGTACTTTAATGCTTGGGGTGGCAGCCAAGAAATTAATAACTATCTTCGTTGGGTTGCGAAGCAAGTGAAGCAAAAGTATGGCGTAGCACTTCACCATGTAAAAGTTTCTGACATTTCCGAAACCACTACTCGTTTACTCGCTGAAAAAACTGCCGGAAAACACTCTGGTGGTAGTGTCGATATGGTTTGGATTAATGGTGAGAATTTCAAATCAATGAAGAATAGTCAATTACTCTACGGCCCTTTCACTTCAAGCTTACCAAATTGGCAAAAAGTCGATTCTAGCCTACCGGTTACTCATGATTTTTCTGAACCAACAGAAGGATTGGAAGCACCTTGGGGAGTCGGTCAATTAGTCTATATTCATGATCAAAAAAAATTACCGGCCCCACCACAATCAGCAAAACAATTATTCGATTATGCTAAAGCACATCCAGGACGTATCACTTACCCTAAGCCACCTCAGTTTCATGGCACTAGCTTTTTAAAAGCCTTACTTATAGAGCTCTCTGATGAAAAGAGTGCGCTATCTAAGCCTGTTGATGAAGATTCATTTACTCAAATAACTCAACCTTTATGGAACTACTTAGATGCGATTCAGCCTTATCTATGGCAACAAGGTCGTCAATTTCCAACCACTCAACCTGAGATGCTACAACTGCTTGATGATGACCAAATCGATATTGCGATTACTTTTAATCCGAATGAAGTTTTTTCTGCCCAAGCAAGCGGCAAATTAGCGCCAAGCACTCAGAGCTACGCATGGAAAAATGGCGCTCTGTCTAACATTCATTTTCTCGCTATCCCATGGAATGCCAATGCAAAAGAAGGCGCATTGGTTGTGATTAACTTTCTACTCAGCCCACAAGCACAATCACGTAAAGGGGATATCAATGTCTGGGGCGATCCATCAGTATTGCAAGCCAAATACTTAACAGGTAGCGCTCATAAAACCATACTATCTCCCTCAATTGAAGAGCCTCACCCTAGCTGGCAAACCGCCCTAGAACAGGCTTGGATTGAGCGATATAGCCGATAACAACGAATTAAGGAAACTTATGCAAAGCAAGCAAAGACGTATGCTAAGCATCGGTTATTTACTGGTGATTTTGATCTGCTTTTTCCCTCTTCTTCCGGGGGGGGTAGGCATGGTGATCCCTGCTTTTGGTATTATTCCACCGCTTGGTCTGAATATATTCACTTTGGATGGATTCATATCAGCCATCAACTGGCCGGGAATTGAACGTTCGATCCTGCAAACTATCATGACCGCGGTCGTCAGCACCGTCATTGCCACCATCATGAGTTTTGCCATTTTACAAGCCTATTGGGGGAGTCGTTCATGGCAGCGAATCGAGAAGATATTATCCCCAATCCTCGCGCTACCTCATGTCGCTTTTGCGGTGGGTTTTCTATTCTTATTCTCTGATACTGGTTGGTTAGCCCGCCTTTTAAACTTAATGGTAAGTAATACTTATGGTGAACTCCATGCATGGTTTACTTGGCTTTACTCTTTACAAGATAATATTGGTATTAGCTTAGCCCTTGCTCTGGCCATTAAAGAAACGCCTTTTTTGTTATTAATGAGTGTCGCGATACTAAACAACTTAAAAGTCGAACAAACACTGCAAGTCACGCAAGGCTTGGGATACTCTGTGGCTCAATCATGGTGGAAAGCGATTTTCCCTCAATGGTTGCATCACATGCGCTTTCCACTTTTCGCTATCATGGCTTATTCCTGCTCGGTGGTTGATGTTAGTTTGATTTTAGGTCCCATTAACCCTCCGACATTTGCGGTATTAGTATGGCAATGGTTTAACGATCCAGATTTATCTCAACTCCCAAGAGCGGCAGCTGGCGCTTTTCTCATGTTTTTTTTATGTTCTGTTTTAATTGGCCTCATTTGGCTAACAGAACATTTAGTACTAGGAAAATTTCGATCTTGGTTAACCTCTGGCCGAAATGCTTCCTTGCCCATAAAACCTTATTTCTTTCACCTAATCGCCATCATTAGTTTATTGACCATTCCGGTAATAATCATTTGGACGTTTGCACTACGCTGGCCATACCCAAACCTACTGCCTACATTTTGGAGTATTCGATTTTGGTTAAGTGAATGGACCTATATTCAAGACACCATTTTAACCAGTGTTTGGCTGGCGCTATTCAGCTCTGGGACAGCTCTAGTGCTTACCCTGATTGCTCACGAATATCGCCATCATTTTCGTTACCATATTCCAATGTATGTGATTGCCTTGCCTATGTTGGCCCCTCAACTCTCTTTACTTTTTGGTTTACAAATCATCAGCCTTTGGATTAATCAACAATATTATTGGTTGTGGGTAATATGGGCACATATCTTTTTTGTTTTTCCTTATGTTTATCTATCTTTAGATGGACCATGGAAAAGCTACCCTAGTCGACTATCTCAAACCGCAGTAAGCCTCGGTGTTTCACCACTAAAGGTCTTCTTCACAATAAAGTTACGTACCCTTGCCAGTGGGATATTATTTGCTTGGGCGATGGGGATAAGTGTAAGTTTAGCGCAATATTTACCAACGTTAATGTTAGGTTCAGGAAGAATAGTTACCTTGACCACTGAAGCCGTTGCGTTATCCAGTGGACATGACCGCAGAGTAATTGCACTTTATGCATTATGGCAGGCAATACTACCCTTTATTTTTTTCAGCTTAGCGCTTATCGGTAACCGTATTTTTCAGCGCCGCTATAAGAAGCAGGAGCCACCTTCATTATGAGTTTGTCATTAGAACAACTATCTATTTTTTATCGGGCATCAAAAGCATCCGAGTCGGAAAAAATACCACTACTTAACAACCTCAATTTAAGTATTGCCCCCAGTGAGATAGTCACCTTAATGGGCCCAAGTGGTTGTGGTAAGTCAACATTACTTAATGTTATTGCAGGGCACCTTAGTCAAGAGTTTTATTATGAAGGTAGAGTAATGTTAGATAAACAAGAGATTCAAACTAATGAACCTCATAAACGTTCAATCGGCATACTATTTCAAGATGACTTACTGTTTCCACATTTGAACATATGGGAAAACATTGCATTTGCTCTGCCAAATAATATCAAAGCAAAAAAAAGAAAATTAGAAGCTCTAGCAACCTTAAATAAGGTTGGATTATCTGATATCGCCAATTCTATGCCACATCAAATTTCAGGTGGACAAAGAGCCCGAGTCAGCTTGATTAGGATGCTAAGCTCGCAACCTAAGGCAGTTTTACTCGATGAGCCATTTAGTAAATTGGACCCCGAACTGCGAGTTAACTTTAGAGATTGGGTGTTTAAACAATTAGCTGCAGCTCAGGTTCCAACATTGATGGTCACACATGATAAAACCGATGCTCCTCTCAACGGAAAAATTATACATTGGGAGCAATTTACCACGGAGAATGCCAATGCTTGATAGGTATGTTATCCCACTAATAAAACGCCCATTAGACACCTTGGCAAAGCAATGCGTTCAGCGCCATATAAAAGCTGATCACATCACGCTAGCAAACTTTCTAATTGGTCTACTCTCTATTCCCGCATTATGGGGTGAGCATTACCTTCTTGCTTTATTATTCATCGTATTGAACCGTATAGGTGATGGTCTTGATGGTGCGATCGCGAGACAGACACAAACCTCTGACGCCGGTGGTTTTCTTGATATTTGTTTGGATTTTATTTTTTACGCTCTGATCCCATTTGGTTTTATCTTAGCTAATCCAGAACAAAATGCACTTTGGGGAGCACTATTGATTGTCAGCTTTGTGGGCACAGGTAGTAGCTTCTTAGCATTTGCTTCTATTGCGGGCAAACGAAATATTAGCAATCCGGTTTATCAAAACAAATCTTTATATTACATGTCAGGTATTGCAGAAGGGACCGAGACCATAGGCTTTTTTATTGCCTTTTGTCTATGGCCTGATCTTTTCCCAATACTTGCTGCCATCTTTGTTGCATTATGTTTTATTACCACACTCAATAGAATTTTGGCGGGTTATCGAACTATTCAATCATCGGAGATTCAGCAGCAAAAAGAGGATAATTTATGAAAATATTCAGTGCGGGTAACCCTGTTGAAGCTCATATTGTTTGCGAGTTACTCAAGAGCCATCAAATTGAGGCCAAGGTGCATTCAGGTGAGATTTTCAGCTTAAAGGGGGAAATTCCACTAACTAATGACACCGATCCCTATGTTTGGCTACTTGATGCGCAAGATGAGGAAAGCGCTAAGCAACTAATAGAAGATTATGAAAAAGAAGAGTTGAGAGCCAATTGGGATTGTCAACAATGTGGAGAAAATATTGAAGCTCAATTTGCAGTATGTTGGAATTGTGGTCAAGCAAATCCATCACAAGATCAGAACGCATGACCACCGAGATTAGTTAAACTTACTGGTTTAAGATTGGCTGTTTTGCTGAATAAAAGCTAAAGAGTATTGATTAAACTCTACCGGTTTTTCAACATTACACACATGCCCACAACCTGGAATCTCAAGTAAGTGGCTAAATTTATGCTGCTTTACCATCTCTTTCACTGGGCGGATAAACATGTAATCCATCTCTCCCATCAGATAAAGAGTTGGGATTGGTAACTCACGATCTCTGAAATAACGCATCATAGGATTAACATCAACCGATAGCTTAAACCAACGTTTAAACTCTTTCTGGCAAAGTTTTTTAGCTTCTCGGATAAATAAATGACGGGATTCTTTTTGTCCGCGCTGTGGCATAATAATGTAAGCAAATAATTTATATAGCCACATATAAGGAATAATATTTTTACTCCAATAGCCGAGCTTAACTAAAAGTTGTGAGCGGACATCAAGTCGCGTCACTGCCCCACCAAGCACCATACTTTGGACTTTCCCTGGCGCAATTTCAGCTAGGTTTCTCACTAAGATCGTTCCTAAAGACATGCCAACACAATGTGCTTTTTTAATATTAAGATGTTCTAACACGTTCAGAATATCTATCGTTACATCTTGGAATGAGTAGTGCTTTGAAATGATATCCTTGAGTAATTGATTTGAGCGCCCATGCCCTCTTAAATCAATCAGAAGTAAATTGTAATACTGACGGTAGTCTTTAATTTGTTTGAACCATAGAGACGAGCTGCCGCCAGCACCATGAATAAATACAACCCATTCTTGGCTAGTTGGATGCAAATATGTTTTATGAAACAAAAGCTCTTTTGTCATAATAAAAATACTACGTCTTATGGTTAAAATTTATCTGTTGATTATACCATACCAAACCCTTTCTCTGCGTTTTTTACTAAAGTCTATTATGTGAGTTTATGTTGCATAAAAAACACTTTACCTCATGTTAGCTTGAGGTTTTATCTTTGTCTTAAATTCATTCAAGCCATCAATCAAAGGAATGTGTATGTACTTAGAACATGTCAATTTAGTCGTGAGTGATGTTCCCGCCATGATTCACTTTTATCAAACTGCGTTTCCTCATTGGACAATCCGCAGCGAAGGTGATGATGAGTGGCATGGAAAGCCAAGGCACTGGTTACATCTAGGCGATGATTATCAATATCTCGCCATCAGTAATCATGGTGAAGGGCAAAACCGAGACTTAGATGGTTACCAAGTAGGGTTAGCACACTTTGCTTATTCGGTAGAGAACATAGATAGCATAATAGAAAGGTTAGTCAGTAACGGATACCAAATAGCGAAACCCGGAGCAGAAAACCCATTTAGGAAAAACGTTTACTTCGTTGACCCTGCTGGATTTGAAGTTGAGTTTGTTGAATACCTAACCGATATTCCAAGTGAGCGAAACAACGATTTATAAACCAACATAAAAGCCAGTGTCAAAATGAGCACTGGCTTTTGTGTTTAATACCCTAATAACTTTGGTATATACGAACATGAACTATTTGCGTGAACAAGTCCACTTACGCATTCAAAGAAGCGTTGATATCAATTAGCACTTGGTTTGGCTCTTCTGCTTGAGTAATTGGACGACCAATAACTAAGTAATCCGAACCGGCAGTCATTGCTTCAGCTGGTGTCATGATGCGGCGCTGATCGCCTGCTGCACTACCTACAGGACGGATGCCTGGAGTCACCAATTTAAACTCTTGACCGAGTTCAGCCTTTAAAATCGAAGATTCATGAGCTGAGCATACCACGCCATCTAAACCACTTTGATGAGTGAGCTTAGCAAGACGTTTCACTTGCTCTTGCGGAGCCACATCCAGCCCAATACCCGCAAGATCCGATTGCTCCATACTGGTTAGTACTGTTACCCCAATCAATAATGGGCGATCTTTACCGTAAGATTCAAGGATTTCGCGTGATGCCGACATCATACGTTCACCACCACTGGCGTGAACATTGACCATCCAAACGCCCATTTCTGCCGCCGCTTTAACCGCTTTCGAACAAGTATTCGGAATATCATGGAATTTAAGGTCTAGAAAGACTGAAAAACCTCGTTTATGTAATTCACGCACAAAGTCAGGGCCAAATAGAGTAAACATTTCTTTGCCGACTTTTAAGCGACATTGGGTAGGATCAATATTATCCACGAAAGCTAATGCATCATTTTGATTTTCATAATCTAAGGCAACAATCACTTTTGGGTCTAACATTGGTTTTCCTCTCAATAAATTAAAACGAATTTTAGCGTTATTTTGTGCAAAAAAGGTACGAATTATTCACCATCTAAACCACGTATCGGCTTAATGGTTCCCCACCCCTTACAAGATGGACAGTGCCAGTAAATAGAATGAGTAGCAAAGCCACACTGACGACACTGATAATGAGGCTTAGCTTTCATTTGCACCCCTACCATCTCTTGTAAGGTTGTCAAACTGTCTTTTGCTCGGCCCTCTTCAGCTTCGGCAATATGGTAGTCAATCAGTCGATAGAACCCTTTCATCGTTGGGTTCTTTATTAATTGTTGGGTTAACAAGGTTTGCGCAGCGGCAATACCTTCGTGTTGGGCGACCATTTGAGCGAGCATTAACTCAGCAGATACGCCAGCTTTCTTAGCGATGCACTTTTTCAAGAACTCTAGCATTCCTGATTCTTGGTCAATTTGGTAATAACAGTCTGCTAAAGTTGGAAGAATTTCTGAAATATAATCGATGTCTTGCTCAATAACCTGCTCTAAGCATTGAATGGTTTGCTTATAGTTATCCGACTCAAGATAAATATTACCTAATGCGATATTAGCGCGAACACATTTAGGATCTTCAGTTAGTGCTCGCTTAAAGTAGAGAACTGCTTTTGATGTGTTGGTTAAGCTCAATTCATGCATGGCGATCTCACACCAATAATGAGCAATGTCACGACGCATTTTCTTACGTCCCATCGCGACTAAGTCATCGCCATATTTAATGGCTTTATTCCATTCGCGAGTTTGCTGATAGATGGTGACAAGTTGCTGAAGGGCTTGTTCTCTATGTTCAGGCTCTTCAATCAATTGTTCAAAGATTTTCTCCGCACGGTCAAAAAAGCCCGACACCATATAATCTTTCGCTAACTGTTGCAGTGCAAGATTTTTTTGATCAACCGTAAGACCATCACGAGAAATTAAGTTTTGGTGTATGCGAATAGCGCGATCGACTTCACCACGTGACCGAAACAGGTTACCCAAGGCTAAGTGAGTATCAATCGTTTCATCATCAACTTGAAGTAGTTCGATAAAGTGGTCAACGGCTTGATCTGATTGTTCAGACAATAGGAGGTTTAGACCTCTGACATACTGCCTAGAGATCTGATGAGATTGTTCTTGCTTATCATGTCGAGCACTACGATTACCCATATACCAGCCATAAGCAGCGGCGATGGGCAATAGCAGAAAGAGTAGCTCTAGCATTAACGAATAAACCTAGCCTTTAATTTCAGGGAGCTGCTCTGATGACTTTGCAGAAGGTGCCTGTGCTTTATTCAATTGTTTGCGTAAACGAAGCACAGTGAGTTTTGATTTCAGATATAAACTACCAAAAATCAACCAGGCAATCGCAAAAGCAACCACAAAAACGATGCCGAGTAACAAAGAGAGCGGCAGTTCGTTTTGAGCAATGAGATAATTAAATGTCACTGTTTCTTGATTCTGTGCGCCTAACGCTAAAGCAATCAGAAAAAGTGCGATAACCAGTATGATTTTTATAATTTTCATAATTACCACCTTTCCATACAGCGAAATGATTCTTTGATTATGCAGTAAATTTGCCTGACACTCCATTGCCAATTAATTGAAAGATGGAAATATTATTAATTAAATTGTCAGTCGTTTGAATTTTACCCATAAAAAAACGGCAATCTAACGAATGCCGCTTTCTTTAAATTCTAATCATGTAACGTCATAACACGGCACCACTTACGCAATGCTACTATTTACACGCTCACGTAGTTCTTTCCCTGGTTTAAAGTGAGGAACGTATTTACCTTCCAGTTCCACTTTTTCACCTGACTTGGGGTTACGACCAATACGTGGTTCACGATAATGTAGAGAAAAACTGCCGAAACCACGAATTTCAATACGATCGCCCTCTTCCAACTTAGAAGCCATATGTTCCAGGATATCTTTTACGGCATCCTCTACTTCTTTTGCTGATAAATGGGTTTGCTGAGCACAAAGTCTTTCAATTAATTCTGACTTAGTCATAGGTGATTCCCTCACTTTTCTCTTTCTTATCGAAAAAAGGGAGCCCTTTCAGGCCCCCTTCTATAGGCAAAAAATTATTCGCCTTTAGCAGCCTTGAATGCGTCAGCCATAGCATTACCAAACGCAGCTTCATCAGCTTTGTTTAGAGTAGCCATTGCTTCTTGCTCTTCAGCTTCATCTTTAGCTTTGATAGATAGGTTGATTACGCGATTCTTACGGTCTACACCAGTAAATTTCGCTTCAACGCTGTCTCCAACACTGAATACTAGAGATGCATCTTCGATACGGTCACGTGCTGCTTCAGAAGCACGGATGTAACCTTCAACACCTTCTTGTAATTCAATTGTAGCACCTTTCGCGTCAACTGCAGTTACAGTACCGTTTACAAGAGTACCTTTCTTGTTGTCAGCAACATAGCTGTTGAACGGGTCGTTTTCCATTTGCTTAACGCCAAGAGAAATACGCTCACGATCAGCGTCTACTGCTAGAACAACTGCAGAGATTTCGTCGCCTTTCTTGTAGTCACGAACTGCTTCTTCACCTTGAGCATTCCAAGAAATGTCAGATAGGTGAACTAGACCGTCAATACCACCGTCAAGACCGATGAAGATACCAAAGTCAGTGATAGACTTGATCTTACCAGTAACTTTGTCGCCTTTAGCTTGCGCTTCAGCGAAAGTCTGCCAAGGGTTAGCTTTACATTGTTTTAGGCCTAGAGAGATACGACGACGTTCTTCGTCGATATCAAGAACCATAACTTCAACTTCATCACCAACGTTAACCACTTTAGATGGGTGGATATTTTTGTTAGTCCAATCCATTTCTGAAACGTGTACTAGACCTTCAACGCCTTCTTCGATTTCTACGAAGCAGCCGTAATCAGTTAGGTTAGTTACACGACCAGTTAGTTTGTGACCTTCTGGGTAACGCTTAGCGATTGCTACCCATGGATCTTCACCAAGTTGCTTAAGACCTAGAGAAACACGAGTGCGCTCACGGTCAAACTTAAGAACTTTAACTAGGATTTCGTCACCAACGTTTACGATCTCAGATGGGTGCTTAACACGCTTCCAAGCCATATCTGTGATGTGAAGTAGGCCGTCTACACCGCCAAGGTCAACGAATGCACCGTAGTCAGTAAGGTTCTTAACGATACCTTTAACTTCAGTACCTTCTTGTAGAGTTTCAAGAAGTTCGTCACGCTCAACACTGTTTTCTGATTCGATAACAGCACGACGAGAAACAACAACGTTGTTACGTTTCTGATCAAGCTTGATTACTTTGAACTCTAGCTCTTTGTTTTCTAGGTGAGCAGTGTCACGAATTGGACGTACGTCTACTAGAGAACCAGGTAGGAATGCACGGATACCGTTTAGTTCAACAGTGAAACCGCCTTTAACTTTACCGTTGATGATACCAACAACAGTTTCAGCTTCTTCACATGCTTTCTCAAGTACGATCCAAGCTTCGTGGCGCTTAGCTTTCTCACGAGAAAGTTGAGTTTCACCGAAGCCATCTTCTACCGCGTCAAGTGCTACATCTACTTCAGCACCAACTTCAACTTCAAGTTCGCCAGCAGCGTTCTTGAATTGTTCAGCTGGAATAGCAGATTCAGATTTTAGGCCTGCGTCAACAAGAACGAAACCGTTCTCGATAGCAACAACAGTACCTTTAACAATAGTACCTGGGCGGAATTCTAGTTCGTTTAGCGACTCTTCAAAGAGTTGAGCAAAAGATTCAGTCATTATATATGATCTTCAATTAATTAAACGTCCATGGGTATCCTACCGCATGGGGTTGATAAATTAGCCAGTCATCATCCTTGCGACCGACAGTCCTTATCACTAAATAGCGATGTTTTTAAAAACCAGACGTTCTAAAAACAAACAATTACTTAGTGAGTTTAGATTCTATAAATTCTAGCGCGACTTCTACCACTTCTTCAATAGAAAGTGATGTAGAATCAATCACTAATGCATCATCAGCTGGACGTAAAGGAGCAACAGCACGGTTGCGGTCACGATCGTCACGTTCCTGAATATCGCATAAAAGTTGGTCGAATTTACCACTTAACCCCTTTAGTTGCAACTGGTTCAAGCGGCGTTGTGCTCTTTCTTCGGCACTTGCATCCAAGAAAATTTTCGCTTCAGCATTCGGGAAAACAACCGTTCCCATATCTCGACCGTCAGCAACTAAGCCTGGTTCCGCACTAAATGCACGCTGGCGACGTAGTAATGCTTCACGCACTCGAGGTAAAGAAGCGACTTTTGAGGCAGCAGTGCCCGTTTCTTCTTTACGTAATTCTTTCGATACGTCTTCACCCTCTAAAATGACTCGCACCAAGTCACCTTCCGCAATAAATTGCACATCAAGGTGATTTGCTAGTGGTACTAGTGCATCTTCTGATTCTGTGTCCACACCATGATGAATAGCGGCTAAAGCCAATACACGATAGATTGCGCCTGAATCAAGTAGATGGTAATTCAACTTATCCGCAAGCATCATGCACAAGGTACCTTTACCTGCGCCGCTTGGCCCATCTACGGTGATAACCGGGCTTTGAGATGACATACATTTTCTCCGGGATCTATGTGAGCAAGCTATGCTCAAGAAACATGACGGTTTTTAAGCGCAAAATTATAGCGAAATTAGACCGTCTATGCATGGATTATTAGTCAATATATCCAAGATTAGTCAAAGCAACTGAAATTTTATCCCAATACAAAAAAGCCCCACGCTAAGTGAGGCCGAATAAATATTCTACTTATGTTTAATTTTAGACCAACTGGCTTAATTCGCTAAACTTTGTAAAGTAATTAGGGAAAGTCTTTGAGGTGCAGTTTGGATCGTTAATCGTCACTGCGGTATCACTTAGCGCCACAAGTGAAAAACACATTGCCATGCGGTGATCATCATAAGTATCTATCGCAGCATGCTTTAGCTGTGTTGGAGGTGTAATAGTAATGTAGTCATGACCTTCCTCTACTTCTGCGCCAACTTTTCTTAATTCTGTTGCCATCGCAGATAAACGGTCAGTTTCTTTTACTCGCCAATTATATACATTACGAATCGAGGTAGTGCCTTTGGCGAATAACGCCGCCGTTGCAATCGTCATCGCGGCATCTGGAATATGGTTAAAATCCATATCGATCGCATTCAATTGCCCTTTTCGGCAAAGAACATAATCCTCGCCCCACTCAATTTCTGCGCCCATTTTTTCCAGTGCGTCTGCAAATTGAATATCACCTTGAATACTGTTTTTACCAATGCCGGTTACTTTAATTTCTCCGCCTTTAATTGCCGCTGCGGCGAGGAAGTAAGAAGCCGAAGACGCATCGCCTTCAACCAAGAATTGACCTGGGCTTTGATAAGTTTGACCTGCAAGAATGGTAAATGTTTGGTAATTATCATTGATTACATTAACACCAAACTTAGCCATGATGTCTAAGGTAATATCTATATATGGCTTAGAAACCAATTCACCTTCAATGTGAATGGTAATATCCCCCTCAGCAAGCGGCGCAGACATGAGGAAAGCGGTTAGAAATTGGCTTGATATAGAACCATCAATTGTCACTGAACCAGACTTCAACCCTGTGCCAGTTATTTTGATTGGTGGATAATTTTCATTTTCTAAATACTCAATCGAGGCTCCGGCTTGCTGCAACGCATCAACTAAGTGACCAATTGGACGCTCTTTCATCCGTGGTTCACCGGTTAATACAAACTCCCCTTTTCCTAGGCACAAAGCCGCTGCGAGAGGTCGCATTGCTGTACCTGCATTGCCGAGAAACAATTCAAGAGGAGTAGAAGTGTCTATATCAAAAGCACCACCGATACCTTGCACTTCGCACACGGTTTTATCTTCGGACAATTGGAATGCGACGCCTAGTTTGGTCAGAGCGTTCAACATGTGTCGAATATCATCACTATCTAAAAGATTAGTTAAGCGCGTCGTGCCAGTCGCCAAAGCGGCCAATAATAAAGCCCGGTTTGAAACACTTTTTGACCCCGGAAGGTTAATTTCACCGGAGATTTTCGAGATAGGTTGAAGAGTAAGGCTTTCCATTGGTTTTCATATTCCTTGCTAAAAGCTATTAATGCATTTGAGATTAACGAAAAACAAGATTTAGTGCTAGTGTAAATCTTGCTATCATCTCAAGAGTTGATTAATAAATAGAATACTTGCCGTGACTATCTACTTACCTTGCTTAGATGACTATAAAGAAACATTTCCTGATGTAGAGTCGGCACTCACTGAGCCGGATGGGTTATTAGCTTTCGGCGGCGATCTCAGTCCAGAGAGAATTATCAACGCGTATAAGCATGGCATATTCCCTTGGTTTTCACAGCAAGACCCCATTCTATGGTGGAGTCCTGCGACTAGGGCGGTGATCGAACCTAATCAATTCTCTCCCTCTAAAAGTCTAAAAAAGCATCTTCGTCGTAATCATTTAACCGTCACTTTAAATCAAGCAACCGAACAAGTAATTACACTGTGCGCCAGCACTCGCCCTATCGAAGAAACCTGGATCACTCGAGAGATGATTCATGCTTATATTACATTAGCCAAATTAGGTCATTGTCATTCTGTTGAAGTTTGGCGCGATGACACTTTGATTGGTGGTTTATATGGCATTAAATTAGGCCAACTATTTTGTGGTGAATCGATGTTTTCAATTGAAAGCAATGCATCTAAAGTTGCCTTCTGGTATCTATGCGATCACTTTTCTCATGTTGGAGGTCAACTGATCGATTGTCAGATCATGAATCCTCACTTGGAAAGGCTAGGCGTCAACGAGGTTCCACGTTCTCACTTCATATCGCTAATAAAGCAATTACAAAATAAGCCAATAAATAGCAACTTTACACCGTGTACACTTAAGCTCACAGAAGGATAAACGGATGGAATCAAACCAAATAAAGATCGGCTTAACTCCTTCTAGCCAATGTAGCTATTTAGAAAATCAACAAGAACGGGTCGCGGTTATTTTAGATGAAGCGTTACATACTCCTGGTCAATATGAACTCTTTCTTGCTAATGGCTTTCGTCGTAGTGGCAATATGATCTATCGACCTCATTGCGATGCTTGTCAGGCCTGCCAACCCATTCGAGTCTCAATCCCAAATATTACATATTCAAAGAGTCAGCGACGATTACTGAATAAAGCAGCGCGACTTTCATGGCAATTAAAGTCGCAACTAGATGATAATTGGTTTGATTTGTATGAGAAGTATATTGAAGCGAGACATCAAAGTGGCAGTATGTATCCTGCCAATAAAGATGTTTTCGAAAACTTTATTCTCGCAGATTGGATGCAGCCTCAATTCTTACATGTTTATGAGAACGGTACGCTCATCGCAGTAGCGGTAACAGATTGCCTACCTAACTCTCTAAGTGCATTTTATACCTTTTATGAACCTGAACACCCATTATCACTAGGTACTTTGTGTGTGTTATTGCAATTGAAGCAATGTGAACAAATACATAAACACTGGCTTTATTTGGGTTATCAAATTGATGATTGCCCAGCGATGAATTACAAAGTTCGCTTTCAACGTCATCAAAAGCTAGTAAATCAGCGTTGGCAAGGGTAGAATACGCAACAACTTTAATCTCCTGCATATAATTATTCATTGTTGGAGCATTATTACCCCTAAATTGACTGCTCAATCTAGCGGTTAAGAATAAGCCAAATTTCGGTAAGAGGATTAAATGGCAAAAGAAGACGTAATCGAGATGCAAGGCACTGTCCTTGACACATTACCAAACACTATGTTCCGCGTAGAATTAGAAAATGGTCACGTAGTAACGGCACACATTTCTGGCAAGATGCGTAAAAACTACATCCGTATCCTAACGGGTGATAAAGTGACTGTAGAAATGACTCCATACGATTTATCTAAAGGCCGTATCGTCTTCCGCGCACGTTAATCAATTAAATGTTTAAGTGGCTATCACGTCCGTTTAAACCTAATTTCAAAACCGAGGCTTAGGCTTCGGTTTTTTATAACTTCAATTCCCCTCCCCTCTATCAAGGCTGGAAGCACAAAAAAGCTCCTACCTTTTTAGGTAAGAGCTTTCAACGTCACTCATAAGTTAAAGCCGCCATCTCATACAAGATTAGTGAACCGCTTCTTCTTGATTTAAATAAGTGAATTCCAGTTCTTCATCATTGTGATTGAGCGCTACTTTTACTGTTCCGCCATCAACCAAAACTCCAAATAACAACTCATTTGCCAGTGGTTTTTTCAATTGCTCTTGAATGACACGTCCCATAGGTCTTGCGCCCATAGTTTTATCGTAACCTTTTTTGGCTAACCAATGACGAGCCTCTTCCGACACTTCCATTGAAACACCACGTCCATCTAGTTGTGCTTGTAATTCCACAATGAACTTATCCACTACCTGATGAATCATCTCTTCACTCAAGCTATTAAACCAAATGATATTATCCAAACGGTTTCTAAACTCTGGTGTAAAGACTTTCTTGATTTCAGCCATCGCATCATAACTATTATCTTGCTGAATCAAGCCCATAGATTGTTTCTCAGTCTCTTGAACACCCGCATTGGTTGTCATTACCAAGATAACATTTCTGAAATCGGCTTTACGACCATTGTTATCAGTCAGTGTGCCGTTATCCATTACTTGCAATAACAAGTTGAATATATCGCCATGCGCTTTTTCAATTTCATCAAGTAGGACAACTGAATGAGGGTGTTTAATCACCGCATCCGTCAACAAACCACCTTGGTCATAACCCACATAACCAGGAGGGGCACCGATCAAACGACTCACAGAATGACGCTCGCCGTATTCCGACATATCAAAACGCAGTAGTTCAACCCCTAGTAGCTTAGATAATTGCACCGTCACTTCTGTTTTACCTACCCCTGTTGGGCCTGCAAACAAGAATGAACCAACCGGTTTATTATCGTGGCCTAAACCGGCACGAGTTAACTTAATCGCTTCACATAACACTTCAATCGCAGGATCTTGTCCAAATACCAGTAGCTTGAGTCGGCTATCTAGGCGTGACAATACTTCTTTGTCTGAAGAAGAAACTGACTTTTCTGGGATCCGAGCAATCTTGGCTACGATAGCTTCAATATCAGCAACATTGACGGTTTTCTTACGTTTACTCACAGGTGCTAGTCGACAATGTGCGCCCGCTTCATCAATAACATCGATTGCCTTGTCTGGCAGATGACGCTCATTAATGTACTTAGCAGAAAGCTCCACAGCAGCACGTAACGCTTTATTGCTAAAACGAACCTGATGATGCTCTTCATATTTGCTCTTAAGGCCGATAAGAATTTTCGTCGTATCGTCAATAGAAGGCTCTAAAATATCAATTTTTTGAAAACGTCGAGCCAGCGCACGCTCTTTCTCAAAAATGCTGCTGTATTCTTGATAAGTCGTTGAACCAATGCAGCGTAATTTACCGTTACTCAGTAATGGTTTAATGAGGTTCGCTGCATCCACTTGGCCACCAGAAGCGGCTCCAGCACCGATAATAGTATGAATTTCATCAATAAAGAGAATGGTATCTTTCTCTTTTTCTAATTGCTTCAAAATAGTCTTAAAGCGCTTTTCAAAATCACCGCGATATTTGGTGCCTGCTAATAACGAACCAATATCAAGTGAATAAATCACACTGTCTTTAATCACATCAGGTACGTTACCTTCAACAATACGCCACGCTAACCCTTCAGCTATTGCCGTTTTACCAACCCCCGCTTCACCGACGAGTAATGGATTATTCTTACGACGACGACATAACACTTGAATTGTGCGCTCAAGTTCAACATCACGACCAATGAGCGGATCGATTTGCCCTTTTTTAGCCACTTCATTAAGATTTGTAGCAAAACTATCTAAACGCTCTTCAGAACTATTTTCTTGCGGCTGATCACCAGTGATATCACTTTGACTGCCATCAACGTCATCTCCTGATTTGCGAATACCATGTGAAATAAAATTAACGATATCAAGTCGACTGACATCATTTTTCTTTAGAAGATAGGCGGCGTGTGACTCTTGCTCACTAAAAATGGCAACAAGTACGTTAGCACCTGCGACTTCATTGCGGCCAGAAGATTGAACATGGAATACCGCGCGTTGCAGTACTCGTTGAAAACTTAATGTTGGCTGAGTTTCACGTTCTTCATCAACAGTTGGGATCAAAGGGGTCGTTTGCTCAATAAAAGCATCGAGTTCTTGGCGTAATGTATCAATATCTGCTTGGCAAGCTGATAAAGCCTCATGAGCAGAATCATTATCAAGCAGCGCTAATAAAAGGTGCTCAACAGTCATAAACTCATGACGTTTCTCTCTAGCACGCATAAATGCGCTATTCAAGCTCATTTCCAGTTCTTTATTTAGCATAGCTACCTCCCCAAAGAACAATTACTATGTTCATATTCAGCTAAAGCCTAAGTCATCTAGGTGATACCAATCAAAATAAAAGGCACTACACCTGTTCCATAGTACATAACAAGGGATGTTCATTTTCACGAGCATACATGGTGACTTGCATCACTTTTGTTTCAGCAACTTCAGCCGTAAATGTGCCGCAACTTGCTTTTCCCTCAAAATGCACTTTTAACATTACTTGAGTCGCACTCTCCAAATCCATAGAGAAAAAGCGACTCAGTATTTCAATTACAAAATCCATTGGCGTGTAATCATCATTATTAAGTATCACATGATACATCGCCGGTGGCTTCAGTTTGGTCTTCTCATCTTCCAGAAGATCGATATCTGGTGAAGTCCATTGGTATTGCTTATTCATGCTTAATTCTACTTTATGACCAACATTGATAGAAAACAAACCTATCAACCTGCCTTCTTATTTAGAGACTAATCCACCAATTGTATCCCTGCAAATAAAAGATTGCTATTCCGTTACACTTGCAGACTAACAGCTTAAAAAGAAAGCAATATACTCTCAAACTATCATTAAACGATGTAAATGAGAAAACTCAATGTTAAGCAAAAGTTAAACTCACATCGCTATTTTTGTTATTCGACCGATAATTATCACCATCAACTATTGACTGTTAGCCATGATTGTCTAAATTGTGTTCTTAGAGTGGTTAAAAAACTAACCGTTATATCGTTAAAAAGCATGAGGGATGTAAAGCATGGCTACAGGTACCGTTAAATGGTTTAACAATGCCAAAGGATTTGGTTTCATTTGTCCAGAAGGAGAAGAAGGTGATATTTTCGCTCACTACTCGACAATTCAAATGGACGGGTATAGAACGTTAAAAGCAGGACAACAAGTATCCTACGAAGTTGAAAAAGGCCCTAAAGGCTCTCATGCTAGTCTTGTCATGCCACTAGATGGCGACCAAGTAAAATAGTCCAATTACGATAACTAAATATCACACCTTTCTATAGACTTTTCTGTTATCTATATTCAAGTATAAAGACTATATAAAGCCATACAAATGACCTTATCAATTTGTATGGCTTTTTATGCATCACTCCCCCTTAAATCTAAAATACCAAGCAAAGTAAGCAGCTAAATTAATCCCTACATGTACTAATGCCAATCGCACTAATTATCTGATCATTCTTTCTTGTGAAAAGCCTCGATAACTGCGTTATCAGTTTTGATTGTAGAACGACTGCTTATCGAAAATTTATGCCTTATTCTCAAGGATTCTTCCTGCGCAATTATTGATCACCTAATTATGTTGATTGTTATAACAGACATAAAAAAAGCGCCCATATAGAGCGCTTTATCATTTATTTAAGACTCTTCAGCTTAGCGTAAAGCATTTAGCACTTGGTTTAGTGTCTCACTAGGACGCATTAGTGTTACTACTTTGTCTTCATCAAATAAGTAATAACCGCCTAAGTCGCCTGCAACGCCTTGTGCCTGATTTAATTCAGTTACAATCTGCTGCTCTTTTTCAGCAAGCTCGGCTGCAATCGGTGCAAACTGCTGAGCAAGATCAGCATCTTTCGACTGTTCAGCCAATGCCTTCGCCCAGTATGCCGCTAGGTAGAAGTGGCTACCACGGTTATCAAGCTCACCCACTTTACGAGATGGTGATTTGTTCTCATCTAAGAATTGACCTGTCGCTTTATCTAACGTTTCAGCTAATACTTTTGCTTTAGGGTTATTCGCAACGCTACTTAGATGCTCAAGAGAGGCTGCTAAAGCAAGGAACTCACCTAAAGAATCCCAGCGTAAGTGATTTTCTTTTTCAAGTTGTTGAACGTGCTTAGGAGCCGAGCCGCCCGCGCCCGTTTCAAATAAACCACCACCATTCATCAGAGGAACAATTGACAACATTTTCGCTGATGTACCTAGTTCAAGAATTGGGAATAAATCCGTTAGGTAATCACGTAATACGTTACCTGTTACCGAAATAGTATCTAGGCCGTCTTTGATACGATCAAGGGAGTAGTTGGTTGCCGATACTGGATCTAAAATCTTAATCTCAAGACCATTAGTGTCATGTTGTGGCAAGTAAGCATTGACCTTTTTAATCAACTCAGCATCATGAGCACGATTTTCATCTAACCAGAATACCGCAGGTACACCTGCATCACGTGCGCGAGTAACGGCCAGTTTCACCCAGTCTTGAATTGGAGCATCTTTAACCTGACACATACGGAATAAGTCGCCTTCTTGAACATTTTGCTCAAGTAGAACTGTATCATTTTCGTCAATCACACGTACAACCCCCGCTTTTTTCGCAACGAAAGTTTTATCATGTGAACCGTATTCTTCTGCTTTTTGTGCCATCAAACCTACGTTTGGAACACTACCCATAGTCGTTGGATCAAATGCACCATTCTTTTTACAGAAGTCGATAACTGCTTGATACACACCCGCATATGAACGATCTGGGATCATTGCTTTAGTATCTTGCAGCTGACCTTCGCTATTCCACATTTTACCAGAAGAACGCAACATTGCTGGCATTGATGCATCAACAATCACATCACTTGGTACATGCAAGTTAGTGATACCACGATCAGAATCCACCATCGCCAATGAAGGACGAGTGGCATAAACGGCATCTAATGCTTGTTCAATTTCTTGTTTTTGATCAGTGGGTAAGTTTTCAATCTTACTATATACATCACCGATGCCATTATTCACATCAACGCCTAACTCTTCAAACAAGTTACCGTATTTATCGAATACATCTTTATAGAACACTTTAACTGCATAACCGAAAATAACTGGATCAGAAACTTTCATCATGGTTGCTTTTAAGTGCAAGGATAATAAGATCCCTTGTTCTTTAGCCTCATCAATTTGCTTTTCAAAGAATTCAACTAAAGAAGCTTTATTAAGCACAGCCGCATCAATAATTTCTTTATCTAACAGAGCAAATGGCGCTTTAAGCACTTCAACTGAACCACCCGCATCGACATGCTCAATACGTACATTGCGCGCACCATCAATAGTGACGGATTTTTCGCTACCGTAGAAATCTTGCTCAGACATACTCGCAACATGTGATGCTGAGTTTGCATCCCAAGCCCCCATTGAATGTGGGTTTTTCTTCGCGTAGTTCTTAACAGAAAGTGGTGCACGACGGTCAGAGTTACCTTCACGTAAAACTGGGTTTACTGCACTCCCCTTAATCTTATCGTAAGTTTCTTTAATTGCACGCTCTTCGTCTGTTTTTGGCTCATCAGGATAGTTAGGTAGTGCGTATCCTTTGGCTTGAAGCTCTTTAATCGCTGCGCGTAATTGAGGAATAGAAGCAGAAATGTTTGGTAGTTTAATGATGTTTGCATCTGGAGTATTAGCCAGGTCACCTAGCTCAGAAAGCGCATCACCAATTCGTTGTTCTTCTGTTAGGTATTCAGGAAAGTTCGCAATAATACGACCCGCTAATGAAATGTCACGAGTGTCTACATTGATACCTGAAGAAGCGGTATAAGCACGAATGATTGGCAATAGTGAGTAAGTTGCCAGCGCTGGTGCTTCATCAGTAATAGTGTAAATAATAGTTGGCTGCTTATTTTTCATTTGATCTGTGGTAGGCATTGAATTTCCCTATATATTTCGAACAGCCTTAATAGATGAGATTGGCTGTGTGGCTCAAGAAAACGGTCATCTCATTCGACCTTTCTCTATGTTGGTAGATAATAGATATTAGCTATACCAGATAATTTTTAGCACAGCTGCTTTCGTTCACTTATACTCTTTCAAAGTCACGTCAAAGTCATTTCACGATAACTTGATGATAGAGATATTATTTAGCATTCCATCCGAACTCTTTTGGGTAAGAAATTCGAGAATGAATTAAACAAATTCAAGTTAATGGTCTATTATCTTCTTCTTTTAGCGGCACCATACTAGATCAATTCTAAAGTTATTAAAACTTAGCCTCTTAATTTGTTTACATTTTTGCAAGGTAGTTAACATGTCGAGCTCAAACTCTCTCTCTAAAAAGACACAATCGAGTCGTAAGTTTCAAACAGATCCGACCAAATCAAGAGGAAAAAAAAGCAGCTCAACACATCGTTTTACTAAACGCCCTAAACAAAAAATAACTCACAACTCACCGCGTGTGACCGCAGAAAACCGCATCGTCCTTTTGTTTAATAAGCCATACGATACACTTAGCCAATTTACTGACGGTGAGAAACGAAAAACGCTAGCTGACTATATTGATATTAAAGATGTATATGCCGCCGGTAGATTAGACAGAGACAGCGAAGGCCTAATGGTGCTAACGAACGATGGTATTCTACAAGCTAAAATCACTCAGCCAACATCCAAAGCGCCAAAAACGTATTGGGTGCAAGTGGATGGGGCACCCTCTGAAAAGGATTTAGAACAGTTACGCCATGGTGTTGAACTCAAAGACGGCATAACACTTCCCGCCAAAGTGGAAATTATTCCCGAGCCTGAAATATGGCCTCGTAATCCCCCAGTTCGCTTTCGTGCAAACATTCCAACAACCTGGCTAGCAATGACTATTATTGAAGGTCGTAATCGACAAGTCAGACGTATGACGGCGCATATTGGTTTTCCAACATTAAGGCTAATTCGTTACTCAATTGGTGATTGGTCTTTAGGTAATTTACAGCCTGGTAATTACAAAGTTATTAAAGTTTAAGCAAACAGTACAATATGCATTATTTCTCCCCCTCTCGGATCTGTCACCTGTGATAACTTTCTGTTAGAATTCGGACCAGATTAATTTTGTGGTATTCATTGCATGTCAGATAACAGCCAAAAGCTAGAAAATGCTAATAAAAAAGTAATCGTCGGAATGTCCGGTGGTGTCGATTCTTCCGTTTCAGCTTACTTGCTTCAACAACAAGGCTATCAAGTTGAAGGGCTTTTCATGAAAAACTGGGAAGAAGATGATAACGAAGAATATTGTACGGCAGCAGAAGATCTTGCAGATGCGCAAGCTGTGTGTGACAAGTTAGGCATTGAACTGCATACCATTAACTTTGCATCTGAATACTGGGACAATGTTTTTGAATATTTCTTAGCGGAATACAAAGCTGGCCGTACGCCAAACCCTGATATTCTATGTAACAAAGAAATCAAGTTTAAAGCTTTCTTAGAATTTGCTGATGAAGTGCTTGATGCAGATTATATCGCAATGGGTCACTACGTTCGTCGTACCTTCCCTACTGCTGAGCAAATCGAAGCGGGTGAATTACCGAAAATGCTTCGTGGTTTAGATAGCAATAAAGATCAAAGCTATTTCTTATACACGCTAAGCCATGAACAAGTGGCTAAGAGCTTATTCCCTGTTGGTGATTTAGAAAAACCAGAAGTTCGACGCATTGCGGAAGAGCAAGATTTAATTACGGCGAAGAAAAAAGATTCAACCGGCATTTGCTTTATCGGTGAGCGTAAGTTTACTGATTTCTTATCACGCTATTTACCTGCTCAACCGGGTAAAATCGAAACGCCAGAAGGCAAAGTAATCGGCGAACACCAAGGCTTGATGTACCATACCCTAGGTCAACGTAAAGGCTTACATATTGGTGGCCAAAAAGGTGGTGGTGGTAATGAAGATCCATGGTATGTCGCTGAAAAAGATCTCAAACGTAATGTGCTTATCGCAGTACAAGGTGGCGATCATCCACTTCTAAAATCTACGGGTTTAATTGCTTCGCAATTGCACTGGGTTGATCGTCAAACAATTACTGAACCTCTACGCTGTACGGTTAAAACACGTTATCGCCAGCAAGATATTCCATGTATTATTGAGCCTATCGATGAAAACAATATCAAAGTGATTTTCGATGAACCTCAAGTAGCAGTGACTCCGGGGCAGTCGGCAGTATTCTACTCGCAAGATGTCTGCTTAGGCGGCGGTATTATTGAAGCGAGAATCTAATCGATTATTAACATTTAAAGGGCTCTTCGTGGCCCTTTCGTTTATAGTAAACAGCATCAATTAAGTTTGTTTTTAGGAGAAGTTAACGTGGCAAACACTCTTTATGACCGTACCATCGCTTTTGCTGGCATCTGCCAAGCGGTTGCACTTGTTCAACAGGTCGCGCGAAACGGGCATTGTGATTCTGCGGCTCTTGAAACAACGTTAAAAACCATCGTCAATATGACTCCACGTAATACGCTGGATGTCTTTGGTGATGAATCAAACCTTAAGCTGGGGCTTGAAACCCTAATTAACGGCATAGATGGCTCTCCAGCAGGCAGCGAAGCAACCCGCTATATCATTAGCATTATGTCATTAGAGCGCAAACTCAACGCTCGCCCTGATTCGATGTCTCAACTCGGTGATCGTTTGACTACCATCGAGCGCCAAACTGAACATTATGACTTGCTAGAAGATCAAATGATCAGCAACCTTGCCAGTATTTATCTCGATGTGATTAGCCCTGTTGGTCCGCGTATCCAAGTTTCTGGCACACCAGCCGTATTACAACAAACGACTAACCAACACAAAGTTCGCGCCTTATTATTAGCAGGCGTACGTTGTGCGGTGCTATGGCGTCAAGTTGGTGGTAAACGTCGTCACTTATTGTTTGGTCGTAAGAAGATGCTTGAACAAGCTAAAATCTTACTTGCACGTACTTAATAACACGCACCTAATAATAAGCGACATGCTAAACCTATTTACCCTATTTCAATCTAACTCAATTTAATTCAGGAGATACACATGGAACTGTCAGCATTGACTGCTGTTTCACCGGTAGACGGCCGCTACGGAAGTAAAACGATTGCGTTACGCAGCATCTTCAGCGAGTACGGCCTACTAAAGTACCGTACTATCGTTGAAATTCGTTGGTTACAAAAGCTTGCAGAGACTGCTGCAATTGCAGAAGTGCCTGCATTCAGTGACAAAGCGAACCAATATCTTAACGAGATTGCGGCGAACTTCAGCGAAGATGATGCCAATCGTATCAAAACGATTGAACGTACGACTAATCACGATGTAAAAGCGGTTGAGTATTTCCTAAAAGAAAAAGTAGAAGCACTACCTGAATTGCATGCAGTAAGCGAATTCATCCATTTTGCTTGTACTTCTGAAGATATCAACAACACATCTCACGCGCTTATGCTTAAAGAAGCACGTGATGAGGTTATTCTTCCTGCCATTCGTGAAATCATTGATGCGATTAAAGCACTAGCGGTTGAGTATCGTGATATCCCGCTTCTTTCTCGTACCCACGGCCAACCAGCTTCACCTTCGACTATGGGTAAAGAAATGGCAAACGTGGCATACCGTATGGAACGTCAATACAAGCAAATCGCTAGCGTTGAAATCCTAGCAAAAATCAACGGTGCCGTCGGTAACTACAACGCTCATCTTTCTGCTTACCCTGAGCTAGATTGGCATGCATTTAGTGAAGAGTTCATCACCAAGTCACTTGGCGTAGACTGGAACCCGTACACAACGCAAATCGAGCCACATGATTACATTGCAGAATTGTTCGATGCGATTGCGCGTTTCAACACCATCTTAATCGACTTCGATCGTGATATTTGGGGCTACATTGCATTAGGCCACTTTAAACAAAAAACCATTGCTGGCGAAATTGGCTCTTCAACCATGCCACATAAAGTGAACCCTATCGATTTTGAAAACTCGGAAGGTAACTTAGGTTTAGCTAATGCGATTTTTGGTCATCTTGCACAAAAACTGCCTATCTCTCGCTGGCAGCGTGACCTAACTGACTCAACGGTTCTTCGTAACCTAGGTGTTGGTTCTGGTTATGCAATGATCGCTTATTCTTCAGTGATGCGCGGTATCAGCAAGCTTGAAGTAAACCAAGCGGCTCTTGAAGCTGAGCTAGACAAGAACTGGGAAGTACTAGCTGAACCAGTACAAACAGTGATGCGTCGTTACGGCATCGAAAAACCATACGAGAAACTAAAAGAATTGACTCGTGGTAAGCGTGTAGATGGCGAAGGCATGCGCGCATTTATTGATGGCCTTGACATCCCTGAGGATGAGAAAGAACGCCTAAAACAAATGACCCCAGCAAACTACATCGGTGATGCGGTTAAACTGACGGATTTGTTGAAATAAACAAAGGTCGTTACCCGAAAAAACAACATTCGTCATTCCAAAAGTGAGGAACGAACTGTTTGGAATCTCCTACGTTAAGCTGTGAAGTCGATAGCTTTAGGAGATCCTGAACTACACTCCTTCGTCGTTATTCAGGATGACAGCTCAAGGGTTAGCTCCGGCTGGCCCTTTTCTTTTGCTATCCACTCTCCCCCTTATCCTCTACATTTCCCTTTAATCTGTGCTTTCTGTTACACTCTTCGCCCTGTTTCGTTTCAATACAACTTGTAGGCACCTCATGTATCAACTTTCTTTTTCTCTAGAAGAATTCTTAGCCAAGTATTGGCAAAAAAAACCAACCATCATTAAAGGTGGCCTATTTACCGACTCTCCAGAAAATGGCTTCGTCGATCCGCTAACGCCTGACGAACTAGCCGGGCTTTCTATGGAAGAAGTTATTGATTCCCGTTTTGTATCTAACAAAAACAAACAATGGGCCGCTGAACATGGGCCGTTTGATGAAGATAAGTTCGCCCAACTCCCTGAGAGCCATTGGTCTTTGATCGTACAAGCGGCAAACCATTGGCACCCAGAAGCGGCTCAATTAGTTGAACCATTCAAAGCGATGCCGGGTTGGTTATTTGATGATGTCATGATTAGTTTTGCGGTAGAAAATGGCGGCGTAGGCCCTCATATTGATCAGTATGATGTTTTTATCTGCCAAGGCTTAGGTAAGCGTCACTGGCGTGTCGGTGCGAAAGATAAAGGCCAATATGAAGAAGTCATCCAAGGACAAGCTCTACGCCAAATAAAAGGTTTTGATGCGATTATTGATGAGGTACTCGAACCGGGCGACATCATATATATTCCACCTGGCTTCCCACACGATGGCTATGCACTAGAGCCATCAATGAGCTACTCTGTTGGCTTCCGCTCACCAAAAGAGCAAGAGCTATTAAGTAACTTTGCCGATTACATTTTAGCGCACGATATTGGCGATGTTCACTTACACAACCCAGAGCAAAAAACGCAATCGGGTTCCGGTATGATACAAACGACCGACACGCAGTTACTCATTAGCATGTTGAAAAAAGCCTTTGAAGACCCCGCTAGAATTGAAGATTTCTTAGGTTGTATGTTGAGTCAATCACGTCATCAGCTAAACATCATCGTACCGGAAGAACCTCTCACTATGGATGATGTGATGCAGTGCATCCAAACAGAACAGCCGTTATATAAAGTGGCTGGCCTACGTGCGAACTACCATGAGACCAACCCAAATACTTTATTCATCAATGGTGAAGTATTTGAGCTTGAAGCCGGGTTAGAGCCTTTAGCTAGCATTTTATGTGATTATGATGATATTGAAGCACAAACCTTATCATCCCTGACTAGCATCCCTGCGGCAATCACTCTATTAACTGAGTTGATTAATAAAGGTTACTGGTTTTACGAGTAACATCTTTGTTAGCACTAGTCTCACTAAAGCTAATCACTAGTGCCGAACAAATCATCATCTAAGTGGCGACTCTGATTATTCTCAGTGTCGCCACTTTTACTTTTAGAGCTAAGCCATTAAGATGGCACAAACTCAAATAAGGAAAGTGAATTCCAATGAAAGTGATCTCTTTTAATATAAACGGCCTACGCGCGCGACTTCATCAACTACAAGCCATTATCGATAAGCATCAACCAGATGTGATTGGCCTACAAGAAATCAAAGTGCATGATGAAGCTTTCCCACTTGCCGATGTAGAAGCCATGGGATACCACGTATACTTCCATGGTCAAAAAGCCCATTACGGTGTTGCCATGTTATGTAAGCAAGAGCCTATCTCGGTACAAAAAGGGTTTTCAACTGATACCGAAGAACATCAAAAGCGTATGATCATGGCGACATTTGAAGATGAAAGCGGCCAGAAAACGACGGTGATGAATGGTTACTTCCCACAAGGTGACAACATTAACCATGAAACCAAATTCCCATACAAGCGCCAGTTTTATAAAGATCTTATGACGCACCTGAACACTCATCACCACAACGATGAGCAAGTGATTGTGATGGGCGATATTAATATTAGTCCAATTGATTTAGATATTGGCATCGGTGAACCAAACGCAAAACGCTGGCTAAAAACCGGTAAATGTTCATTCCAACCAGAAGAACGTCAATGGTTAAAAACTCTGCTTGATTGGGGCTTTGAGGATACCTTCCGTAATCTTCACCCAACTGTCGATAATCAGTTCTCGTGGTTTGATTATCGCTCTCGTGGCTTTGATGATAATCGCGGCCTACGCATTGATGTGATTTTAGCGACACCATCTCTTGCGGCTAAATGTATTGATGCGGGCATTGATTACGAATTGCGTGGCATTGAGAAGCCTTCCGATCACGCGCCTATTTGGTCTGAGTTCAAATAATCCCACATAAATAAAACGCCGCTAGTGGCGAACTAACGGCGTTTTATTTTATCGCAATGCAGTGACCTGTTAACTTAATGGTCTTGCATAAGCCAATAGTCGTTTTTCCGTTACCTTGAAAGCATAGATAATCGACATACTTAAAATCATGTAGAAAATCCCCGCAGTAAAGAATGCTTCAAACGGTGCGTAAGTACGTGAGTTCACCAAGCGTGCCACGCCTGTGATATCCATGACCGTAACGATACCGGCCACCGCAGAACCATGCAGCATAAAGATAACTTCATTGCTATAAGCAGGTAGCGCGCGACGCAATGCACTTGGCAAAATAATACGGCGATATATCTTCCATGTAGACATACCGTAAGCTTTCCCCGCTTCAATCTCGCCTTTATCAAGCCCTTTAATAGCACCAGCAAAAATCTCTGCGGTATATGCTCCAGTGTTCAGTACAAAAGCCACTAGAGCACAAAACCAAGCATGCTCCCACAACGTATCTCGCACTTGCATAAACTGGTTGCTACCGTAGTAGATCAAGTACAGCTGAACCAGTAACGGCGTGCCTCGGAAAAAGTAGCTATAACACCATACCGGAAAGTTAATAAAATAATTTTTGCTTGTTCGAGCAATACCGGCAGGAATCGCAATCACTAGCCCAATAATTAATGCTAAACCGACCAACCAAAACGTGGTCCATAAGCCTTCAAAATATAAAGGCAAGCTGTCAATGATGACTGAAAAATCCATGCTTACCTCGTATGTAATGTGTATTTACGCTCTAACAACCTAAGTAGGCCAATAGAAACACTAGTAAAAAATAAGAAGATAACTGATACCGTCATGTAGAAGGTAAATGGCATCTTGGTCGAGCCGGCTGCCAGTGCCCCAACGCGTACCATGTCATCTAGTCCAATAATAGACACCAACGCTGTGGTCTTAAGTAGAACCAGCCAATTATTACCAAACCCCGGAATGGCATGACGAACCATCTGCGGTAATAAAATACGGCGAAAAGACATCACATTACTCATACCATAGGCTTTAGCCGCTTCTAACTCCCCTTTATCAACCGCCATGATTGCACCACGGAAAGTCTCTGCCATATAAGCGCCAAAGATAAAACCAATAGTCAGTACACCTGCCGTAAATGGGCTGACATCAATATAGTCAGGAAGATAAGCCGTCCACTCATGATTTTCATTATAACTAATCATCCAGCTATTAATTTGCTCATTCAGTGAGTAGAGAGAATTGTTTAATAAAATCTGACCACCGAAGAAAATAAGCATCATCAATACGAGATCAGGAATGCCACGAATAATGGTGGTATAGGTGGTCGCGATCACGCGAGCCCAGCGATAAGGAGAAAGTTTTGCCAATGCCCCTAAAATGCCAAGCAATACTGCTACAACCAAAGATAACAACGCGACTTCAATCGTAACCAAAGCGCCCTGTAAAATGGTTTGTTCATAACCTTGTAAAAAATCTAACATCATAAAGGTCTAATTTTGTGAGAGGCAGCCAGTTTAAGCTGGTACTGCCTCTATAATATTAAAGCGGATTATTCACCGTATACATCATACGCAAAGTACTTAGCAGCGATTTCCTGATAAATACCTTTTTCGCGTAATGAATCAATGGCTTTGTTTATCTGTTCAGCGAGATCTTTATCTTGCTTACGAACGGCGATACCAAAACCATCACCGAACCATTTTTCATCCGTTAGTGATGGCCCCGTGAATTCATAGCCGTCTTTCTTATCTAACATGCCACTTTTCAGAGCTGACGCATCACCAAATACAGCATCGATACGTCCGCCTTCTAGATCAAGGTAAGCTTCATCAAAAGTACCATAACGTGAAACATCCACGATACCTTTGTAGTTATCTTCAATGTATTGGTCATGAGTCGTTGAGCGCTGAACACCAATTTTCACGCCTTTTAATCCTTCTTTGGTGAACTGAATATTTGCGCCTTTTTTGGCAATAAATTTATTCGGGATCAAAGCGTATTTATGAGTAAAGGCAACTTTCTTTTTACGTTCTTCGGTAATCGACATGCCAGCAATAATCGCATCGTACTTACGAGCAAGCAGAGCAGGAATAATACCATCCCAATCTTGAGCAATGATTTGACACTTCGCTTCCATCTCTTTACATAGAGCGTTAGCCAGATCTATATCGAAGCCAGCTAGCGTGCCATCGGCTTGCGTATAATTAAACGGAGGGTAAGCGCCTTCAGTTGCAAAGCGCACGGTTTTCCAATCCTTGGCTTGTGCCACTCCAGATAAAGCTGTAGCCGCAATTGTTGCTGCTAAAAACCACTTTTTCATATCCATACTCCTGTGATTATGACTTTTGTTATGTTGTATGTTTTATCATTTACTTCATACCCTTAAACGTTTTTTAAGTGAAATGTGAGGGTATAAAGTTCATATCAGCGTACTGACCAATGAACCGGTTACAAAACTGAATCTGTTACCAAGTTAGGTCTGTTGCTGAATTCTTTTAATGGAACTAGTAAACCGAAGATATAAACTGCTTAAAGCGTTCCGATTCAGGATTATTAAACAGTTTTTCAGGAGCACCTTGTTCTTCCACCTTTCCTTGGTGAAGAAACATCACATGGCTTGATACATCACGAGCAAAAGCCATTTCGTGAGTCACTACCAGCATAGTGCGCCCCTCTTCAGCCAAATCTCGCATTACCCCCAACACTTCACCGACCAATTCAGGGTCAAGTGCCGAAGTTGGTTCATCAAATAACATGACTTCAGGATCAACGGCTAATGCTCTGGCTATCGCGGCACGTTGTTGTTGACCACCAGAAAGATGCCCTGGGTAATAATCTTTACGATCATACAAGCCCACTTTTTTAAGCAGCAATTCTGCATTTTCAATCGCTTGAGCTTTTGGGACGCCTAATACGTGAACTGGAGCTTCGATCACATTTTCTAGCACAGTTAAATGTGACCACAGGTTAAAACCTTGGAAGACCATAGCAAGACGTGAGCGAATTCTTTGAACTTGTTTATCGTTGGCAGGTGAAACGTCATTTTTTCGATTGCTTTTCATTTGAATCAATTCGCCACTCACCCAAACCTCACCCGAAGTAGGTGTCTCTAACAAGTTGATACAACGAAGAAAAGTACTCTTACCCGATCCTGACGATCCGATGATAGAGATCACATCCCCCTTGTTTGCCGACAATGAAATGCCTTTAAGGACTTCATTGTGGCCAAAGGTCTTGTGTAAGTCTTTGATATTTAGCGCGGGTACATCCGTCATGCGCTATTACTCCCTTATTATTGATACACATCTTCCTGATGCTAAAAATAACCTAACACCACTGATTAAGGCTTGCAAACAAAGCGAATTGCTTAAAAGTTTTATTATAGATGTTTATTTTGAATTTTTATGCATGATATAGGCATTTCCACTTACATCAAGTAAATATACTCGCCATCCTACCAATTGATTAAAATATCAACAAAAAAGCAACTTATCGTATAACACCTTTAGTTCCCTTCGTGAAGCTGATAAATAACTCAACAAATCTTGTATAATTTATAAAATATTTTTTAAATTTATCGATATTGTTGACATAAAGTGATCGAGATCAACACTCCAGAGAGAATGTATTGTTAAGTTTTCTACATAATAAATATCTATGAAACAGTTTGATGATAAATTGAAACTTCCCCAGAAATTCTCATGCAGATGTTTAGGAATAAACTAGCCTTATATTAGTCAGAATTTGCAGCAAGAGATCAGGGTTATAAATAGGTATTTAGTGTGTTTAGCGTTCTACCACATCACAAGACACCCCGCTAAGCACTAATACTAATGGGTTAAACACTAGCCCATCAGTATTATTAATCAGAGTGCACTGGAACCTTCGGGCCGTGAGCAGTTAATCCATTAGCAACTCACAACAGTGCGTATTTTTTCTACTAAAAAGGTAGGTATGTCATGGCAGAGCAATTTGCTAAAGCTTGGGAAGGTTTTGCTAACGGTGATTGGCAAAATGAGGTAAACGTTCGTGATTTCATTCAAAAGAACTACACACCGTATGAAGGTGATGAATCTTTCCTAGTTTCTGAGGGTACTGAAGCAACTAACAAGCTTTGGGCTCAAGTAATGGAAGGTATCAAAATTGAGAACAAAACTCTTGCTCCTCTAGATTTTGACACTTCTGTTATTTCTACCATCACTGCTCACGATGCAGGTTACATCAACAAAGATCTTGAAACGATTGTTGGTCTTCAAACTGAAGCACCGCTTAAACGTGCCATCATCCCTAACGGTGGTATCCGTATGGTTGAGGGTTCTTGTAAAGCTTACGGTCGGACTTTAGACCCACAAGTTTCTAAGATCTACACAGAACTACGTAAAACACACAACCAAGGTGTTTTCGACATCTATACTCCTGACATCATGAAATGTCGTAAATCTGGCGTATTAACAGGTCTTCCTGATGCTTACGGCCGTGGACGTATCATTGGTGACTACCGTCGCGTAGCGCTATATGGTATCGACTACTTGATGAAAGACAAATTCGCTCAATTCACGTCTCTACAAGAACGTTTCGAAAATGGCGAAGACCTAACAGCAACAATGCAACTTCGTGAAGAAATTGCAGAGCAACACCGTGCACTAGGCCAAATAAAAGAAATGGCGGCTAAATACGGTTGTGATATCTCTCGTCCTGCTGAAACAGCACAAGAAGCTATCCAATGGACTTACTTCGGTTATCTAGCAGCGGTTAAATCTCAAAACGGCGCTGCAATGTCTCTTGGCCGCACTTCTACTTTCTTAGATATATTCATCGAACGTGATATCGCTGCAGGTCGCATCACTGAAGAACAAGCTCAAGAAATGATTGATCACTTCGTAATGAAGCTACGTATGGTTCGTTTCCTACGTACTCCTGAATACGACGAGTTGTTCTCTGGTGACCCAATCTGGGCAACAGAATCAATGGGTGGTATGGGCCTTGACGGACGTACACTAGTAACACGTACAAACTTCCGTTTCCTAAACAGCCTATACACTATGGGTCCAAGCCCAGAACCAAACATCACGGTTCTTTGGTCTGAGCAACTACCTGCTGGCTTTAAACACTTCTGTGCGAAAGTGTCTATCGATACTTCTTCTATCCAGTACGAAAATGATGATCTAATGCGCCCTGACCTACAATCGGACGACTACGCAATCGCTTGTTGTGTATCTCCAATGGTAGTTGGTAAACAAATGCAGTTCTTCGGTGCTCGTGCTAACTTAGCAAAAACCATGCTTTACACCATCAACGGTGGTGTGGATGAGAAGTTGAAAATCCAAGTTGGTCCAAAAATGGACAAAATCGAAAGTGAATACTTAGATTACAACGAATTGTGGGACAAAATGGACCACTTCATGGATTGGTTAGCAAAACAATACGTAACCGCGTTGAACTCTATCCACTATATGCACGACAAATACAGCTACGAAGCGTCTTTAATGGCTCTTCATGACCGTGACGTTCGTCGTACAATGGCTTGCGGTATTGCTGGTCTATCGGTTGCAGCTGACTCACTATCTGCAATCAAATACGCAAAAGTTAAGCCAATCCGTGACGAAGACGGTCTAGCGATCGATTTCGAAATCGAAGGTGACTACCCTAAATTTGGTAACAACGACTCACGCGTTGATGACATTGCATGTGAGCTTGTTTCTGTATTCATGGGTAAAATCCGTAAGCTTAAGACTTACCGTGATGCTATTCCTACTCAATCAATCCTTACTATCACGTCAAACGTGGTATACGGTAAGAAAACGGGTAACACTCCTGATGGCCGTCGTGCTGGCACTCCATTCGCTCCAGGTGCTAACCCAATGCACGGTCGCGATGAGAAAGGTGCGGTAGCCTCCCTAACTTCAGTCGCAAAACTACCATTTGCAGATGCACAAGATGGTATTTCTTACACCTTCTCTATCGTCCCTAACGCACTAGGTAAGTCTGACGACCAGAAGAAAGCGAACCTTGCTGGCCTAATGGATGGTTACTTCCACCATGAAGCAGGTGTTGAAGGTGGGCAACACCTAAACGTGAACGTTCTTAACCGTGAAACTCTAGAAGACGCCGTTAAGCATCCTGAGAAATATCCTCAGCTAACGATCCGTGTATCAGGTTACGCTGTACGATTCAACTCTCTTACTACAGAGCAGCAACAAGACGTTATCGCACGTACTTTTACTGAGTCTCTATAAGTTTGGCTACAAATAAACTTATGATTAAACAGTAAAACTTTAGCCCCGCTCTGTTTGAGTGGGGCTTTTTTTGCTGTGATGATTTTCATATAAAAAACTGGTGTATTAACCATACTGAAACTAGGTTAATCCTAACTTTTGTAATAAAATAAACACATTACACAGCAAAGGAATTCTCCTATGTCTACAACTGGTCGTATTCACTCTTATGAATCTTGTGGCACCGTCGATGGCCCTGGTATTCGTTTTATCGTCTTTATGCAAGGCTGCTTGATGCGTTGTATGTATTGCCACAATCGCGATACATGGGATACCAATGCAGGAAAAGAAGTGACAGTAGAAGAGATTATTACTGAAGCAAAGTCTTACCGCCATTTTATGAGTGCTTCTGGCGGCGGTATTACCTGCTCTGGTGGCGAAGCAATGTTACAGCCAGAATTCGTCCGAGATTTATTCCGAGCAGCTCAAGCCGAAGGCATACACACTTGTCTTGATACCAATGGCTATGTCCGAAAGCATACTGAAGTGATCGATGAAGTATTAGAAGCCACGGATCTCGTCATGCTCGATATCAAACACATGAAAGATGAAATACATCACGACTTTATTGGTGTTTCCAACCGCAGAACGTTAGATTTTGCTCGTTACTTACATAAGATAGGTAAAAAGACCTGGTTACGCTACGTTGTTGTTCCTGGTTATACCGATGACCTTGAAGCCGCAGAGCTACTAGGTGAGTTCATTCGAGACATGGACAACATTGAAAAAGTCGAGCTTCTTCCTTACCACAAACTCGGTGCACACAAATGGGAAGCGCTAGGTCATGACTACCCACTTGAAGGTGTGGAGCCACCATCAAAAGAAACCATGGAAAAGGTAGTCTCAATACTCAGCAAATACAACGATAACGTGATGTTTTAAGTATTCTCCATTTATCACGCTATAAACAAGCTAAACGAAAAGTAAGCGAAACGAATTCAATTCAATTTATCGAGGTTCACCATGGAAATGACTAACGCACAACGTTTGATCTTATCAAACCAATACAATCTAATGGCGCAACTAGAGCCAAATAACGCAGAAAAATATAAACGTCTACAAACTATCGTAGAGCGTGGCTACGGCTTACAAATGCGTGAGTTGAATAAAAATTTTGGTTGTATGGAAGAAGAAGATTGCCGCGAAATTATCGATATCATGGAAATGTATCACGCAATGCAAGAGTCAAATAACATGCTTTCTGATGCAGATAAAGCCAACGTCGACCAACGCCGTTTACAATTCTTAGGCTTCGATATTGCCACTGAACATCAAGCAGTAAACTATGTTCGCTTCCTAACGGATTCTGAAGGCATGTACCCTCAGTTTGATAAAAGCGATCACTACTTCAATGCTCAAATGCCGATGTTAGACAAATATCGCCGCATGATTAGCACATGGCGTAACTGCCCTCGTCAATACCACCTATCGGCGACAGAGCTTACCCAAATCTTTAACGCATAATTTCTTATACATTATAACGATGTACTAAAGGCGATATTTTCGGATATTGCCTTTTCTTTTTGTGAATTCCCCTCTCCTATTCTTGCCTTCTCCTATGCGTGATAAACCGCAAATGCTTACACAAATAAGGTTATATAAGATTGGTTTGAAAGGTACCTCATTCCTTCGCCAATCTTCCTTGCCTAAAGGTTTGGATGATAGCTCTGAATTCTGCATCTTGACGTCACTTGGGTATAATTATTAAGCAGAATAAAAAATCGAGTCTAGTCTTAATAATAGGGTGTGTACATTTCGCCATTCAATATATTCAAGGGGATTCGCTATGAGTATTTTTGACCACTACCAATCACGCTATGAAGCTTCTAAAGATGAAGAACTTTCTCTCCAAGACTTCCTTTCGTTGTGCCAAAAGGACAAAAGTGCTTATGCGAATGCCGCAGAGCGGCTGCTACTCGCGATAGGTGAGCCAGAGATTATTGACACTTCGAAAGACCCAAGATTAAGCCGAATTTTTTCCAACCGCGTCATTTCTCGTTATAAAACATTCGAGCATTTTTACGGTATGGAAGAAGCGATTGAACAGATTGTTTCTTACCTTAAACATGCCGCACAAGGCTTGGAAGAACGTAAGCAAATTCTCTACTTACTCGGCCCAGTGGGCGGCGGTAAATCTTCGTTAGCCGAAAAACTAAAAGCATTAATGCAGCAAATGCCAATTTATGTCCTTTCTGCCAATGGCGTTCGTAGCCCAGTTAACGATCATCCATTCTGCTTATTTAATGTCGATGAGGACGGAGAGCTGCTAAAAAGCGAATACGGCATCGATCAACGCTACTTACGTTCAATCATGTCACCTTGGGCAGCAAAACGCTTACAAGAGTTCGGAGGCGACATCACCAAGTTTAAAGTAGTTAAGGTTCGCCCTTCTATTTTGAATCAAGTCGCGATTGCTAAAACTGAACCAGGTGATGAGAACAACCAAGACATTTCATCACTAGTTGGTAAGGTCGACATTCGTAAATTAGAACATTATTCACAAGATGATCCTGATGCCTACAGCTATTCAGGCGCACTTTGTAAAGCGAACCAAGGGATAATGGAATTTGTGGAGATGTTCAAAGCGCCGATTAAAGTCTTGCACCCCCTACTGACGGCGACACAGGAAGGTAACTATAACGGTACTGAGGGACTATCTGCACTGCCATTTGACGGTATGATCCTCGCTCACTCCAATGAATCCGAGTGGACAACCTTCCGTAATAATAAAAACAATGAAGCTTTCCTCGACCGGGTTTATATTGTCAAAGTACCGTACTGTTTACGTGTGTCTGAAGAGATGAAAATCTATAAAAAATTACTACTCAATAGTGAGCTATCACAAGCGCCATGCTCACCAAGTACCCTAGAGATATTGTCGCAATTCAGTATTCTGTCTCGTCTGAAAGAACCAGAGAACTCATCGGTATTCTCCAAAATGCGTGTCTATGACGGTGAAACCCTCAAAGACACCGATCCAAAAGCTAAGAGCTACCAAGAATACCGTGACTATGCGGGTGTAGACGAAGGCATGTCTGGACTATCGACACGTTTTGCATTTAAAATTTTATCGCGCGTGTTTAACTTCGACCAAACGGAAGTCGCCGCCAACCCCGTTCACTTATTCTATGTCATCGAGCAACAAGTCGAACGCGAACAATTCCCGCAAGAAACCGCGGATCGTTACCTTGAATTCTTAAAAGGCTACCTAGTCCCTAAATATGTCGAGTTCATTGGTAAAGAAATTCAAACCGCTTATTTAGAGTCCTACTCGGAATACGGACAAAACATCTTTGACCGTTATGTCACCTATGCCGACTTTTGGATTCAAGACCAAGAATATCGAGATCCTGAAACTGGACAGTTATTTGACCGTTCTGCACTAAACGATGAGTTAGAAAAAATAGAAAAAACCGCCGGTATTAGTAATCCAAAAGATTTCCGTAATGAAATCGTTAATTTTGTTTTACGTGCTCGCGCCAATAATAACGGCCAAAACCCAGTTTGGACCAGCTATGAAAAACTGCGCACTGTGATTGAGAAGAAAATGTTCTCGAATACTGAAGAACTCCTTCCTGTCATTTCATTCAATGCGAAAACATCCAGTGATGATCAGAAAAAACACGACAACTTTGTTGCCCGTATGATGGAGAAAGGCTACACCAAAAAACAAGTTCGTTTACTGGCTGAGTGGTATTTACGCGTGCGTAAGTCCTCATAACTGAACCAGCATTTAGCATTGGCTAACTTGTACTATCACAAGGTCAAGTTAGCCCTACTTCGCTATTCAACATGTTGAGGACACTGCTTGGGGGAGGCACTATGTCACAGTTTATTGATCGACGTTTAAACGGTAAAAATAAAAGCACTGTCAATCGGCAGCGCTTTATTCGCCGTAACAAAGAGCAAATCAAAAAGTCCGTTGCTGAGGCGGTCAAGAAACGCTCTATCACCAATACTGAAACCGGTGAGGATGTGTCTATTCCGAACCACGACATCAGCGAACCTTCCTTCCATCAAGGCAAAGGCGGCACCAAAGAACGTGTTCATCCAGGTAACGACCAATTTATTACTGGTGACCGTATTGATCGTCCACCAGCAGGTGGTTCAGGGCAAGGTGACGCCAGTAATGATGGTGAAGGTCAAGACGATTTCATTTTTCAAATATCCAAAGATGAATATCTCGATATCTTGTTCGAAGATCTTGAGCTACCCAATTTAAGAAAAAACCAAGTCAATAAAATCACCGAATGGAAAACCCATCGCTCTGGTTATCAAACCGCAGGGATCCCTTCCAATATTGCGATTGTCCGTTCATTGCAACAATCACTCGCAAGACGTACTGCGATGACCGCCTCTAAACGCCGTCAAATTCGCGAATTAGAAAGCATGCTAGATGACGTTATGATGAGTGAGCCTGCTCAACCATTAGAAGAGACGCGAATAAAAAGTGAAATAGCGGAACTGCGAGAAAAAATCGCCAGCGTTCCTTTTATTGATACCTTCGATTTGCGCTATAAAAATTATGAGCGTAGACCAATTCAATCAAGCCAAGCGGTGATGTTTTGCTTAATGGACGTTTCAGGTTCAATGGATCAAGCCACCAAAGATATTGCGAAACGCTTTTATGTTTTGCTCTATCTTTTCTTAACTCGTACCTATGAAAACGTGGAAGTCGTGTTTATTCGCCATCACACTCAAGCCAAAGAAGTCGACGAGCATGAGTTCTTCTACTCTCAAGAAACCGGCGGCACCATTGTTTCCAGTGCACTAAAATTAATGAGTGACATCGTTAAAGATCGCTACCCAACGAATGAATGGAACATCTATGCGGCGCAGGCTTCCGATGGCGATAACTGGGCTGATGATTCGCCGCGCTGTAAAGAGTTACTCCTTAAACAATTGCTGCCCTACTGCCAATACTATTCTTATATTGAAATCACCAAACGGGCGCATCAAACGTTATGGAATGAATATGAAAAAATTGGCGAAGCTTTTGATAATTTTGCCATGAAGAACATTCAATCGGTTGACGATATTTTCCCAATTTTCCGCGAGTTATTTCAAAAGCAAACTCAATCTTAAGGGGATGCATTATGGTGAGCAAAACACAACAAACACTAGAAAAACAAAATGCACATCCGGGGTTCCCATTACCAACCGGCCCAGATTGGACATTCGATTTATTAGATCTCTACCATACAGAAATCAAACGTGTGGCGGAGCACTATCGCCTTGATACCTATCCAAACCAAATTGAAGTGATCACCGCAGAACAAATGATGGATGCTTACTCCAGCGTGGGAATGCCAATCAATTATAATCATTGGTCTTTTGGTAAACGTTTTATTCAAACTGAGCAAAACTATAAGCATGGCCACATGGGACTTGCCTATGAAATTGTCATCAATTCCGATCCATGTATTGCTTATCTTATGGAAGAAAACACCATTACTATGCAAGCGCTAGTGATGGCACACGCGAGTTATGGCCATAATTCATTCTTTAAAGGTAATTATTTATTTCAATCGTGGACCGATGCAAGCTCGATCATTGACTACCTACTGTTTGCTCGTACTTATATCACTGAATGTGAAGAAAAATATGGCATTAGTGAAGTTGAGAAGATACTCGACTCTTGTCACGCATTGATGAACTATGGAGTCGACCGCTACAAGCGCCCTGAAAAGATTTCCATTCTAGAGGAAAAAGCTCGCCAAGAATCACGCGAGGCTTACCTGCAATCACAAGTCAACGAGTTATGGCGTACCGTGCCGAAATCCGATCACGATGAACAACATGAAACCACCCGTTTTCCAAGTGAACCTCAAGAAAACTTACTGTATTTCATTGAAAAACACGCGCCGCTGCTAGAGCCTTGGCAACGAGAAATCGTACGAATTGTCCGAAAAGTAAGCCAATATTTTTACCCACAAAAACAAACCCAAGTCATGAACGAAGGTTGGGCAACATTTTGGCATTACACTATTTTGAATCACTTATATGATGAAGGTGTGGTGACGGATTCTTTCATTTTAGAATTCCTACATAGTCATACCAGTGTCGTGGCTCAACCAGAATATAACAGCCGCTACTACAGTGGTATCAACCCTTACGCACTTGGCTTTGCCATGTTCCAAGATATTCGCCGTATCTGTGAGCATCCTACCGAAGAAGATAAAGAATGGTTTCCTGAAATTGCAGGTAGTGATTGGTTAGACACGCTTCACTTTGCCATGCATAACTTCAAAGATGAAAGCTTCATCAGCCAATATTTATCGCCAAAAGTAATACGGGATTTTAAACTCTTTTCTGTACTAGATGACGATAGAAAGAACTACATTCAAGTCAGCGCCATCCATGATGAAACCGGCTACCAGGCCATCCGTGAAAAACTTGCCTCACAATACAATCTCAGTAACCTAGAGCCCAACATTCAGGTGTGGAATGTTAATGTGCGTGGCGACCGTTCCCTTACCTTGCAGCATGTTCCACAAGACAGAATCCCACTGAATGATGGCTACCCTGAAGTTCTCAAACACCTACACCGCTTATGGGGCTTCGATGTTATTTTGGAAGAAGTCAAAGACTCAGGCCGCAGAGAAGTACTGGCAACGTGTCCACCCAAAACAGACAACTATACCGACTATGGAATTTCATAAACTATTCAAGGTGCTCAATTATATTACCCCTGTGCTACGTGCATTACTCCTTTAATCACTGTAATGGCTGAACCGACTAGTTTGGTACGGCCATTCGGCAGCAATTCAGTATCCACATACCCTCCTCGCGCGGATGCTTGAAAGGCTTTGAACTTTATTTTACCCAACTTATCCGCCCAGTAGACCGTTAACGCACAATGTGCAGAGCCAGTAACCGGATCTTCATTTACCCCAACCCAAGGTGCAAAATAGCGTGAAATAAAATCTAATTTGTCATTGGTTGAACGAGTAGTTACCAACACACCACGCCCATTCATCTGCTTTAAAGCATCAAAATTTGGCGCAAGGTTTAATAACGTTTCTTCGCTGCTAATTTCAATAAAGACTTTTGAATCAAACTCACCAAACGCTATCACTTCATTTGTAGGGATACCCAGATGTTCTAATAACTCTGCGGATTGGTAAATATCGAATTCAATCGTTGGTGACGGAAAATCAAGCTCTATAGTCTCTTGTTTAATCTGGGCGGTTAAAGTGCCAGATAAGGTTACAAAATTAACGCTATCTCCAACCTTAACTTGCCCTTTTTGTTTTAATACATGAGCCACCGCCAGCGTGCCATGTCCACACAACTTCACCTCGGCTTTGGGTGTAAACCATCTTAATCTCATATCATTAAGCGATAAAAAGGCGGTTTCCGATACCGCCATTTCTTCAGCGATAGACAACATTAGTGACTCACTTAACCCTTCGTCACTGATACAAACTCCAGCCGGATTGCCTTTGAATGCTTTAGTGCTGAATGAATCGACTTGGTAAATTTCTAAATCCACGAGGAGTCCTTAATCGTTAGGGTTTACTCAGCAAAAGCTTTCTTAAATCTCTTTCTGAACGCATAACAAACAGAATATATACGGTATTACTTTTAGCTTAGCAAGCTCTATGGAGTGATGGATTGAAGGAATAATCTACTTACCTATTTGGGTATCTATTATGCTCAATCTACTCGAATTCTTTGCCGACATTTTCTAATGATTTTTTCTTACAAACAGCACAGATAAAATAACGGTTCATATTGTAGTACTGCCCACCATTAACAAACTCATGGACAAATAATGCTAGTCGCCCGAACAATGACTTATTTTGATCGTAACTTGAGGGTTTTCTTTCTAAGCTTTCAGTGTGTTCTGTATCCGTTTTGCAGCAGTCGCAATATTTCATCACCATCGTTTCACCTAAATTGTTGATAAAAATTCAGGTTGAGAGTAGCTGTGAAACAATATCAAATTGATTGCATCAGAGCGCTTTCCGTCTAGGTTCAAACTATTGTTGTGTTTGAGAAGCGGTTGTTACATAAGTTTTTATAGCTCAAATAAGCAAATCGATGTGGAAAAATTAACTGACACAGAATTATGAACACCCACGCTTACTCTTCTATTAGACCTTGCTTTTTTGAGCTCAGAGTGAATTGAACCATTTGTACGCCCAAACTCATCTGCAAGAACCGAAACTAATTTACCGTTTTTGAATTGCTCTGCTACATCATTTTTTTGCTCCTCAGTCCAAGGTAAACCAGCATTTTTAGGTAAACCCTTTTCAAGGTTTTCAGCTTGCTTTTGCTCAATACTCTTTATTAACTTTAGGTTGCTTTGTCGGTGGGTGTTTTATGAAATCCAATGTACTAAATAAAGCTCTGATAATTTCAGGACTATTGTAAGGAGACTCTTTAGGTAAAGCCTCAGCTGTTAGTGGATTTATGCCATTAGCTAAAGCTTCTATGACTTTTAAATTTGCTTCCATACTATTTTGGAAATTCCATGATTCGAAAAGCATATAACCATTTAATAGACAGAAATAATTCCTCTATTCCTTCCGTTTATCATTCCATTCATTTTTTCGGCTAACAAGCTAAACACCTAAATTAATGAATAAAATCAAACTTATTTAATACATTATCAGGGTGGAATACGGAGGAATTCGTTTTGTTATCCAAAATAAAGACCTAAAAAAGCCCAATCCATCGCTGAATTGAGCTTCATTTTCATACTAATTAAAGAGCGCTTACTTCGCTAAAATCTTACGCACTACTTCCAAGTCTTCTGGAGTATCAACACCTGCGGCTGGCGCTTCTTTGGCTAAAGCAACGTGAATTTTTTCACCGTACCAAAGTACGCGGAGTTGCTCTAAAGATTCAATTTGCTCTAGGGCGCTTGGCTGCCAATTGATATACGTATTAATGAAGCCAGCGCGATAAGCATAAATACCAATGTGACGCATAAGTGGTTGGCGGATCGTTTTATCTTTTTTTGCCCATGCATCACGATCCCAAGGAATCGAAGCTCGGCTAAAGTACAATGCGTAACCTTGTTCATCAGTCACGACTTTTACTGCATTGGGATTAAACACTTCTTCCGGTTCATCAATACTCACGCCAAGCGTTGCCATAGGCGCTGTGCTGTTGGCTAGGTTTTCGGCTACTTGTTTGATGATTGAAGGTGGAATTAATGGCTCATCACCTTGCACGTTCACTATTATGTGATCATCGGCAATGCCCATCTTCTCGACGACTTCAGCTAAGCGCTCAGTGCCCGATTGATGGTCTGGTGATGTCATACATACTTCACCACCAAAACCTTTGACTACCGCTTCAATACGCGGATCATCGGTGGCAACAATCACTCGATCGGCACCGGCTTGTAAGGCTTGTTGATGTACCCATTGAACCATTGGCTTACCGGCGATATCTGCTAACGGTTTACCCGGCAAACGTGATGACTGGTAACGAGATGGAATAACAACGGTAAAAGACATTATCGCCCCTCATCCATCGACATTTGACGGGCTTCTACCGCAAGCATAACCGGAATGCCATCTTTAATTGGGTAGGCTAAACGGTCAAACTTACAAATAAGTTCTTGCTTGTCGTTATCCAGTACCACTTTACCTTTGCAGACTGGGCAAGCCACGATTTCAAGTAGACGATGATCCATATTGACTCTTAACCTCTGTGATTTTTTTAATAATATTCTGTTTATCTTGCGATGAAATTTGCGCGGAAACCGGTAAGTACCACCAGTTATCTTCTGCAAATTGATAGCATTTAACCGCATCTTTTTCTGTCATGATTAAATGCTGACCTTGAGTCGCAAGTTGTTGTAATTCTGCTTGTTCAAATGCTTGATGATCGGCGAATGCCTGAGTTTTTACAACTTCTGCGCCTAATAATTCTAGCGTGTTGAAAAAACGAGGCGGATGACCGATTCCAGCAAATGCCACTAATTGTGGGAGTTGCTGTACTGATATTTTCTCACCAGTTTTTAAATTCACCGCTTCACTAGGCTCTAGCATCATGGCGATTTCATGGTTTTGTGCAGCACCACCGTTCGTAATCAAGAAATCCACTTCATTTAAACGTTCTAGCCCTTCACGCAATGGGCCAAATGGAATGTAGTGCTCGTTACCAAAACGACGTTGACCATCAATCACCACAAACTCGATATCTCGTTCAAGTGCGTAATGCTGCAAGCCATCATCGGTGATAATGATATCGACATCTTGCACTAGTAGTGCTTTGACCGCCTGGCTTCTTACTGGGTCGACGGCAACCGGTGCACCTGTACGACGTTTGATTAAAGCTGGCTCATCGCCTGATTGCGCGCTCGGAGTCTCTAGCTCTACCAGTAATGGGTAGTGTTCAGCTTTACCGCCGTAGCCACGAGAAACGACGCCCGGCTTCATACCAAGAGATTGCAATGTTTCTACCAACCAAATCACCACTGGCGTTTTACCATTACCACCAGCAGTGATATTACCGACCACAATAATCGGTACTGGCGCGCGATAACTTGGCTTGTTACCTAAAGCATAAGCCTTGCGACGTTTACCGCTAATCAGCTTAAACAATCGGCTTAGCGGCCATAAAACCGGAGCAAGTAGCCAGCCAATCGGGTGACGGTGAAACCAAATTTTTTCAACCATCACTCTACCTTACTGAATTAACGTTTTGACTATCAATACAAGAGTGCATTATTCACCAAACTGAATACGGTGAAGCTGAGCATAAGCCCCATCTTTTTCAATTAATGATTCATGGTTGCCGCGCTCTACAATTTCACCTTCATCAACAACCAAAATTTCATCGGCATTTTCGATGGTCGATAAACGGTGCGCAATCACAATCACGGTTTTGTTCTTTTGTAGCTCATCTAATGCCGCCTGGATTGCTCGTTCTGATTCAGTATCCAATGCCGACGTTGCTTCATCCAGAATTAACACTGGTGCATCACGTAACAAAGCACGAGCAATCGCTAAACGCTGACGTTGACCACCTGATAGGTTAACGCCATTTTCGCCGATCATAGTATCGAAACCGTTATCCATGTTTTCAATGAAATCGGTCGCGTAGGCTAAATCAGCGGCACGTTTAATCTGCTCGAAGCTGTAACGCTCTTGCGCGGCATAAGCAATATTATTGGCAATAGTATCGTTAAATAAATGAACGTTTTGCGACACGATGGCAAAGTGAGTACGCAGGTTCGATAAAGTATATTCACGAATATCATTGTTATCTAGGTGGATCTCACCTGAGTCGATATCGTAAAAACGCGTGAATAAGTTAGCAATAGTACTTTTACCGGAACCTGAACGCCCGACTAGTGCGACAGTTTTACCCGCGGGCACCTCAAAGGATACATTGCGTAACGCTGGCGCATCTTTGGTTGGATAGGTGAAAGTGACATCTTTAACCGCAAGATTGCCTTTCACTTTTTCAACTTCTTTATTGCCAGTATCAATTTCTGATGGCAGTTCAATAATGCCAAATAGTGTCTGACAAGCTGCCATACCTTTTTGGAAATCAGAGGTGACGTTCGTCAGTGATTTCAGCGGCTTCATCATGGCGAACATCGCTGAGAAGATCACGGTGAAAGTACCTGGAGTCAGTTGTTCTTTAATGGAATCAATGCTCGCTAAATACAGCACCACCACCAAAGCACTCGAAGCAATCAACTGAACGATTGGGTTGGCAGCGGCTTGAGCGGACACCATCTTCATTGATTGTTGGCGCATTTTATTACTGACTGAATCAAAACGTTTTTTCTCAACGTGCTGACCACCGTAGCTTAATACAACTTTATGCCCTTTTAGCATTTGTTCTGCCGATGACGTTACGTTACCCATCATGTCTTGCATGTTTTTACTGATGCGACGGAAACGTTTTGATACCACTCGAATCGCAATCGCAACCACAGGTGCAACGGCAATAAGTACCAAAGAAAGCTGCCAGCTATTATAAAACATCAAGAATAATAAACCTATGATGCTCGCCCCTTCACGCACAATACTGACCAATGCTTTACTGGTCGCCGCGGCAACTTGCTCTGAATCATAGGTAATGCGCGATAACAATGAGCCGCTCGATTCTTTATCGAAGTAGCTTACTGGCATTTGCATAAAATGATTAAAGAGCTTGCGGCGCATTTCCATTACTACATTACCGGATACCCAACTCAAGCAATAAGTAGAAATAAAGCCACTTAAACCACGCACTACCATCATGCCTAAAACAATGAAAGGTAAGACTTTTAAAAAATTTGAATCGCTACTACCAAAACCCTCATCCAACAAAGGTTTTAATAGCGATACCATATAAGTATCACTCGCAGCATTAATGATTAAAGCAATAGTAGCCACAAATAAACCCGCTTTATAAACGCTGATCATTGGCCATAATTTTTTAAAAGTTTGAAATGTGGTTTCGTCTTTTTCGGACGCCATCTGATTTTCTGACACGATGTCTTTTGGTTGAGTCATATACACTTCATTTTGATTTAGACAATTCTTTTCATTCTAACCCTTTACGCACAATCTGCCTATACCATGGCTGATATTGGTTTAGCCTCTTTTGTTCAATTAACCAGCCATTGGTATAAATTGAAATCGTTATTTGTCCGCCATGTGCGGTATCCATCCATTGAATACCGTTTTCTTGGTAACGTCTTTTGACACTTTGGCTGGGTAATCCCCACTGATTATTCAGCGCCAATGAAGCAATCGCTACTTTTGGTTTTAAAGATTCAACAAAGGAAGGAAAGGAAGAGGTTGCGCTGCCATGATGCGGTACCGTCATAACATCAATACCCGATAAATGACTATCTCTCATTAATATAATTTCGGATATTGCATCTATATCACCAGTAAGCAGTAGATCAAATTGCCCATCAGAAACCTGAACCACACACGAATGAGGGTTATATGCGCGCTTAACTTGCTTTGGTGGCCAAACGACTTCGAAATTGAGTTGTTGCCATTGCCACTTCTGCCCTTTAATACAAGCTTGATAACTATTTATATATTCACTACTGCGTTTCCACTGTGGTGATAACGCTGATTCAATATCAGTACGACCACCTGCATGATCTAAATCGGTATGACTGATCACTAAGCCGGATAACTGCTGCTCACCACTATTATGCAGTAATGGCACAATAATCGAATTGGCAATACTGCCGCCCTGCCAACTCATTCCAGTATCATACAAAACACTTTGCTGATCTTTACGGATAAGCACTGCCAAGCCTTGACCTACATCTAACACCTGCACTTGCCATTCAGGTCTAGGACGAGGTGGAAATAGTTGCCACAGTGTGACAATCAACGCAAAAATGTATAACGTTGAATAAATACGAAAGCGCCAAGCAATCAGCGCAAACGCAATCAATACACTAACGATTCCCCAATAACTCGACAACGTTAACCATGCACCTTCGACGAATTGCAATAACCATAAAATCGGCTGCAGTGTGTAATCTGCTAATCGCCATATTTGCACAAGCCAGCTGTCACTAAGGAACCAACTGCCATGAAAAATAGCGGTCATCATCAAGCAAAAGAAAATCACAGGAACCACAACGAGACTTACCCAAGGTATCGCGATTAAATTCACAAACGGAGAAACCCAACTGATGCCACCAAAAAAAGTCATACTTAGAAACGCTAAGCCAACAAACAATCCAAATTGTACGATTACCACTTGTCGCCAATTAAACTTAATCCGCTTATGTTGAGATAAATAAAACCAAAGTGATAGGTAAATAATGACGATAGCGCCAAAGGATAGCCAGAAACTTGTTTGCAGAACCGACATAGGTTGACAGACAAGTATTAAACACAAGCTATACAATAGGATTTGCCACACTGACCAATGAATACCGCTTGCCAACATAAATAAAACTAGCCCGCCCATAATCAAAGCCCGTTGTGTTGGTAGTGCAAAGCCTGCTAAGTAGGCATAAAGCAAAGCAACTGTAAAACTAATAAACAAGGGAATCAGTCGAAAGATAGAAGATAAAGAGTGTGTTAGGTGACATAGTAGTGATTTGATAATACGACCGATATTCCAACCGATAGCCATAGCGAGTCCAATATGTAATCCAGAAATCGCCATGAGATGTGACAAACCAGAATCTCGTAACTGTTGCCATTGCTGATCGGACATCAAGCTTCTATCACCAAAAGCCAGTGCAATAATAAAGGCTTTTGAATCCAATTTATTCAGATAGGCGATCGCTTTTTCGTGTAACCATAAGCGCCAGGAATCGCTTATTTTTATTCGAAAATTTAAACCGTCTTTTGGCTCAATAACCGCTTTACCGTGCCATTGATTAGAGACATAATATTGTTCGCTATCAAAACCCACATCGTTTAATTGACCGGTAATGGGTTTAACTTGAATTTGAAACTGCCAAACCTCCCCAAGTTGCGGCTGATTCTCTTCTGGTCGATCAAAAAATGTCTTCACCGTAGGACGTGCGTAGATCGGTAAATCAATATTATTAATGCGTTGTATTGATAAGAGCATTTGTTGACCATGCACCGCAGGCTGAACAAAACTGATCACTTTAGCTTGGGTTGTGACAGAGGTGCCTTGGGAAAAGAGTGTTTCTGTCACATGACGATAATGATTTCCATGAACAATCACCGTAAAGCAACCCAACAGTAAACCTTGAACTAAATAGCTCAATATTTTGAAGTAACGTTCTTTTATAAAATAGCTATTTGGGGTAACGAAAGCATCTTCTATACAATGTCTATCTTTTATGAAGAAAGCATTTTTTATGAAGAAAAGAACAAGAAATAGTACTACAATCGGCATCAACCAATTGAGTGTCGGCATGAATGGCCACAACGCACCACTTGCAGCCCCAAACATCAAGCCGATCAGAATATAATTGCGATTAATATGAGCCACCATTTATGCCAAAGAAATTGATTAAACGCTTCATGCCAGACCATGAGACAATCAAGAGCCAAAAAGCCTTAAAGATTTTTGGTAGCGTTTTATATAATCCCAATTTGTGGAGCTTAAATAGACGCTCAGCAGCCGGCGCTTTTGCTGTTGGTTTATTTATTGCCTTTATCCCACTGCCAAGCCAAATGCTTATGGCTTCTGGTGCCGCTATTTTATGTGGTGTCAACTTGCCCCTTTCAGTTGCTTTAGTTTGGGTAAGTAATCCAATCACCATGCCATTTTTATTCTACTTTGCTTATCACGTAGGCGCATGGCTGATGAAAACCCCTGAACAAGCTTTCCATTTTGAGCTAACTTGGAATTTCTTTATTGAACAAATCAACACTATTGGGCCACCGTTATTATTAGGTTGTTTCGTTTGCGGTGTCGTTCTTGCCATCCTCGGCTATTTCGGCATCCAAGGTTTATGGCGCTACTCTGTTGTTCGTAGCTGGAAAAAACGCCGTTTACGATAACCTATCAAATAGATAATTCAGCTATTATCGTCACTCAACATTCAGACAAATAAAAAAAGTGCTATCAAGTTAGCGTTCTAAATGAACAAACTTGATAGCACTCTTTTTTTTGAGACAACTTACGGCTCTAGGGCGTTTCACTTCTCGTGTCTCGAGGCCTAACTGTTCACCCCGATTAAAGCGACAACATCGAGCGACGAGAAACGAAAAGCGCAGCGTTCGAGTTACGTTATTTATTTCGCACTTAAAACCGTTGCCGGATTCAATTTACTCGCTCTTGACGCTGGATACCAAGTGGCTAATAAACTCAAAGTAATTGCGGTACCAGACACTAATAACACATCCGGCCATGATACGAGCGAAGGTAGAAAGTCAATAAAGTAAATATCACCCGATAAGAATTGATGGCCTATGATAGTTTCTAATCCTTTAACCATCGGCGTAAGGTTATACGCCACCAGCACACCAATGACACTACCAATCACACTACCTAACACGCCAGACATCACGCCATACCAAACAAAAATACGTTTGATTAGACCATCACTGGCCCCCATTGTGCGTAGAATAGCAATATCAGAAGCTCGGTCTTTCACGGCCATCATCAAGGTCGATACAATGTTAAAACTTGCCACACCGATCACGAGCACCATCACTAAGTACATAATCGTGCGTACCATTTGAATATCATGGTGTAAAAAGCCGTACTTCTCTTTCCAACTTTTCAGGTAGGCATAAACGGGAATAGTTGCGCCAACTTCACGAATGATACGGTCAGCTTCAAAGACAGGTTCCACTTTTAAAGATACGCCGCTGACGCCTTTACCCATCTTCATATAGTTCTGACCATCTTCTAGTGGGATCATCACTAAACCATGATCGATTTGACCACCTAGTGTTAAAAACCCCACCACATGAACTCGTACACGTTTCGGTGCACTCAGTTGTATCTGACCATTTGAAGACGCTGGGGGAATTAATATGGTGATTGAATCGCCGACTTTCACATTCAGTTTGTCAGCAACCCCTTTGCCTAGCACGATTTGATTTTGACCGGCTCTAAAGTTTTGCCATGCTTGTTTATCGACAAATTTAGAAAGGTTGGAGACCGCACGTTCATAATCTGGGTCGACTGCGCGAACTTCCACCGCTTTAAGTTTGCTGCCGCGCTCTAGCAAGGCCGTAAAACGAACATATGGTGCGACCGCTTTCACTTGTTCATTTTTGTTGGCAATCGATGCAATTTTTTGCCAATCTTGAATCGGCTCTTTGACCCCTTCCATTTCAGCTTGTGGGATCACCGACAGCACGCGGTTTTCTAATTCACGTTCAAAACCATTCATTGCTGATAAACCGACAATAATCACCGCCACACCCACGGCAATACCAATAGTAGAAGATAGCGAGATAAACGAAACCAGCTTATTACGTTCTTTGGCACGGCTAAATTTAGAACCAATGAATAACGATAAAAACATAATTACTCGCCCGACTCTTGTTCTGTATGATGAGTGATGACAGTATTTTCATTCCAATCAAGTACGCCGTCTTGCATGGTGTATTGCTTATCCATTTTTAAGGCCAATTGATTATCATGGGTAACCACTAAAAACGCGGTACCAAAATCACGATTAAGTTGACGCATCAAATCGTAAATCTCTAACGCCGTTTTTTGATCAAGATTACCCGTTGGTTCATCAGCTAACACAAGATCCGGCTCATTAACTAATGCGCGCGCAATCGCCACACGTTGTCTTTCACCACCTGACAACTCAGATGGACGGTGTTCTAAACGATGACCTAGCCCCACCTTATCTAACACCGATTTCGCTTTTTGTTTTGCAACATCGGCTTTCTGCTTACCAATCAATAATGGCATGGCGACATTTTCTAAAGCAGTAAAATCAGCAAGTAAGTGATGGAATTGATACACAAAACCGATATGTTGATTACGTAACTTGGCTTGTTTGTTACCCGATAAACGCAATAAAGATTGGCCGAGTACCGTTACATCACCATTACTGGCGTCATCTAATGCGCCAAGAATATGTAGCAAGGTACTTTTACCCGAGCCAGAAGAGCCAACAATGGCTAAGAAGTCACCTTTATTGATGGATAAACTCACCCCTTTTAACACCTCAGTTTCAAGGTTTCCTTCTTGGTAAGTTTTACTTATATTTTGACAGCTTAATAAAGGATTCATAATGTCTTGCCTTGTAGCCAAAAAGCCGCGTAAATAATCGCAGCCTTTGAGAAAGTGTTATTCATAACGAAGCGCTTCTGCCGGTTTAACCGAAGCGGCGCGATAAGATGGAAATAAGGTCGCCAATAAGCTCAAGCCAATAGCAAGAATGATCACTACCGCAACCTGAAGCGGTTCAATCACCACGGGCAGTTCCGTGCCCGGCGCAAACAATGACAAACCTAAAGCGCTCATCACATTGTTTAGATTCGCTGCCAGTAGTGTGCCTAGTAGTCCACCGACGAGTGCACCAATCACCCCACTACTCGCGCCCTGCACCATAAATATCGCTAATATTTGATGATTCGACATGCCTTGGGTTTTCAAAATGGCGACTTCTGATTGCTTCTCCATCACCACCATAATTAACGCTGAAATAATGTTGAACGCCGCCACCGCGATAATCAACCCTAACATCAAGCCCATCATATTCTTTTCCATACGTACTGCTTGAAATAGTTCACCACGTTGATCACGCCAATCAGACCAAAACCATTTTTCAGGTAATAAATCATTGTTTTTCACTTGTTGTGCTAAACCAGCCACCACAAATGGGTCATCAAAAAATAATCGCCAACCTGAAATATGATCACTGGAATAACGCAATAAACGTCCTGCATCTTCGATATTAGTGACCATCAACATGCCATCAACATCAGAGCCGGTATTAAAGATGCCCGCCACAGTAAAATTACGTTGGCTAGGAATGCGCCCTAGCGGTGTATATTGGCTAGCGTTCGTCACCATTAATCGCACTTTAGATCCAACATTCACATTTAATGTTCTGGCTAAAGTGTGACCTAGAAAGACGTGATAACTTCCCGGTGTTAATTGTGAGACTTGCCCCATCATCATACGTTTTGCGATAGGATCTTGCTCTCTTGGCTCAATGCCGACCATTAAACCTGCGCTTAACTTAGTTGAACTTTGGATAATCGCTTCGCTACGCACAATGGGAGAAATATCTTCAACATGGGGGATAGCATTTAGGAAAGCGGGTGGCGTATCTGAGATTAGGGTTTTATCATCGGCTTGTGAGATCACAGCTTGAGGAAGCACGCCGAGAATTTTTTGCTTTAGTTGCCCTTCAAAGCCATTCATCACGGACAATACCGTCACAAGAGATAGAACACCGATAGAAATACCGGCGGTCGACATATACGAGACAAATCGGCTGAATTTATCGCCTGATCGACCTTTCAAATACCGCAAACCAATATAGGCCGAAACTGGGTGAAACATTCCAATAATCCCTGAATAAAATAATGAAACCGGAGCATATACCCAAGTAACTTCAAGGTGCAAGTTTCAGCAAGAATAAAACAAGCTTTAGGCAAGGCAAATTGAATATGATCATCGTTATTCTATCTCTGACCATTTTACAAATAGCAAACGCAATAATTCACATACTTCTTACTATTAGTGGTGAGAAATTGATTAAAAAACAACAATTGTGCACATTCCCTTGATTAGTTTGCCTACATGACGATAATCAAACCACTCAAAGTGCTACAACTAGCGCAACATTCAATTTATAAAAGCCTAATCGAATTATGTCTGAAATTTCATCCACGTCAGCGTCTTCTCTCTTGCAACTGCCACTGCCAACTAAAGCTGGTGACAAAAAGCACATAGGCCAATTAGTCGGCGGTTCACTCGCACTCTCCATTGCAGAGCTTAGCGAACAACATTCAGGAGTCACATTACTTGCTGTACCTGATCCGCAAATAGCGATAAAGCTGCAGCACGAAGTAAGCCAGTTCACCGATCATTCGGTGTCTTTATTCCCTGATTGGGAAACGCTGCCGTATGATAACTTTTCTCCGCATCAAGATATTATTTCAGACCGTATCGCGCAGCTGTATCAATTACCAACGCAGCAAAACGGCTTAATCATTATTCCAATCAGCACACTATTACAGCGTCAATCACCGAAAGATTACCTACTCAAAACCACATTAATGGTCAAAAATGGCGATCTTTATTCACTCGACAAACTACGTATGCAACTGGAAAGTTCTGGTTATCGCCATGTTGATCAAGTGTTTGGCCCGGGTGAATACGCCAGCCGAGGTTCGATTATCGACCTTTTCCCAATGGGCTGTGATAACCCATATCGAATCGATTTTTTTGATGATGAAATCGATAGTATCCGTACCTTTGATGCTGAAACTCAACGCACGATAGAAGATATACAAGACATTCGTCTACTACCTGCTCATGAGTTTCCAACTACTGAAGCGGCGATAGAAGATTTTCGCATTCGCTGGCGTCAACGTTTTGAAGCGCGACGTGAACCTGAATCCGTTTATATGCAAGTATCAAAAGGCACTTGGCCTGCTGGCATCGAATATTGGCAACCATTGTTCTTTGAGCATACCGATACCTTATTCGACTATCTACCAGAAAACACCTTGCTACTGACGCTTGGTGAACTTGAAAAAAGTATTGATACCTTTTTAGCCGATGCTGAATACCGTTTTGAACAACGTAAAGTTGATCCACTTCGCCCATTACTTGAGCCTCATGAATTATGGTTAAAGAAAAATGAACTATTTAGCTGCTTCAAAGGTATGCCTCAAGTAGCCTTATCAGTTGAAGCGGTAGAAGACAAAGCTGGCCGTAACAACGCTTCCGTTACTCCTCTGCCTAATTTACATGCCCAGCACCAGCTTAAAGAGCCACTTATCGCACTGCGTCAATATCTTGAGCAATACTTAACTGACACCCCGCAAGGTAAGGTGATCTTCTCGGTAGAATCAGAAGGTCGCCGTGAAACATTAAATGAACTATTAAGCCCAATAAAAATAAAACCGAAAGAATGTGACAACCTTTCCCAAGCATTAGCATCTAAACAAAAGTACTCTCTAATACTCGGCTCAACTGAACACGGCTTTGTTCATCATTCGCCTGATTTTACCTTTATCTGTGAAAGTGATGTACTTGGCGACCGCGTGATCCAGCGTCGCAAAAAAGATCGTAAAGCGGTCAATAGCGATACCGTAATTCGCCATCTTGCAGAATTAAAACCCGGTCAACCTGTAGTGCATCTCGATCACGGTATCGGTCGCTATATTGGTTTACAAACCTTAGAAGCTGGTGGGCTCGCCACCGAATATGTCACCCTTGAGTACTTAAATAATGCCAAACTGTATGTTCCAGTATCCTCCCTCAACTTAATCAGTCGTTATTCAGGTGGTGCAGAAGAAACCGCTCCATTACATAAACTGGGTAGTGATGCTTGGAATAGAGCTCGTCAACGCGCCGCAGAAAAAGTCCGCGATGTAGCAGCAGAATTGTTAGATGTTTACGCCAAACGTGAAATCAAAAAGGGCTTTAAGTTCATTCACGATAAAGAACAATACGCGCACTTTAAAGCCACTTTCCCGTTTGAAGAAACCGATGATCAGTCTATGGCGATTAATGCAGTTCTCTCCGATATGTGCCAAGCAAAGGCCATGGATAGACTCGTCTGTGGTGATGTTGGTTTTGGTAAAACCGAAGTAGCTATGCGAGCGACATTCCTTGCAGTGGATAACAGTAAGCAAGTTGCAGTACTAGTGCCAACCACCCTACTTGCTCAACAACATTTTGAAAACTTCCGTGATCGTTTCGCCAACCTACCGGTACGAGTTGAAGTGTTATCGCGCTTTAAATCAGCTAAGGAACAAAAGCAGATTTTAAATGATATCACTGAAGGTAAAGTCGATATCATTATCGGCACCCATAAACTGCTGCAAGATGATATTAAATTCCGCGATCTCGGTTTATTGATTGTCGATGAAGAACACCGCTTTGGTGTGCGCCAGAAAGAAAAAGTAAAAGCGATGCGTGCCGATGTGGATATTTTGACACTCACCGCTACACCGATCCCTCGTACTTTGAACATGGCAATGAGTGGTATGCGTGATTTATCGATTATCGCCACTCCACCAGCACGACGTTTAGCCATCAAAACCTTTGTCCGTCAAAGTGAAGGTAGTGTGATTCGCGAAGCAGTACTGCGTGAAATTATGCGCGGTGGCCAAGTCTATTTCTTACATAACAATGTCGAAACCATAGAAAAAGTTGCCGAAGATTTAGCTAAATTAATTCCAGAAGCACGCGTGATCACCGCCCACGGACAAATGCGCGAACGTGAACTGGAAGGCATCATGAATGATTTCTACCACCAGCGCTTTAACTTGCTGGTTTGTACCACCATTATCGAAACCGGTATCGATGTGCCAACCGCCAATACCATCATTATGGATCGCGCGGATAAACTCGGTTTAGCACAGCTTCATCAATTACGTGGTCGTGTTGGTCGTTCGCACCACCAAGCGTATGCTTATTTATTAACGCCACATCCAAAAGCGTTAAGCAAAGATGCAGTGAAACGTTTGGATGCGATTGCCTCATTAGAAGACCTAGGTGCAGGCTTTACACTAGCCACTCACGATTTAGAAATTCGTGGCGCAGGTGAGTTATTAGGTGACGATCAAAGCGGACAAATTCAATCGGTCGGCTTCTCGTTATACATGGAAATGCTAGAACAAGCGGTCAATGCGTTAAAAGAAGGCAAAGAATTGTCATTAGACGAACTTTTACGTGAACAAACTGAAGTAGAATTACGCTTACCAGCATTACTGCCAGATGACTACATTCCCGACATCAATACTCGTTTATCTATGTACAAGCGTATTGCCAGTGTGAATAGTGAGTCGGAACTAGCAGAAATGAAAGTGGAACTGATTGATCGCTTTGGCAGCTTACCGGATGCGGCGAAAAACTTATTAGTGATCAGTGAAATAAAGCTTCAAGCTGCTAGAATACAAGCGAAAAAAATTGAAGCACATGACAAAGGTGGTTTTATTGAGTTTTCACCAAATGCAAACATTAACCCAGCATTCTTGGTACAATTACTCCAATCATCGCCGAAAAAATTTGCAATGGAAGGCCCCACTAAGTTCAAGTTTACTGTACCATTAACAGATAGACGGGAACGAATCAGTTTCATTAACGATTTACTGGCCAACTTTCAACAAAATCGTTTACCAAAAATTGGCTAAACGCTATGTAACTTAGCAATAAGTACATCATTTATTATATTAGCTAAGGTACTATCTACATTAGAAATCTAGAATAGAAGTATCTTTGATTACGGAGTACCAATGAAAAAACTGATTATATTCCTATTGGTTTTTGTTTCATTACCAACATTTGCACGATCTTTTGCTATCGAAATGATCATCTTTAAGCGTAATGTGGAGCCATCACAAGTTAACGAGTTTTGGCCACAAAACCTTGAGCCGATTAATTTTGAACGCGCATTTTCATACCGTGATAGCAACTTAATGTCGCAGCATAAAGCAGGCCTACTTTCGAGTGGTTATTACAAGCTGAATAGACAATACCAAGCATTAGACCGTCACGCAGGATTTAAGCCATTAGTTCATATAACTTGGTATCAAAATGACCGAGGTGAAAGCACATCACCAGTTTTACACATCCAAGCGGGTGAGGATTTTTCGGATAGATTCGCACCGGATGGTCGCTCTCTTAAAGAGATTGCCAAAGATGGTACTCCGACATCCATTGAAAAAAAGCCATTATATGAGCTAGATGGTACAGTCCAGGTTTATGTACAACACTACCTATACTTGAAAACTAACCTAGACTTACGCATTCCTGGACAAAATGAAGTCGTATTACAAGACTCAGTGATCGACCCATCGACTGAAGATAGCGATGAAAATGTTCAAGTAGGAAACCTAGAGCCAGTTAAACCAAAAGTCGAAGTCCAAGACTTTTTAAATAGTTACCGTATGCAGCAAAAACGAAAAATTAGAAGTGGTGAAGTACACTACTTAGATAATCCATTCCTAGGCGTGATTATCAATATTCGTAAGCTGTAATACTAGTTTGTACCCAAAGTAATTGGAGTTTCAGTGAAGCGACAAGTGAATGAGACCCCATGAGTTTAGCCTACCTAAATGATTGGATTGAATGAGTGCTGTCAACAAAGCTCCGGATTCAAGTACAAAGGGTAATAAAGTAACTTCGAATCAAGAGGCCCCCATGGCCTCTTTTTAATTGCATCATGGCAGGTGAACGATGACCCCAGATCATACCTTACTGACCGCTCGGTTAAGATTACGCATGATCCATGCTGATGAAAATCAACGCTTTGCTGATGCGATTAAATTCTCCCCTTCTCTCTACCCATGGCTTGATTGGTGTCATTTAGCATTCACCGTTGAAGAAGCAACAGATTTTCTGATGCATACCCGCTTAAACTGGTTGAAAAATAATGCCTACGGATTTGGTATCTACCATCAACAAACCGATGATTTTATTGGTATGGTGGCATTAACTGATCTATCACTTAGCTTCAATATGGGAACGATTGGTTATTGGATATGCGACCAACACCAATCAAACGGTTATGCCAAAGAAGCTCTGTTAGCCCTCATTAATTTTTGCTTCACCGAATTACGTCTTACTCGTCTTGAGTGTATCTGTGACCCTGACAATATTGCCAGTCATCATGTCGCGTTAAATTGCGGAGCAGAAAAAGAAGGGCTGGCTCGTAATCGCTATTTATTCGAAGGAAAGCCGAAAGATGGAATCGTATTTTCTTTTATTCCGGATTAATGTTCACTGTATAAGTAAGAATGATCATATAATTAGCGAGATTTGTATAACGAAACAAATACAAAAAAGCCCATTATAATGGGCTTTCATTTTAGATAATTAAATCGCGATGACTCTTAGTGCAGCTTAAGATTTGGACGTAACACTCGGTTAATTCGCCCTACTAACATCATCAAGCCAGTTTTAAAGCAGCCGTGTAAAGCCATTAGGTGCATACGGTAGAGTGATATGTATACGACTCGCGCAATACGACCTTCAATCATCATAGAACCTTTTGTTAAGTTGCCCATTAAGCTACCCACGGTAGAAAAGCGGCTTAATGACACAAGTGAACCATGATCTTTATAAGTATACGCTTTCAATGCATGACCATTAATTTGTGCCACAATATTGCGATAAGCCAAACTTGCCATTTGGTGTGCAGCTTGAGCACGAGGAGGTACAAAAGATCCATTCTTTTGCTGGCAAGAGGCTAAATCACCAATCACATAAATATCATCATCACGTGTTGATTGTAGTGTATCTTTCACGATCAACTGATTGATCCGATTGGTTTCTAAACCTGCGATATCTTTCATAAAATCAGGCGCTTTAATACCTGCCGCCCATACCATTAGTTGAGCAGGAATACGCTCACCGTCTTTGGTAATTAAGCCTTGTTCATCCGCTTTCGTCACCATAGTCGCAGTACGAACATTTACGCCTAACTTTGTTAACTCACTGTGTGCTGCTGATGAAATTCGTGGTGGTAACGCAGGTAAAATACGCTCCCCCGCTTCAACTAGGTTCACGTTCAATTTACTTGAATCTAAATCTTCAAAGCCGTATGTGTGCAGCTCTTTAATTGCATTATGCAGTTCAGCAGACAGCTCTACGCCGGTTGCCCCACCACCAACAATCGCGATATCCACTTTGCCATCACCATGTTTCGCATGAAGCTTTAAGAACAAGTTATTCATTTCTTTACGGAAACGGTGTGCTTGCTCTGGGCTATCTAAAAAGATGCAGTTTTCTTTTACGCCAGGAGTATTAAAATCATTTGATTTAGAGCCAATCGCTAATACCAGAATATCGTATTCAATTTCACGGCTCGGGATCAGCAGATCATTATTCTCATCCTTGATTTCACTTAGTGAGATAACTTTACGCTCACGGTCAATACCATCTAGACTACCCATTTGAAAATCAAAATGATGATTTTTGGCATGAGCACGATAACTTAATGCATCCACACCTTCATCCAGAGAACCGGTTGCCACTTCATGTAATAATGGCTTCCATAAGTGACTTCCGTTACGGTCTACTAAAGTAATACTCGCGCGTCTCTTACGACCTAATGTTCGACCTAATTTTGTGGCAAGCTCTAAACCACCAGCACCACCACCTACTACAACGATTCGCGTCATCAGACACTCCTAAATATATAAAGATAAAATTGATTCAGCCCAGTCTCTACTAAACTCAACTGATAAATTCTTCATGTTTTTCGATACGATGAGGTTTAGCGTGTAGACTAAACCTAAAAAGGTCACCTTTGAGATGATGAAAAAGTTGTATGTATCGGTGAGATCAAATTGTGACGTAACGGTTATTTTTCATTCTATTTATTGGTAAAATTTGATCTAGCTCATTATATCCAGACCTAAAGTAGGATCAATAGAAAGTGACGATTAATAAAAAAGAGCCAATTATTAGCTCTTCTTTATAGTAACAATTTGTAATTAGGGTATACCCAGTCAGTTGAATAGATAAATTAAGATTGTTTGAAGGCTTTAATCATTTGCAAGTGTTGAGAGATTTTCTTAAATTTATGTTTTTCAGCGTCATCCCATATCACCTTGTAGTATGGCGATAATGCCTCATAGCTATCTTGATTATCTCTGATTTCATCATTGCGAGATAAAAATACTAAGCAGTTATCTTTATTTTTCTCGCGATAATCTTTAATGCATTTAGTCGCGATATCAGAATATTCTTCAGGGCGATCTATACGACCTTGCATATTATCTTCTGGGTTGAGATTAGGATTGAAAATAGCTTGTTTAATGCCACATAGGAAGCCGATGCGTTCTGACCAGTAACCGCCTAGGCCAACGCCACAGATAAGCGGTGATGAGTCATCAGTTTGCTCAACCACTTTAGTCACTTCTTTTAACAAGTGCTGCATATCATGTTTCGGGTGAAGTGTACTGTAATTGATAAAGCGAACATCTTCATCGATGAATTGAAGCTGTAATACTTTTTCATGATTCCCTGGGCTTGTGCTATCAAAGCCATGTAAATAAATAATCATTGAACCATCCTCAGTTCTCGTTCGATAATTTAATCTACCATGAATAGTATGGTTTATTAATGAAGATATTAAGAAAAGTGACCTATGTTCGCTCTTCCGACCAGAATACTACGATTCAGACAATTCTAACTGCTGAGTTAACACTTCGATCGCTTGCTTATCTGATGCTCGCTGATGTATAGAAAAGTTTACTTGATGCCACAGCAACGCCATAAAGCGTAAATATGGTAACCATTCTTCTACAATAACAATGAATTGGGTCTTATCGATATCTAAACGACTAAGCGCCAAATAACATTCAACACTGTCTTCAACATTAAGTTGTTCAGCTAAAATCGTCGTCGCTAAATCGACCACAGGGCTAGCAATTGCTGCATATTCCCAGTCAATCACCACTAACCCTAAATCAGGCTTTTGGATAATATTATAGCGACCTAGATCAAAATGGCAGAGGCAAGGCGCTAAAATTGATTCTGTACGATTTTTTAACTCATTATATTGCTGATAAAAAAGCTCAAACCACTGCTGATAACGCTGTGTTTGTTGTTGACTCGGTAATGCCTGCCAATAGTTTGCAATACAACATTGATAATCGAAAATAGGCAAGGAATGAACTTGAAGAATCGGATATTGATGAAGAGAAACGAGGCACTTCATCACAAGCAATGACAATGGTGCATTATGTTGCTCCATTAAAGTCACGCCATCTACCCACTCGACCAATAAGCCTTGTGGTAATAAGGCTTTAGCATTTGGTGATAAATCAAAGCTTTCAAGTGCATTGAGAATTTCGAATTCATTGGAACGGTTTATAGAAAAGAATTGAGTAGAAATAGAATGTGGCCGCCATACATACTGACGACCACATGAGGTAGTGATTTTCCAACACTGGTTGGTTAATCCACCTTGTAATGGTTGAATATTTGAAATACTTTCAGGCCACTGAGCTTGTAGATCGATTAAGCTTGAATCTTGCTTAATGTAGTGTTCTTTCAAACCCATGATCCTGACATTACTTAAGTATAAACAATATTACAGACCAAATAGACTTTTCGACTTTTGCTTACGGATTTCAGTTTCATCAGCCCATTCGATCAGACCCGTTTTTAAATCCATTAAACGCATTGTCATTTTGTAGTAAACATCTTTATTATTACCTGCTTCTTTAACAATGCTAGATAAGTTGCCATATAACATGTATTGAGCACCCATCATTTGACCAAACTTAATTGCACTTGTTTGATCAACTAATTCATCGTTATTTTGGAAGTTAAGTTGCTTACGAACATCTTCTACTTTGGTCATATCAACAAAACGAAACTTACCAGAATTCAACATCTTGGTGCTCACTGAGTCAGTGATTGATTCTGTATCGATATGCTCGCTGGTTTTGTTTCGAATACTATCCACGTAAGCAATCGGACGGCCTTTAATCGCGGCAACTGAGCCAGAAGAAAGCATGCTATCTACCATCTCATTAGCGATTTTTTGTAAATCTGTTGAACCAAAATCTACGGTTGTTGTTTCAGCAGCGTTAGCATCACCATACTGAACCTTGTTAGAACAACCACCCAGAATGACTGCTAAACCTATTAATGCAATTGCCGTTTTCTTCATGTGTTACTTCCTTTGATTAATCTTGTGGGCGAATTTGAATACGAAAATCAGTCGCATTCGGGTTCACAGACACTTCACTTAAAGTCATTGATTCATATCCGCGTAGAATAAATTGACGCCAAGCACCTTGCTTTGCATTCACTTCCAGACCTTGGTCATCATACCAATAAAAGCGGTATTGAAGATTTTGTGTATCTTGAGAGTTATTGGTAATTTTCACCAAACCGCGAGTATTACCATTATTTTCCTGAGTGTCGATATTATCAATCGTCAGGTCATCATCTAACGCAGAATCACTGTATAAAACTTGTTGGCTGGCACTATCGATGCGCAATCCTGCAGTATTGCTACTTGAACATCCAGCTAATGCCACTAGGCCTAAGCCTGCTACTAACCATTTTTTCATCGAATTGCTCCTAATTGTTTGTGCCAAATTGTCATTGCATTCCCTTGGCGTGAAAGCCAGACAAAGGTACGTTGATTCTTTTTGATATCAATTGCATATTGTTCACCACCCACAGAGATAGTATGTTGTCCTGCTGTCAAATATGCACTACTACTAAACACCTGAGCAGGTAATGTTTGCCAACTGCGAGTATCCGGTTGCTCTGTCACAACATTCCAGATATTCACTAAAGTACTAGATATACCTGAATCATCGGCTTTCGCCGCTTGGTATCTTAACTGATCTTTAGTATATAACCTTAAACCTTGTTTAAGAACCATCGCTGGAATACGTTCACTCAAATCATTTTGTGCCATCAAGTTTGTATCGGCTAAAATACTCGATTTTAATGGATCACCATCTAAGGTTGCCGGTGAGAAGTTCTGTACTTTGACGTTTTTATAAACTGGCAACGCTACACTATAAAACTTGGTTTTACCTGAGCTATCCCATATCGGCAAAGATAAACGCCAATTTCCACGCTGAGCCACAATTCCTCGCTCATCTACAATTATAACCTGCCCATAACCTTGCGGTACCGATTTAGGTTCATCATATTGCTTGAGTAGAGAATTAAGGTCTTGACGCATCCCTAACCGCTTAGCTACTCGAATGGTTGCATCAATAATTTCTCGGTTATTAGGATTGACCGCTAATGCACGTTTATAGTCAATATAAGCATCATTTAGTTGATTGTCAGCCTCATAGAGCACCGCTGACAAATACAGCAAATAACCATTTTGGACAGCCTGCAAGGTTTTACCTGCATCTGGATATTGCGAAAGAATACTGCCTAAGTTTGGCTGTACTCCATTATTTTTCATATTTTGTTGAGCCTTTTTCAGCTCATCTTCTCGACGCTTTTTAGCTTTTTCCTGAACCTGATTTGCTTGGCGCATTTCAACCAATGCGCCTTGCAAATCGTTTTTCTGTAAGTAGTTTAACCCTAAGTATAAATGCAAATAGCCTAATTCATAATCAGCAGGTTCATAAGTGGTTAAATTATCATTAGTCGCCAAAGAGCCCGCTTGATTCGCACTTTCTGAAAGTGAAACCGTAGCACGATCGTTTAACACTCTTACCGCTTTGTCACTTAGCTGAAAAGCGGTAAAGCTACTCGGATAGTTTTCAGCAAGAAAAGACACTCGACCCTTTTCCATATTACTTAAAACTGGCCCACCAACCTCAGATTCCACCAGTTCCGATTCCGCACTTTTATAATCGCCACTTTCAACATCTTTATAGACGTCTTCATTTTGTGCCGAGTAATGACTAAATAAGCCCCCCACCGAAAGATTGGCACAGGCACTCAATGTCATGCTAAAAAATACAGCCAAACTGGCTTTAACCACTTTATGCCAAGGCATAACATCCATGTTTTTTAAGATTAGAATTCGCATTAATTTAATCACGTTTACGGTTATTCAGTTCGCTTAAAAGCCTAAAAACCATACCCAAAATAATTGGAGTTGCGATGAGGCGAAAAATGAACTGGGGCCCCATAAGCATAGATAACCTATGACTTTCTTGAATAAAACGATAGGGGGCAAATGAACCCGCCAACAAAGCTGCAACTTCAAGTATAAAGGGTATTTAGTTAACTAGCATTGGCCCTAGAGGCTCACCACCAACTAAATGCATGTGGATGTGATAAACCTCTTGCCCACCATGAGCATTACAATTCACAATTAAACGGTAACCATTTTCAGCAATGCCTTCTTGCTTGGCAAGCTTCTTCGCAACAGTAAACAAACGGCCCATCACCAATTCATCTTCTTCTTCAACATCGTTAGTCGTTGGGATCAGCTTATTCGGTATAATTAAAATATGGCTTGGTGCTCTTGGGTTGATATCACGAAAGGCAGTAACTAGGTCATCTTGATACAACATATCGGAAGGAATTTCTTTATTAATGATCTTAGTAAATATTGTTTCTTCAGCCATTTTAATCTCCAACTGCCATCGTGTTTAATGAGTTTATTTGAATATCCTCAAGATCGAGAATTCATCGCTACCATCTTGAAGTGACTTGAGTATCTAAGTATGCGCTAAGCATAGTGAGATAACAATATTTTATCTACTTACAGAAAGATTTAGGCAACTGATATTTCAAGTGAAAATCAACTCACTCTCATTTTATTTTGGAACCTCTACTCTTTTTTGTAGTCTAGTTAATACAGCAATAAATAGGGTTAATACTTGTTATTGTAAAAATGTAGCTACATATTAAAGGTAGAGCCTAAATCACTGAACTTTTCAATTTTCAAACATTTATATCTACACAATGTGATTATATGGGCCTATAAACGTTTCGACGACTTACCTTTCTTGTGTCATGTTCAGAAAGCCACACCAAAGGTTAGTCGTTGATTTCATTAGCAACAAAGATTAGCGACATACGCTACAAAGGAATAACCATGGCGGTTCATATTGGAATCATAGATCAAGACCCTGTTCGTTTAATTACCCCACTTTTAGATAACCGTTCTGAATGCACACACATGGTATTCATTGGTGATGATGCCCAACGAGGCATGTATCAAAGGCTACAACAAGTGCTTGAGTCTCGAAAAATTAGCTCTGAATTTTTTGAAATCCCTAGTGCTGTCAATACTTCCGAGATCAAAACAAAAGTTAAAGAGCTTGCTGAACAACTCATCACACGTAATGAACAGATCTACCTCAATGCTAGCTGCGGTTTAAGGCACCGTTTATTATCAGTTTATGAAGTCATCCGTAGCTACAATTGGCCTATTTTCGTCGTCGAGCCTTTCAGTGATAGTCAATGTTGGCTTTACCCAAATGATAAACCAGAACAACAAGTTCAAGACCATATTCGTATTAGCGATTATCTCACTATTTTTGGTGCTCGTAGTGAATTCCCAACCCATGAAATCCCTGCCCCTCTCGATGCAAAACTGCATGAATTAGGCCAACGCTGGGCGAGTAACGCATTAGAATTGGGCCCTGGTCTTGCCACTTTAAACTATTTAGCAACCACTTGCCGTAAAGAACAGAAACTCGATGTAGCACTGACCGAAAAACAACAAGGCTACAAAGAGCTTGATTGGCTCATTTCTGATTTAGTCGATATTCAACTCGCCACCTATCAAAATGGGGTTCTTGAGTTTTTTAGTGAAGATGCGAGGCGTTTTTCCAATGGTGAGTGGTTAGAAAACCTTGTGCACAATACGGTACGAAAAATTCAAGATGAACTCCCTACCATTCAAGATCATTCATTAAACGTGCAAGTTTATCGTGAAAGTGGTGGTCGAGAAGTCCGTAATGAATTGGATGTCGCCACCGTGGTTAATAACAAACTACATATCATTGAATGTAAAACCAAAGGCATGCGTGATGATGGTGATGACACGCTTTATAAATTGGAATCATTACGAGACTTGCTGGGCGGCTTACAAGCGCGCGCGATGTTGGTGAGTTTTCGTCCATTACGCCATAACGATATTTCTCGGGCCCAAGACTTAGGCTTAGCGTTAATTGGCCCAGAAGAATTAAAAGATTTAAAAACCCACCTAACCGCTTGGTTTAATGAAGCCGGCGGACAAATAGAAAAGTTATAACGAAGTAAATAATTTGGATATAAAAAAGCCCAGATAGACTTATTTAATACTTGTCTATCTGGACCCTGGGTTAGTTTTGGCTCACAAATCAGAACACGATTTAAAGCATTTTTCTCGCCGCTTCCACGACCACTTTAATCGAGTTAATTTCCGTTTGTTTTAATTTCTCATGATCTGGAATTTCATCTTGGCTACGGTTTACAATAACCCCCGCAACACAACCGGCTTTCAGACCTGAGCTCGCACACATGGTTAATAAAGTGGCCGATTCCATTTCGAAGTTTAATACACCCATTTCCTGCCATTCTTTCATTGAACCTTGGAAACGAGAAACCACGCGCCCTGTGAATGTATCGTAACGCTCTTGGCCTGGGTAGAAAGTATCGCTTGATGCCGTAACGCCAGTATGAACCGTACAGCCTGAATCAATCGCGGCTTGTTTCATTGCGGTTGCCACATCAAAGTCAGCAACGGCAGGGAACTCCATCGGCGCAAAGTGTAGACTAGCACCATCAAGACGAACCGAACCTGTCGTTACAATCATGTCACCAACATTAAGATGCGGCTGAATTGCTCCAGTAGTACCGACACGTAAGAAAGTACGAACGCCTAATTGAGCTAACTCTTCCACTGCAATCGAAGTTGAAGGGCCACCAATACCAGTAGAACACACCACCACAGGCTTACCATCTAGCTTGGTGCGAAACACCGTATATTCACGGTGGCTGGCTAAGAACTCAGGCTCATCCATTAAATTTGCAATTTTTTCAACGCGAGCGGGGTCACCTGGAATAATGGCTAAAGTTGCGCCGTTAAGGTCTTGTTTATTTACACCTAAGTGAAAAACATTTTGAGTATCTGTTGGTGCCACGATGTGCTCCTTACTTTTACTAGAAAGTGAATAACTGGGAGATGAACAACCGAATAAGAATAGTCATTCTTCTCTAAAAAATCATTGTCGCCACTCTAATCGAGAACATCTTACAAATAAGTGACGCCAATCACACCAATAATGAAACATAAATTTAATTAATCACAGAAAAACGGTTGGCATCACAAAAAATCAAGGTGTAACGATGAAAAAGGCCGCACTTTACATGCGACCTCGTTAACTATTCTATCCACTCAAACTATCTATGATTTTGAAAATCAGACTGGATGCTTAAAGCAATTATCTAAATTATCACTCACTGCTTTTAGTACTTCACGACGAGAAATAATACCCACCAGTTTTTTATTTTCTACGACAGGATACACTTTGGGCTTGCCTTCTTGCATCATATTAGCCAATTCAATCACTGACATCTCAGGGCTAATAGTCAAAGGTTCGGTCCGCATACAATCACCAACCACATGAGTATCTTGGCAATGGTAACTGACTTGAACTAATCGGTTAAGCAAGTCTTGTTCAGACAAAAAGCCTACCACTTCATTTCTATCGTTAACAACTGGGCCGCCGATATTAATCGCATTCAATACTTTATCCAATGCTGTAGACAACGACATATCAATAGTAAAGGTTACCGCTCTAGGGCGCATGTAATCTCGAACTTTTAATGATGGCATAAAGTACTCCTTGAGATTGTTATAATATACCTCTAAGTGTCGCCTAATTTCTTGATTTTACTAAATGGATTTAAACAATTTTATTAATAGATTATGCCAATCGGTGATCCGGCTCTCGGATTCCATTGACATAAACCCTATTCATTTACTGCTCATTTACTTTTTTCTCGTCTCATTTACTGGTGAGAATTGATAAAGCTCTGGGCGACGATGCTTCAAGTTAGTCACAGAACCTTCACTATGCAAAAGTTTCAATTTCGATAAATCGACATCGGCATAGATCATCATCTCGGTATTTGGATCGGCTTCTGCAATGATCGCATCATGTGGAAAATAAACGTCGGATGGTGAAAATACTGCAGATTGGGCATATTGAATGTCCACGTTATCCACACGAGGTAAGTTACCGACGCTACCACTGATCGCGACATAACATTCATTTTCAATCGCTCGCGCCTGAGCACAAATACGCACTCGTAAATAACCATTTTTAGTATCAGTCCAGAATGGAACAAACAGAATTTGTACGCCTTGCTCAGCGAGCATACGACCTAGTTCTGGGAACTCCACATCATAACAAATCAAAATACCCACTTTACCGGCATCGGTTTCAATCACTTTAACTGTATTGCCGCCTTCAATAACCCAATCCCATTCTTCATGTGGGGTAATGTGTATTTTGTATTGCTCTTCGATGCTTCCGTCACGGTGTAACATGTATGCAACATTGTACATCTTTCCGTTTTGCTGAATAGGCAGACTACCTGCAATGATATTGATGTTATACGTCACCGCTAAGTGAGAAAAACGCTGAATAATTTCATCCGAGTATTCGCTCAAGTAACGCATCGCTTCTACAGAACGTAGATCGGAAGCAAGGCCCATTAGCGGAGCACTGAAAAATTCTGGGAATAACGCAAAGTCAGACTGGTAGTTTGCAAGAGAAGTAATAAAGAATTCCGCTTGATTGACCAGATCATCTAGCGACATCACATGGCGCATTTGCCACTGCACAACCCCAATACGGACAATGCTTTTTTCTGTTCCATGAATCGAGTCAACCTCTTCTTCATAAAAAATATTATCCCACTCAAGTAACGTACCATAACCTTGTGATTTGTCGTCTTCGGGTAAGTAGCCACGCATTAGACGCTTAATATCAAAATCATTAGAAAGCTGGAAAGACAAGATTGGATCATGAATTTCTTGGCGCTTGACCTTATCGATATATTCACTAACTCTCATTTGATCGGAATATTGCTTAAAGCCTGGAATTCGGCCACCGGTCAAAATCGCTTTTAAGTTATTCGCTCGGCACATTTCTTTACGCGCTTCATATAAACGACGACCTAAACGTAAGCCTCGATAATCAGGATGCACAAAGACATCTAACCCGTATATCGCATCCCCTTTAGGGTTATGCTGCACAACATCATTGGCATTAACCAAATCGCTATTCTTATGTGGCAAACTAAAGCGACTATAATCCACCTTCATCGTCAACGCCGCGCCAATCATTTTTCCGCTGTCTTCAATACAGATTTGCCCATCTGGAAATTGAGTCACCAAATCCATAATGGTCGACTCTGGCCAAGCCCCACCCACATCAGGGAAGACGAGATCCATCAAGGCTGCCAGTTCTTGATAATCGTCAGGAGTAAGAGTTCGTAAATTTAACAACGGTGTATTATTTTCATCCATAAATTTTTTGCTCCAATCAAATTATTAATTCCATTATGCGACTTATACCCAAGTAACTTCAAGATGCGAGTTTCAGCAAGAATAAAACAAGCCCTATACTGCATCTTGAAGTTACTTGGGTATATATTAATACTATTCTAGTCGTGTTATTCACGTTCGTTACGATAGGCACACCAAACAGCATTAATTTTCAACAATCTTGCAAATTATGGTTATTATTCAATCATTGCTTTGCTATCATGCACTTATCTAATTTCCCAAGCCTTCCTTTAAAACCTTATGAAAAAAATGCTCTATTCCCTTTTTCCGGGGAATCAACCTGATCAAACGTCAGTATCTTTGTTGTTTACCTGCTTTTTTGTAGGTATTGCAGGGGCATTTACCATGCCTACTATGAGTTTGTTTATCTCCGAAGAAGTTGGCGCTCGCCCTTTTCTCATTGGGGTGTTTTTTATGGTGATGACGGTTTCAGGAGTATTGGTAAGCCAAGTAATTGGTTGGTGGTCCGATCAAGGGGTAGATCGTAAAAAGCTCATTCTAATTTGTAATATGATGGGAGCGATAGGTTTTATCGTTTTTGCATTTAACCGTAACTACTGGGTTTTACTCGCTACATCGGCTATTTTTATCAGCACAACATCGGCTTCTATCCCTCAAGTTTTTGCACTTGCTAGAGAAATTCTAGATCGAAGAACGCACACGTCCGAAACCTTTAGCTCACTGCTCAGGGCGCAAATCTCTCTTGGTTGGGTAATAGGCCCACCGATTGCATTTTTCATTGCAACGGGCATCGGTTTTACCCAATTGTTCTTGCTTGCCGCTAGTATGTTTATCGTTTTATGTTTAGTTACGCATTTTACGCTGCCACAAATTGAACCGACACCGAAACAGAACCAATTTGATCCTAATGATTCAATTTGGCGTGATAAAAATATTTTGCTATTGGCTCTGTCATTCGTGTTTATGTACTGTGCTAACAATATGTACATCATTAGTATGCCGCTATATATCACTCATGAAATGAACTTAGACTCATCGGCTGCCGGCATTATGATGGGAACGGCTGCATTCATTGAAATCCCAATCATGCTGTTATCTGGTCGTTATGCCCTGCGCTTTGGTAAGAAGCGAATCATTTCCGTAGCCGTATTAGCAGGTAGCTTGTTTTATATTGGAATTATTTTGAACACTAGCTTTATCGGTTTTGTTTTCTTGCAACTTCTAAACGGAATTTTTATTGGTGTTACCGCAGCATTGGGCATTTCATATTTCCAAGATTTGAAACCAAAGAAAATGGGACAAATCACAACACTTTATTCAAATGCGATTAAAACAGGAGGGGTATTAGGGGGTGTTTTTGCCGGAACAATTGCTGACCTTTACAGTTTCCAAGCCGTATTTTGGGCATCTCTGATCCTCACTGCTCTCGCTTTTGTAACCATATTAAAAGTTCAAGATAGATAACACTAATCGCAATAAACGTTCGTACTAAATCGAAAAAAGCCAGAGTAACTCACTTACTCTGGCTTCGAATTAATAACACTAGAAGATTTATATTGTTTCTATAGTTTTAGTAACTTCAATTCTTACTTGATGTTGACCTGTTGTATATGCTTCTTGTTTCATGATAACGCTGTCAGTTCCGTGTTCTTTCTATAACTTGATCGCCTAAACGAAAATCATATTCCTCTAGTTGAACATTTACTGGCTCAACTGAAAGTTATAATAATGAAATATAAAACGGGCGAACAACCTCCATTGCTAGTGGTTTCATCCAAGTTTTTTCTTCCTTGAGTAAAGTCGCATCATTGTTACCCAAAGACATGAGAAATTTTCTACATTCTACAATCAAAAACAACATATCATTATTCTTTATAAAGTTTATATTAGGGGGATATTTGGTTACATTGATAGCGATTGAGCTTTGAGGAACATTTTATGCAGAAGGCATTAGTGGTTGAAGGTGGCGCGATGCGTGGTATCTTTTCCGCTGGAATTTTAGATCAATATATTGATGATAATTATAACCCCTTTGATTTTTGTATTGGGGTATCTGCTGGTTCAACTAGTTTAGCTTCATGGCTTGCGCAACAAAAAAATCGAACCTATAAAGTCATTACTGATTATTCTTGTCGCCCAGAATTCATTAATTTTAAACGTTTTGTTCGTGGTGGGCATTGGCTTGATCTTGATTGGTTATGGGACATCACGATTAATGAAATTCCCATTGATATTGATCTGCTCCACCAGCAACCAACTCCATTGTATGTCGTCACGACCGATATTTATACTGGTCAAGCACACTACATTCAATCAACGCCAGACAATGTTATCGAGCTATTGAAAGCCTCTTGTTCCGTCCCGGTTGCTTATCGCAACTATCCCGTAATAAATGGTATTCCAATGACCGATGGTGGGGTTGCCGATTCCATTCCCGTTGAACAAGCTTACAAGATGGGCGCAAAAGAAATCACAGTGATTTTATCTCGGCCACTTGGATATCAAAAAAAGCCATCCCAAATGCCTTGGTTAACCCGTAAATTTTTAGCTCAAAACCCAAAACTTGCTGAAGCGGCATTAAAACGTGCCGAAAACTACAATAAAAGCATCAAATTTATTCAGTTTCCACCAAAAGATTGCACCATTCATGTCCTTGCGCCACCAGATGATTTCCCAGTTGGTCGCTTAACTAAAAAGAAAGCAAAGCTGGATAGTGGTTATCAAATGGGTATTCAAGCAGCCAAAGCACAAATGAAAGTATGATTTCACGCTTTTAATACAATAAGATTGCATAAATAAAAGCGTGAACTTATCTTAAACACATGTTTGACTTTTAAGGATAAGAGTAATGAATCACTTACTTGATGGCTTCCCAGTAGTAACCGAAATCACTGTGGCTTGGGGAGAAATGGATGCACTACAACACGTTAATAATGTGACGTATTTTCGCTATTTTGAAACTGCGCGAATTGATTATTTTAAGCACATCGATTTAATGGAAAATATCGCCATTACTCAAGTCGGTCCCGTGGTAGCAGAGACCAATTGTCGCTATAAAATACCCGTTACTTTTCCAGATACTCTATTAGTCGGAACAAAAATCACGGATTTACAAGATGACCGTTTCACCATGAAATATCAGATAGTCAGTAAGAAGTTCAATAAAGTGACCACTCTAGGCAGCGCTACCATAATGATGTTTGATTTTAAAACCAATCAAAAAGTCAATTTAACACCAGAAATTTTAGCGACCATTCAGCAATTGGAAAACCTGCGTTAAGTCTAACGACCATTATAATTTTCACAGGGTAGCATCAGTTACCCTGATATCATTTTTACTTGGGTATATATTACATCCTTACATTCTAATTTCGAAAAACCTCCCTTTTCTCACTCAAAATTTCAAAACAAACAAGCTAATTACCGTAAATAACCGTAGACTAGATTTATATCCAAATTACTTAGATATACGCATAATTATTAAAGGAATATGCCATGAACTATCCTCTTGACCTGATATTCGATAACATCGTCCCTGTTGTCCTGTTTATTCTTGTTGTTGTCATATTAAAAAGCAGCATTAAATTTGTGCCACAAAACCAGGCTTGGGTGGTTGAGCGATTTGGTAAATTCCAATCCACAAAAGTCGCCGGTATTAACTTCATTATCCCTTTTATTGATCGTATCTCAGCAGTTCGCAGCTTGAAAGAACAAGCTCAAGACGTGCCTTCTCAATCAGCCATTACTCGCGATAACATTTCGTTAGTGGTTGATGGCGTACTGTATTTCCGTGTGCTTGATGCTTATAAAGCCACTTATGGTGTGGATGACTATGCTTTTGCGGTAACTCAGCTAGCTCAAACGACGATGCGCTCTGAACTCGGTAAAATGGAATTAGACAAAACCTTTGAAGAGCGTGACGTACTCAATACCAACATTGTTTCGGCAATTAACGTTGCAGCAGAACCTTGGGGTATTCAAGTTCTACGTTATGAAATTAAAGATATTGTGCCGCCACAATCTATCATGGAATCGATGGAAGCTCAGATGAAAGCCGAACGTGTTAAACGTGCACAAATTCTAGAATCGGAAGGCGATCGCCAAGCGGCAATCAACGTTGCAGAAGGTAAAAAACAAGCGCAAGTACTGGCAGCAGAAGCAGATAAAACTGAACAAATTTTAAAAGCCGAAGGTGAAGCCAAAGCCATTATTGCCGTGGCAAACGCGCAAGCCGAAGCGCTGAAAACCGTAGGTGATGCCGCTAATACCGAAGAAGGTCAAAAAGCCATTCAGCTAGATTTGGCAACGAAAGCGATTGAAGCAAAACATGCAATTGCCAAAGAGTCTTCGGTTGTACTACTCCCAGACAGCGGCACCGATGCAAGTTCACTGGTTGCGCAAGGAATGTCTATTATTCATTCACTGAACAAACAAAATAAGGCTTAACTATGGATTGGATTGTGAGCTACTTACCACAAGTATTAATGGCGGTTGGCGTGATTGCGCTGATTGTTGAAGTGGTAGTGTTAGGCTTTGCCACTTTCATCTTTTTCTTTATTGGACTCTCGTTAGTTATTAGCGGTTTTTGCATGTATATCGGCTGGATTGATGCCACCATTCATTATGCAATTTGGACCAATATAATCTTAACCATCGTATTTGCCGTTGTGTTATGGAAGCCATTTAAGCAATTGCAAAATAGGCAAACCAAGCAAAACTACCAATCTGATTTTGCTCAACAAACTTTTGTACTAAAAGGTAATGTCGATGCTAATACCGATGATGTCACTCACGCTTATTCTGGCATTCAATGGAAGGTTCGCAGTGAGCAACCTTTAATGGAAGGACAGAAGGTTAAAGTGGTAAAAATGGAAGTCGGTATTATGTGGGTTGAGGCAATTAACGAATAATCGCATTTAACCGATTCACTAGATTTTATATATCGAGCAAATTACGAAATAAAAAACAAAAAGCGATGAGCGATGAGCGATGAGCCCAATAAAAGGTTCATCGCTTTTTCATTGCTACTGTCTTCAAGCTTAATAGGTACCGCTTTGGACGCTGAAATCACCACGAGTTTAAACGGTAGGTAATGTTAAACTGGCTTTAATCTGGTATCGAAGAATAGAAATCAATATGACGAACAATATCAATCATGAAGACATTTATCTCGCAGGCGGTTGCCTATGGGGAGTACAAGAGTTTATTCAATACTTGCCGGGTGTGATCGCAACCGAAGCAGGCCGCGCCAATGGCAATAGCAACACGACTCAATCCGACTACGATGGCTATGCAGAATGCGTTCGCACAACCTTTGATCCTAGTGTTGTGAGCATTGAACAGATCTTAGAGGGGTTATTTGAAATCATTGACCCGTACAGTTTAAATAAGCAAGGCCAAGATGTGGGAGAAAAGTATCGCACCGGCATTTATAGCAAGGAATCTCATCATTTAGATGCAACGATTGAATATATCCAACAGCGTGCTGACAGCGACAAAATCGTAGTCGAAGTATTGCCTTTAACTAACTATGTCGCCAGTGATGAAGAGCACCAACATAGACTCAGCCTACACCCAGAAGATCATCACTTATGCCATATACCGTGGAACTTATTACATAAATACAAAAATGACTAAACCTAGGAACTAGGAACTAGGAACCAATATTCCCTTATTCCCCCATCACCGCGATTCGTTGATCTTTGCATTCATATGATGCCATTTCAAACTCTCGACAAATCCACGGGCGGTTTTCATAAATGGTACACATATAGGTTTCGCGATCTAGTGCCGAACACCAACCATCATCCAAGCGGAGCATGGTTTCTCCACCCCACTGATCATACGAAATATGCTCTTCTGGAACACCGGTTTCACTAATGATCATCACTTCTAAGCGACAACAACAAGCTTGGCAGTTTGAACAGGTGATTTCAGGAATAGTGATATCTTTGATTGGAATAGTCATTCAGATCTTAATTGGAGGCAATGTGGGGATTGTACGCGAAATTCATAACTAAGTAACTTGAGTATAAAAATAAAAAATCTGAGCTCAACACTACCGGTTCCTCTTCGTCAGTTAAGAAAAGCTAATCCTCTAACGCTTCCAACTTGGTACTGTCACCGTGAAACTTCTCACGCAGTTTTTTTGAATAATGGGATATAAGGCTAAGAACAATAATGTACCGGAAAGTAGCATGTAAAATAACGACTTATTTATAACAATTTCGCTGTAAACCTATCACTCGATAAAGACGGTGAAAAGTCGCTTGAACACTACAGTTCTAGCTGTTACTTTCTTTCCATTATTCTTGAATACGGTTTTTCCTTTTGAAAGCAGTTCTGTCAATTATTTTCATTGTCATCACCTTATCGTCTCCCAAACTCTTGGCCACTGAAATTGCTATCGGCATACAAGCCACAATAAATAGTATTGATATTCAAAATCCAACAGATAGTGAAAAAAACATTGCCCGCATGACCAGCGACATAATGTATTATCCAACAGTATCGATCTTGTCGGACGCGTACTACTTTTACAAAGACTCGAACGTTGGCATTCAATTACAATTTGATTGGAGTATATTCAAAGCTGATAAGCAAGAAGTTAGCGGAAATGACACCGATCTTGATTTAGGAACATCGATATCGGGCTACGCCCTATCGAGTGTACCACTTATCTTTTACCACTTTAACCGACACAACCGTAATGAATGGAATGTAAAGCTAGGGACAGGGTTGGGGCTTGGGTACTTAAAGCTCAAAGGGGATTACCAGATCACGGATATAAAACATCCCGATTACGGACAGAAAAAAGAAGCAAGTATGGATAAAATAGGGCTTTCAGTCGGTGTCTACCTAGAAGCAAGTAAAAAAAATCATATTCTCTCGATTTACAACTTTAGCCCTGTCACTCAAAGTGGTCATTCACGATTCGAAGAATATAATTTTTTCTTATCTTATAAGTATCGCATTAACATTGTTGATATCCTCCCTTAACTCATTCGCTAAGAGATTCCCATTACATACACAAGCCCACTCAAGTAGGCTTGTGTATTGTGCTAGCACAACGACAACTAAGCAAAAAATAGAACGGATATTTGTTAGACAATAACGATTTAATGAATAGCTTTTAGTCAAAAGGATGAAACAGGCTCAAAAAACCTGCCTTATTATAACATTCTTACTGTGTGAGTCTTTGATTGGCACTACTCGGCAACCAAAATGAAATGAGAGTCGTTAACGCTAAGAAAGTGAATGATACCCACAAGCAAGCGGCAAACCCCCAAGTTTGGAATACCCAGCCAGATAGGATGGTCCCGATTAAGCGCCCCATCGCATTGGCCATGTAGTAGAAACCAACGTCTAAAGAAACGCCATCTCCTTTGGCATAACTGACAATTAAATAAGAATGTAGCGACGAGTTTATGGCGAATACTGTGCCAAATATCATCAAACCAATCACAATCACCAGCTCAGGGTTCCATTGCATTTGTACACTATAAGCAATCACGCCTGTTATTGCGGAAAGGACCAAAGCCCATACAATCGCTGATTTTCCATCTGGAACTTGGCCTGATTTTGCTCCAGTGATCTTAGGTGCGAAGCCTTGAACAAAACCATAACCTATCACCCACAGCGCTAGAAATCCGCCAACAGAACTATAATCCCAGCCAAACACACTTCCTAAGTAAATCGGCAGCGCGATAACAAACCAAACGTCACGTGCACCGAATAAAAACATACGTGCTGCGGATAATACGTTAACGCTGTTAGATTTAGAAAAAATTTCCGAAAATTTAGGTTTGGTTTTCGCTTTACCTAAATCGGCTTTTAAAAAGATCAAGCTCATAATAAAAACGAAAAGCAACACGCCGGCCATAGCGGCAACTGCATATTGGAAACCGATCAAAGACAGTAAGGCACCACCGATAAAAAAACCGACACCTTTTAAGGCATTTTTAGAACCAGTAAGAATAGCGATCCACTTATATAATGCCCCCTGTGCATTTTCAGGCACTAAGGTTTTGATAGAACTTTTGGCACTCATTTTGTTCAAGTCTTTGGCAATACCCGATAAGGCTTGCGCGGCCATCACCCAAGGAATAGTTAGCCATACACTCGGTACCGCCAACATAGCCAAGGCGACTATCTGCATGCCGAGACCAATATTCATGGTTCGATTTAAACCCAGTCTTGCCCCTAACCAACCACCAATAAGGTTAGTGATAACACCAAAGAATTCATAAAACAAAAATAAAGAAGCAATCTCTAATGTGGAATACCCTAAATTATAGAAATACAACACAACCAACATACGCAATGCGCCATCGGTAATGGTGAAGTTCCAGTAATTAAAGGTCACCAACATATACTGACGGATATTTTGATTAATTTGAGACAGCATAATCATTCTCTTTAAAAAAAAGAGCCCCTAAAGAAGGCAGCTCTTTTGGTTTTATTAATTATAAAAATTAATTGATCAAACCAGCGTTAAATTAAGCAACAGATTTTGCAAACTGATTGATATAGTCAATTTGAATTTGTTTGGTAAAAGCGCCCGGTCTTAATGCTTGAACTTGAGAAATAATTTCAGGTAATTCCCAATCTTTTTCTAATAGCAGGTGAGCCGCTAATAAACCAGTACGGCCCGAACCACCCATGCAATGAAGCGCGACTTTTTCGCCGTTATTTATCGCTTTATGCAAAGAAGGAGCAAGGTGTTTCCAGCGGGCATGAAACGCATTATCTGGTGCACGATCATCTTCAATTGGCGCGTTAAACCATTGTAGACCGGCTTTTTCAACTTCTTCCGGTAACGGTTCAACACCCGCTTCTTGCATCTCTTTGACACTTAAAGCCGTAACCACAATGCTCACCCCTTGAGATTTAAGCTGCGCAATACTCTCAGCAAGATCAACACCTTTCGTTCCAGGACAAGGCGTTAATACTAGCCCCGAATTATCCACTTCAAGTGGTAGTAACCATGTTGGATGTGTCATAACAAACTTTTCCTTATGCTAGGCCGACTTTACGAACCAATTCTGCAGTACGTGTTGCGTACCCCATTTCATTGTCATACCAAGCGTAGATTTTTACCATGCGTTTGCCGACAACCATAGTAGACAAGGCATCAACAATCGTTGAACGTTGGTCGCCTTTATAATCAATAGAAACCAGTGGACGCGCTTCAAAACCTAGAATACCTTCTAGTTCATTTTCAGAGGCTTGTTTCAGTAGTTCATTGACTTCTTCAACTGTGGTATCACGCTCAACATCAAAAATAATGTCGGTTAGTGATGCGTTAGCCAATGGAACGCGAACCGCATGGCCGTCAATTTTTCCTGCTAAATCAGGGAAGATTTCAACGATGGCTTTTGCCGAGCCAGTAGTGGTTGGGATCAAGCTCATACCACAGGCGCGAGCACGACGAAGGTCTTTATGTGGTGCGTCCAAAATAGTTTGAGTATTGGTTAAATCATGAATCGTCGTGAAAGAGGATTGAGCGATGCCCAGTTTTTCATGGATCACTTTTACTACAGGCGCGATACAGTTAGTGGTACAAGACGCTGCCGTTACGATTTTATGGGTTGCTGGATCAAAAATATGATCATTCACACCAACAACAATATTCGCAATACCGTCTTCTTTTACAGGAGCTGAAACCACAACACGCTTAACACCTTGAGCTAAATATTGATTAAGAAATTCTGTTTTACGGTGAACACCAGTCGCTTCAATCACCACATCACAGCCAGACCAATCAACCGAATCAATAGCTTTTTCTTTTGTAGTTTGAATTGTCTTACCATTGATGACAATCGTATTGCCTTCGCTAGTTACTTCATGGTGCCAACGGCCTTGAACTGAATCAAATTCCAGTAAATGCGCAAGTGTTGCTGCATCTCCTGCCACATCATTAATTTGTACAAATTCAATTTCAGGCCAATCAAACGATGCTCTTAACGCTAAACGTCCAATACGACCAAATCCATTTATTCCTACTTTTATAGACATCTTATTTTCCTCTAAACACAGCACTCTGGACGTGATTCCATCTCAGATAAGCGCAAAATATCTTGTTGGTATGCTTTTTTTAGACAGTTAGATTCTGTTAATCCTTGAATTTGTTTTCTCATCCAACCTGGTAACTCGTTCGACAATCGGTAAAAAACCCATTGGCCTTGGCGAACATCAACCACCACTCCGCTTGAACGTAATAATGCTAAGTGACGAGATATTTTCGGCTGGCTTTCATTAAGAGCGAGCGTTAATTCCCCTACGCACACTTGTTTTTCACGAGCAATAATCAATAAACATCTCACACGAGTTTCGTCTGAAAGTAATTTAAAAAACTGATGAGGCAACATTGTTATACCCTTATATATGAATATGCGTATATACTATTAAATATGATATAGAAGTCAACAACTAATTCAAACACATTGAAAAGTCATGCAACAATGTTAAAACGAGAGACAAAAAAATTGACATTATCTTGCAGTGCTTTTGTTGCACTTTTATTGCAACTGACTTCCCAGTAAATATTCTTAAAATAAGCTTCCCGCCTTTTCTGGCAGCGGTACATTGCATAATTAATATCAACCACATAATCATAAGCCGGTTCAAGTTCGCTAATTGGATCAAGAAATGAGTAACCGAAGTAACCGAAGCGCTCTAATTCCCCCCCTTCAGATTCCAATTCATCGTCTGACACTTCAAACGAAATATCATACAAACTCGCCGATTGTTGATGTAAAAGATGTGCAGCAATTCGGGCCAAGCTTGAATCTGGGTAACTAATAAAATGCACACTTCGCTTATCCATACTTCCCTCTTTGTGAATATCTATCCGTAAAGATATATAGCACAAAAAATCATCTATACATATGCACATGCAGATATTTAAATGAAATGACATAAAACTGTCATAAATAATCGGTAGGGTAACAATCGAAACATAAATGACTAACAAATGGAGACAGTCATGAAACACACGTTATCAACAACTTTAGTTTTATCCTCACTATTAACAGTAAGCCATACTGTCAATGCTCGTGACCTAGTTAAAATCGATGGTTCAAGTACCGTTTTCCCTATCACTGAAGCAATGGCAGAAGAATTCCAAGTTGCTGAAAAAGGGAAAACAATGGTGACTGTCGGTATCTCTGGTACTGGCGGTGGTTTTAAAAAGTTTTGTCGTGGTGAAACGGATATTTCTAATGCTTCACGCCCAATTAAAGATTCTGAACGTAAACTTTGTGAAGAAAATGGCGTTGAATTTATCGAACTTCCAGCCGCTCTTGATGCGTTAACTGTTGTGATTAACCCTGAAAATGACTGGGTAAAACAACTGAATGTTGAAGACCTTAAAAAAGCATGGGAACCCGCTGCTCAAGGTAAGATTACTTCTTGGAAACAAATGAATCCAAACTTCCCAGACCGCCCATTAAAACTTTTTGGTCCAGGTACTGACTCAGGTACTTATGACTACTTCCTTGAAGCGGTTGTGGAAGGCAAATCAAGCCGTGGTGATTTCACTGCGACTGAAGATGACAACATCATTGTTCAAGGTGTCGCTAACGATGTAGAAGCATTAGGTTTCTTTGGTTTAGCTTACTTTGAAGAAAACAAAGACAAGCTAAAAGCTGCTCCTATTAGCTGGAAAGGTGGCGCAGCAGTTGAACCAAGTGTTGAGAATGCAAAAAATGCCACTTACCAACCACTATCTCGCCCAATCTTCATCTACGTAAGCAAAAAATCGGCTGATGAGAAAAAGCACGTCGAGCGTTTTGTTGAGTTCTACATGGATGAAAAAGAAGCGTCTAAGCTAGTAAGCGAAGTAGGTTATGTCCCACTTCCAGAAAAAGCTTACAAACTAGCTCAAGAGAACTTCAAAAAGCGCCGCACGGGTAGTGTATTTCACGGTGCAGAGGTTGGAGTTGGTATCGAAGAGTTGCTAGCTCGCACACCAAAATAATTCGTAATAAAAATCGTATATACCCAAGTAACTTCAAGATGTGAGTTTCAGCAAGAATAAAACAAGCTTTAGGCAAGGCAAATTGAATACGATCATAGTTATTCTATCTCTATTCAATTTAACGCAGGATAAAGCTTGTTTTAACTTGCCCATAGGGAGCTTCATCCAGACCTTTATACTGCGTCAGATTGGTTTGAAAGGTGGCTTACATTCCTTCGCCAATCTTCCTTGCCTAAAGGTCTGGATGATAGCTCTGAATTCTGCATCTTGAAGGTCACTTGGGTATAAGGGCAGTTTTCTGCCCTCTTTGTTGTATCGATTAGGTACTATCTATATGAATAAAACAAACTTAAGCCCAGATAGCATGATGATTTCAGAAGCGTTTCTGAAGCGTCGTGCTTTTTGGAATATCGTCAGCCGATATTTATTAATGGTAGCGGCGTTGACTTCTATCCTAGTCACAGTCGGCATTGTCTATGTATTGATCTCAGAATCCTTACCTTTTTTTGAACACGTCGCACTTTCTGATTTCTTAACCGACACCCAATGGACCCCAATGTTTGCTAATGCTCACTTTGGTGTGATGACATTAGTTTCTGCAACCTTAACCGTCGCAGGTATTGCATTATTAGTGGCAATTCCAGCTGGCATTGGTTTAGCCATTTACTTAAGTGAATACGCTAGTAACCAAGTAAGAGAAACGGTTAAACCCTTTTTAGAGTTGCTTGAAGGCATTCCAACGGTTGTTTACGGCTTCTTTGCTTTGCTATTTGTGACGCCTCTTTTACAAGCCATCATTCCTGGATTATCAGGTTTTAACTTACTAGCACCGGGGATTGTCATGGGAATTATGATCCTGCCTTACACCGCCTCAGTAAGTGAAGATGCGATGCGCTCCGTTCCTATGCATTTAAGAGAGGCTGGCTACGCGCTGGGCTATTCTCGCTTTAAAGTCGCGATGCACATCGTAATTCCAGCCGCATTATCAGGTATTACCGCCGCTTGTATTCTTGGTATGTCTCGCGCAGTAGGTGAAACCATGGTGGTCGCAATTGCTGCCGGACAAAACCCAAGATTTGGTTTCGACCCAACAGAAGGGGCGGCAACCATTACCTCTTTCATTGTACAGATGGCAATGGGTGATTTACCTCATGGCACGATCGCCTACCAATCCGTATTCGCTGCTGGTTTGGTGCTATTTCTCATCACCTTAATCTTCAACATCATTGGTTTTTATCTGCGTCGCAGATTTAGAGAGGTTTACTAATGGCCACTTCATCGCTTCCACTTGAGACAATTGTCAGTAAAAACAAACGAGACGATTTAATCATCGCATCCATTGGAATATTTATCCTCGTTGTCGCCATGTCTTTGTTGCTCAGTGTTTTTATTGACCTACTCCACACTGGTTTCCCGCGTTTGTTTGATCCAAGTTTTTACACCAACTTTCCTTCACGTCATCCAGAGCGTGCAGGTATTTTATCGGCATGGGTCGGTACTAGCTTAGTCATGTTAGTCACCGCTTGCATCTCGATTCCTTTAGGGGTTTCTGCTGGTATCTATTTGGAAGAATATGCACCTAAAAACTGGCTAACCAATATTATCGAAATCAATGTCAGTAACTTGGCTGGCGTGCCGTCTATCATTTACGGCCTACTCGCTTTAGGTTTGTTCATTTATGGCTTTGGCTTAGGTGAAAGTATTTTAACGGCGGGCCTAGTGTTGGCTTTATTGATTTTGCCAGTAATTATCGTTTCGACTCGTGAATCTATTCGCAGTATCCCACAAGAACTACGTGAAGCCGCTTATGGCTTAGGTGCCGATCAATGGCAGACAGTAAGAATGTACATCATTCCTGCTGCTCGCCCAGGCATATTAACTGGTACGATTGTTGGCTTAGCGCGTGCGATTGGTGAAGCTGCACCGGTTATTACCATTGGTGCATTAACCTTTATTGCTTTCTTACCTACCCCTCCAGTGCAAAGCCAATTCCCTTTCATTAATTTTGATTGGTTATCGAGCCCATTTACCTTAATGCCGATTCAGCTATTCAACTGGCTATCTCGCCCGCAAGCAGAATTCCATGTCAATGCAGCCACCACAGGTGTGGTACTGATTGCAATGACCGTCGCAATGAACGGAATTGCTATTTATATCCGCTATCGACTACGTCGTAACTTGAAGTGATAGGAAAAATATTATGACCACACAAACGATGACAGCGCCAACAAGCGACTTAGTTCAACCCAAAGAAGCCACTGTAGAGAGTAAAACCAAATCAACACACACTCTTTCAGACACATTACGCGCTGAAGTAAAAGACTTAAACTTCTGGTATGGCGGTAAAGTTCAAGCGTTAAACAGCATCAACCTACCGGTTGCCGATAAAAAGATCACTGCACTTATCGGCCCTTCTGGTTGTGGTAAAAGTACGTTATTGCGCAGCTTTAACCGTATGCATGACTTATACCCAGGTCATAAGTATCAAGGTGAAATCTTGCTGCATCCAAGCGGTAAAAACTTAATTGAAATGGATCCCGGTTTAGTGCGCTTAACCGTTGGTATGGTTTTCCAAAAACCTAACCCATTCCCGAAAAGTATTTACGAAAATGTTGTCGCAGGTCTTCGCATTCGAGGCATCACTAAAAAATCGGAACTGGATGAACGAGTGGAGTCCTCTTTACGTGGTGCAGCGCTTTGGGATGAAGTGAAAGATCGCTTACATACTTCGGCTTATGGCTTATCAGGTGGACAACAACAACGCTTATGTATTGCCCGTGCCCTAGCCCCTAAGCCTGATTTGTTATTACTTGATGAACCGACCTCGGCACTGGATCCAATCGCGACAGCAAAAATTGAAGATTTGCTCAGCGATTTACACAAAGAAACCACGGTCGTTATCGTGACACATAACATGCAACAGGCCGCACGTATTTCTCATTACACTGCTTATATGCACATGGGTGAAATGGTTGAGTTTGCTCCAACCGACAATTTATTCCGCTCACCACAAAAAGAGAAAACACGCGATTACATTACAGGACGATTTGGTTAGGAATACATTATGAGTGCCCATATATTTAAAAAGTTTGATCAAGATTTAGCTGAAATACAAGAAACCGTCAATCAATTGGCGAATAGTGTTCTTCAAGAGTTCGAGCAAGCACTTCAGGTCTTTGACATTCCTGATAAAGATCTTGCAAATGAAGTGATAGAGCAAGATAAATTTGCCAACCAGTGCTTAGCTTCTATTGAATTTTACGGTGAGAAAGTACTGTCTCGTCAGCATGTTGTCGCAGATGATTTGCGTTTTATTCTGTGCTCTATGCGCATGGCACCTCGTTTAGAGCGTATCGGTGATTATGCCAAATCAATGGCAATCAAATCGAGCCGTTTTAAACATGCCATCAGCTCTCAACGTAATGAAGAATTTCATAACATGCATACTCAACTCATGGATATGTTGAACAACGTTATTCAAGCCTACAATGATAAAAATTATTCACAAGCCGGCGTTGTTTGGAAAGGTGATGATGAGTTAGATAGCCAATATAAAGCGCTTTATACATCTTTATTAGAAGAGCTTGGCAATAGCAATACCGCACCAAAACAACAAGTTGAATTGTTATTTATCGCCAAAGGCTTAGAACGTGCTGGTGACCATATCAGTGATATCGCAAAAGATGTCCAGTTTATGGTGAAAGGTAAATAAACAAAGTAATTGGAGTGGTCACTTCAAGTGCCAAAGCTCTAAATATTAAGGGGTTACTCATCAAAGTGACCCCTTATTCTATCTGCTAATTAAATCAGGCGATGACGAAACTTAGATATTGAAAAGTTTAATCTGCCGACCCTCGTTCATCGACACAACATTCATCTTGCAAATAACCAATCACACTTTGTAGAACTTCATATTCCGCGACACAATATAAAACGGTGCCTTCACGTCTTTGAGTAATTAAGCCGGCTGAAATTAGCGCAGAGATATGATGAGAAAGCGTTGAGTTTGGAACCTCTAACTTTTCTTGAATTTTCCCTACCGCAATGCCTTGATAACCCGCCTTTACTACCGTGTTATAAATCATTAACCGTGTGGCATGCCCGAGTTCTTTCAACGTTTTTGCAATCGCTTCAATTTCCATCACTTCTTCGCCATAAATTAAATGTTTAAATAGTCAAAATCTATATACGCACATACGAAGGGTATATTAACCAAAAATAAAGTTATAAAGTAACCCAGCACCAATCGCCATGCTTAATATTACTGTTAAAAATGCCGCTATCATCTGATTTTTAAAGATAGATTTAAGCAAAATAACTTCCGTTAGACTCGCGCCTGCACTACCAATAATCAAGGCCATCACAGAACCTAACGCCATTCCCTTTTTCACTAATGCCGCACTTAATGGAATCACTGCTTCCGCACGAATATACAGAGGAATGCCTATCACAGCCGCAACAGGAATGGCATACCATTTATTGGCACCCGCATACTCCACGATAAATTCAGTTGGAATAAAGCCATAGATAAATGAACCAATCGCGATCCCCAAAATTAAATATGGCAACACTTGCTTAAAATCTTTCCAGGTTGATAACCATATTCTCATCCAACGGCTAAGCGGCTTAGCCTCGGGTAAGGTTTCTGCATTATTGGCAGAACAACAAGAGCTACTATTCGATGCAACTGCAACTTTGGGTTGAGGCTTAATACTTGCTTCTTCAATATTTGCTGTTTCAACTTTACTGCAACAGCTCGCTTCTTCTACCTTGGTAACTGGCTCAGGCTGTGAGCAACATGATGTTTTCGAACTTGCTTCAACAGATGAACAGCTGCTTTGTTGATTATTTGTGTTAGTCGCACATCCTGACGTTTCATGGGGTTGATACGCCTCTGGTTTGATATAACGCTCAAAGCCCAATTTTTCCAATAAGTAACCCGAAGCTATCGATACCGTCATCGCAACAGCAAAATAAAATACGGCCACTTGCCAACCAAAGGTAATAAAAAACAACCCGATAATCACAGGGTTTAGCAATGGGCTAGCAAATAGAAATACCATCATTGGCCCAAAACCAGCACGAGCACGTAGCAAACCTTTTAAAAATGGGATCGTCGAACAAGAACAAAATGGCGTAATAGAACCAAGCAATGCTGCAATGAAATACCCCTTCCCTTTACGAGAGCTCAATATCGCTTGAATTTTTTCAGGCGTCAGAAACGCTTGCAGCACACCAACCAAATAGCTGATAGCTAAAAAGAGCACGATTAGCTCAGCGGCTAAAAAGACAAACATATCTAAAGCATCATGCGCCATGTCAATAAATTCATTATTCACAGTCTTACCCTTTAATATTTCTAACATTCTAGAAATATAGTAATTGGGAAGATATTAATCAAGCACTATTTCCATAAACATCGAAATAATGAAAGTAAGAATCTGAGTTAGTAGGATAGTAATTGATCAGGGAAGAGGTTAAATGAAAAGAAAAAATTCGATAGTAAAACGCCACACGGTTTAAGGTGTGGCGAGAGATTTAGTAATTCTTCTTCATTCTCAATGCGACATTAACTAGCGCAATCAATACTGGCACTTCAACTAAAGGCCCGATTACACCAACAAAGGCTTGGTCTGAATTAATGCCAAATACGGCAATCGCCACGGCAATCGCTAATTCGAAATTATTACCTGAAGAAGTAAAAGCAATAGAAGCATTACGATCGTAAGGAATACCTAACTTTTTACCGAGGTAGAAGCTCACAAAGAACATCACTAAGAAGTAGATGATAAGCGGTACGGCAACGCGTAATACATCCATTGGCAGTTCGACAATCATTTCACCTTTTAGGCTAAACATAAGAACAATAGTCGCCAGTAATGCAACTAGAGTGATTGGAGAAATACGAGGAATAAAGACTTCGTTGTACCATTGCAACCCTTTCAACGCGACTAAGATTTTACGGCTTAAGTAGCCCGCTAAAAACGGAATACCAAGGTAGATCAGAACACTTTCTGCAATGTCCGCGATAGTGATATGAATAGCAAAGCTTTCTAAACCAAAGTAAGGAGGCAGTATTGTAATGAATAACCAAGCCATGAAGCTATAAGTCACGATTTGGAAAGCACTGTTTAATGCCACAAGTGTTGCGCCGTATTCTTTGTTACCACCACTAATGTCATTCCATACCAGAACCATCGCAATACAACGCGCGAGACCAATTAAGATCAAGCCTGCCATGTAACCTGGGTAGTCACGTAAAAAGATAATGGCTAAGGCAAACATTAAGATTGGACCGACAATCCAGTTCATCACTAATGACAACGTAATGGCTTTTTTATCACGTGTTACTTCACCAAGTAGACTGTAATCCACTTTTGCTAGCGGTGGGTACATCATTAAGATAAGACCAATCGCCAATGGGATATTGGTTGAACCTGCCGACATATTTTCATTCCACTGTGCAACCTCAGGATAAACCACCCCGATCGCCACACCAATCGCCATCGCTAGGAAAATCCAAATCGTTAAATAACGATCAAGGAAACTCATTTTCTTTGCAGCACTTTCGTCACTACAAGCTGTTACGTTTGTCATTTCAAATCCTTACTATGCAGATTTATCTGAGATTTATTTCGGTGAGTTTTGTCTTTGGGAATAAATTACTTAGCTGATTGATTCTAAGCTGTTATTAAGCTTTTTCGGCTTCAATAACCTGTAATTCTTGTTCAATCATTGCTTGATTATTATTTAATGTTAGCTCTAGTACTTGTAAAGCCCATGTCGGTAGCTCTGGATTGACTCTGTAATGCACCCATTTACCACGACGGTCATCAATCACCAGATTATGCTTTCTTAGCTCAGCAAGATGACGAGAGACTTTAGGCTGACTTAAGTTGAGTGCGCTCATTAAATCACACACACATAACTCACCTTTACTTTGCATAAGTAACAAAGACTTCAAGCGAGTTTCTTCTGAAAGGGCTTTATAAAAATATAGGGGTTCAAACATCGGTATTTTCCCAACCAACAAACATATGAATTATCATATATATGAAACTTCGAATGTCAAGTTGTGTTAGTGAGTTAAATCACTTAATCAAAAGTAGAGCCTCCTTACCTTTTATCTTTATAAATATTCCCACAACAACACTTGCAATAAAAAACAATTGTTATAACATGCAAGTATTGATGAAAATAAAAGTGAGAGAATCAATGAATGATCAAAACTTAGAAAAATACACAACCGTATTTAAAGCAATCTCTAACCCGATGAGATTAAAAATCTTGTTGTTGTTAGAAGATGGTGAGCGATGTGTTTGTGATTTTGAGCATGAATTAAATTTGGATATGTCAGTGATTTCTCGACATTTAAAACTATTAAATGACAGCAACATTGTTTCTTCACGTAGAGAAGGAAAACGAGTCTTTTATAAATTAGAAATGGGCTGTGTGTTGTCCTTCCTTCATTGCATTGATAATCAAATAAGGTAGGTTGATGATGTTTGTTATATTTACTTATTTAGCCGATTGGCTAACTTATCAAATACTTGGTTTAGATCCACAGACGCATATTGCAGAAAGTATTCACTTTTTTATCGAAGATACCAGCAAAATTTTTGCCCTATTATTTATCCTGATTTACTTTATTGCCATTATTCGTGCCGGCTTAAATGCTGAATACGTTAGAGATTACCTCCAAGGAAAAAATAAAGGCATTGGTTATGTGTTTGGCTCGATCTTCGGTGCAGTAACACCTTTTTGCTCTTGTAGCTCCATCCCTTTATTTTTAGGTTTTGTTTCTGCTCGTATTCCGCTTGGTATTACGATGGCATTTTTATTAACTTCACCACTAATTAATGAAGTTGCCATTGTAATGTTAGGTAGTCTACTTGGGCTGAAGTTTACCATTATCTATATCATTTTAGGGATGACGCTAGGAATTGTTGGCGGCATTGTGATTGACCTATTTAAAGCGGATCGTTGGCTTATCCCACAATTGGCTAAAATGTATGCTGAAGATAGCAAACCTCGCAATAACTCATCAGAACCACAGGCGAAACTCAACTTAAAACAAAGACATGAGTTTGCTAAAGAAGAAGTACTGAATATTTTAGAACGTATTTGGAAGTGGATTTTTATTGGTGTGGGCATTGGCGCGTTGATTCATGGAATGATCCCAGCAGAATGGTTCGCTCAATATTTAAGTGAAGGCCAATGGTGGACAGTACCGATTGCAGCTTTGGTTGGCATTCCTATGTACACCAATGCTACGGCTATTATTCCGATCATGGGTAGTCTATTAGTGAAAGGATTACCATTAGGCACTACCCTCACTTTCTGCATGAGTTCAGTTGCTGCAAGCATTCCTGAATTCACTATGTTGAAACAAGTAATGACCTATCGCTTACTTGGACTGATTTTTGGTTACCTTCTGATTGCAATGTCGCTTCTCGGTTGGTTCTTTAATGCGTTTAACTTTATAGGATAAGAATGATGAAACAAGTTATTGTTTATGGCTCTGGTTGTAAAAACTGTACTGTTACTGAAGAGAAAATCAAAGCGTTTGCTGCGGCTCAAGGCATCAGTATTAACGTGAAAAAAGAAACGAATTTAATGGAAATTATGAATGCAGGTGTAATGAGTACACCCGGAGTTTCAGTCGATGGTCAAGTCGTTCATACCGGCTCTGTACCTAATGAAGCTGAAATTGCTCAATTTTTATAATCTATGTGACTCATAGATACACAAGTAACTTCAAGGTGTGAGTTTCAGTAAGAATAAAACAAGCTTTAGGCAAGAAAAGTGGAATCTGATCATTGTTATTCTATCTCTGTTCAATTTAACGCAGCATAAAGCTTGTTTTAACTTTCCCATAGAGAGCTTCACTCACATTATTCGCTCTAAAGGATTAACTTGACGCTATCAATAACAAACCCTTTCATGGGTATGACCGAAAAAAGCGCAGAACATGAAAACATTGAGACATCATGCTAGAGGATAACTTTGACTAAGGACTTACTATGCTTAGCTCGATATTACCGAGTCAACCACGACAAAAACCGAGAAAGTGGAAGGGAATAGATTATCTAAATCACTTGAAAAAGCTAAATATGATTTTTCCCTCTCTCCTTCTTATGTTGATAGCCGGGTGTACCTCAACCGCAGCAATCGGCGGCTCAAAAACAAAGAATTCAGCCAACTCCCATGCTCTTATTGGCCAAGCCTCTTGGTATGGCAACAGGTTTCATGGAAAACTGACCGCAAGTGGTGAGGCATATAATATGAATACTTACACTTCGGCTCATAAAACCCTGCCATTTGGAACTATCGTGAGGGTAACAAATACCACCAATAATAAGTTCGTCGATGTGAAAATTAACGACAGAGGCCCCTATGTAAAAGGCCGTGTTATCGACCTTTCTTACCAAGCATTTACACAAATCAGCAACGTTAAGAAAGGAACCATACCGGTCAAAATTGAGATTATTGATGATAGTAATACATTTAAATATAAGCACTAGTCTCTATTTAATTGACACTATTGTTTCATAGGCAAACACACATTATTCGCATCAACCCTCCCTTAGCTGTATATCTTGATGCCAAGTATTTTTCATTGGTAAAGGGAGGAAGTTATTTGCGAACGCTTGTTGCATAATGGTATTTGCCTGAAGAAATACATTTCAAATATTCAGCGCGTGATAAGTAGATTCCTGCTCTCGCTTAGGCTCGGCTGGAATGACGCGCTAATAATGTGCGGTGAATCTCGGGTAGATACTGCAACTACAAGCGACAAAGACTAGCTCTTCCCCTTGGGAGATGATGTCACTTGGCAGCAGAAGCAATATAAGGGGAAGCGGAGATGGCGTTGGTTACACCAAACTACTTTAAGGCATAATAAGCCACACTTACCAAATTGGATAAGCATTTTCTTTTTTGGAATATGACAACTATTATTAGGTGAAGTAGTTAGATCGAACGAAGTGATTTTGATGTGGAAGATTTAGGTTTTGAAATTTTTCAGGATTTTTTCAAACGCTAGATAGGTGGAAGCCCCAGCCACATCCCGGCACACACGTCATTCGCTGTGGCTGCTCCCTTCCAGGCCTGACCAAGTTCACGAACTAGTATTGCGGGAGGACCAGGGCCTCCATAGATTTTGTATCTTGTTTGCTGTGCAACTCAAGAGTGCAGTGATTATGTCGAATGATGAGAAGCAATGCAAGGTGAATGTTTTATTCTATGATCGTTTGACTAACATTTCGTCACTTTGCGTTCTTGAATAAGCTTTCGCGGCGTACATTTTTTCATCGGCCAAGTGTAATACCGCATCAATTTCCATTAGGTTTTCTCGATAATGAGAGATACCGCATGAAGTATGAACATCGATTGAGTGCTCAGCATCAATATCAATGGTGAAGCTTTGTATTTGTTCTAATACCGACTCTAGCTTCTCTTTAGATACATTACCAACTAATACAAATTCATCACCACCGAGACGAAATGCTCCTTCAGGCCAATGGCGTAAAATGAGATAAGCTAAGCGCTTTAACGCGGCATCACCTACGCTGTGTCCGTAGGTATCATTAATAGCTTTAAATTTGTTAACATCGATATAGACTAAGGTTGTTCGAGGCGGAATACCTCGAGAATATTTTTGGTATAAAGCTCGGCGATTTTTTAGTTTTGTCAGGTTATCGGTAATAGCCTGCTTATACATAAACCAAATGGCTAGCACCATAAATAAGGTACAAAATGTGAAAATCGTATAGATATAACGCGATGCAGCCTTCTCTTTTTTTAAGATTACTTGCCAGTCGGGTTTGATATCATATTGATTAATAATCGATTGAGTATCTATCAACTGATGGGCGGAACTAAACAATTGGGCTAACTTATAGCCTCGATCGGTTTTGGGGAATGCCACTGTCATCGATGATTTATGAAACACGCCAATACTCAAATCTTCTTCTGTTGAGAAATCAGCAACATTGTCTTGTAGCATTTTATAATAGTTTTGTCGGTTCAGTACCACGTAGTCTACATCGCCATTGACCAGTGCTTGCATCTGTTGTACACGGTCGGCATATCGGAACAATTTTTGTCCGGGTAGCATATTGGTCAGCAAAGTATCGTAGTAATCTCCTTTTACGACACTGATTCGCTCTATGATCATTTCAGAAATGGTTTTATAAACGTCCTCTTTGTAACCCGATCGTTTTACAATAATGGCTTCTGACGTAAAGTAGGCTCGACTGAAATACATCTTATCTAATCGACGGCTCGACATTGTCACCGGACCAAGAATGTCGATCTTATTATCGAGTAAGTCGTTATACATACCTGTCCATGATTCATCTGGGTCACTTACCACATCGCAGGTTAGACCTAACACTTCACAGCTTTGATTAAATATGTCGGCAATTAAACCAAAGACATTGTGATTTTTATCATATTCAGATAATAAAATGACATTCTCAAATTTCACTTTAAGTGGTTTGCTGTTATCAAACCCGGCTTCTACTACGCGTTTTCTCAATGCTTTTTTACGTACTTCATATTGATAATTATCCATACGTTGGCGAAGTTTTTTCTGCATTTCTGGGCTATGTAAATACGCCACCATCTCTTTCACTAATTTAGTGTGGTAACCTTTTGCGGTTGCGATTCCTACTGATTGAATTGGCACTTTGCCATTTAGTGCATGGGCATCAAAGCCATAACTCAAAAAGAGCTTTAATTTAGAAATATTATCGACAACACCATCCACTTCTCCACTACGGATCATTTGTTTGGCGTGTTCGAAATCATCTAACTCAACCACTTTAATATTTGGATAAATACGTTGAAATAAATCTTTAAAAATTAAGTCATTCGCAGCCGCAATAGTATGTATCTCCTTAATGGAATGCGGGCTATGACTGTTATAATTAGTAAACAAGTAGGTATACTCGACATTCGTCGGTTCAGAGATATCGATATATTTTGCTCTTTCTTCTGAGTAGGTCACATTAGCAGAAAAGTCAGCTGTTTTATTTTTCACTGCCTTTAGAACCGGTGCAAACTGATCAAAATAGAGATATTGAACCTTAAAGTTGAAATGCTGAGATAGTTCATCAAAGATAATAATATTACCGATATCATCCAGACGTGTGGCGACAGTATAGGTCGGCATTGATATTGGCGTGGTTGGCACTTCTTCTGCATAAGTAGGAAGTGAGATAGTAAGCAGAGAAAGGGCAATAAATAATAGAAGGAACAACACAAACTCCAATACATAATAAGAACACAAAAAATCGCAAACCCCATTTGTATTGTGAGTGTTTTTCGAGCAATAATTTGGCCTTGCATTCTACACTGGTTTAATGATATGTCTATCGAGAATTCCGCGAAAAACGATCAAAAAATGATCCAATTTAATCAACAAGTCTTTTATATATTAAGACAGATCCCAATTGGGAAAGTCAGTAGTTACGGACGTATCGCTGAATACGCAGGCTATCCTGGTTATTCACGTCATGTTGGTAAGTTATTGGCTAAACTTCCAAAAGAGAGTCAGTTACCTTGGTTTAGGGTTCTCAATAGTCAAGGACAAATATCATTAAAAGGAGCAGATTTAGAGAGGCAGAAACGCTGTTTGGAACAAGATGGTATTGAGGTTAGTGCAACCGGAAAGGTCAATTTAAAAAAATACCTGTGGCAACCTTAAGCTATTTAGCTGATTCATAACTATGAAACGGCTAGGCTACACACAGATATTACAACAATTAATATACGAATTAACGACTGCCGATCACACGCAGTTGAACCATTTGAGTTTTATTCTCATCAGTAATCACTGGAGTAACAGTATCTGTTGCGAAGCGTAGTTTGCCATCGAGCTCAATTTTAGCACGAACATTGTAACGATGGTTCGGTACAATTTTATTCGTATCATAATCAAGTTTGAATTTAAATGGCATTTGTTTGCCACCTGTAACAAATGAATCTGTCGCTAAGATTTCAGCCGCTTTATCCGCTAGAGAGACATCTTCTAATGTCACAGTCACTACCGCATTGTCAGGTAGTGCAATACGTTCAAGATAGAACACGCTACCCGTAACACTTGCAAGGCTAACCGCTTCGCTAGAGCTTTGTGATACTGGTGAAGTCTTATCGGTATTTGTTGTGCAACCTGTCATTGCCACTCCCATAATTATTGATGAAATTAACAATAATGACTTTTTCATGCGTTTCCTTAATAAATTATTGTGATGTGAATATCATGCAGTCTTGTAATATCAAACTCGCATGTTAATAATTAGACAATACAATATGGAGGTCTGATGAGCAAACAATTACAAGAATTACTCAATTTACACCAACTCGAACGTTTAGAAGTTGGCTTATTCCGTGGGGAATGTGAGCATTTAGGCTTACCGCAAGTTTATGGTGGGCAAGTAATTGGACAAGCTTTATCTGCCGCAGGTTATACCGTTGAATCAGATAGAACGGTCCATTCTTTTCATAGCTACTTTTTACACCCGGGCGATATCAATCAACCTATTATTTATAATGTCGAAAAACTGCGGGATGGTAAAAGTTTATCCACGCGTCGCGTCAAAGCAATTCAACATGGTCGACCTATTTTCTATCTAACAGCGTCTTACCAGGGCCAATTTGAAGGGTTAGGTCATCAAGAATCGAAAATGCCGAATATTCAAGGGCCTGAAGGGATTCCTTCAGAAACAGAAATCTCTCAATCGATGAAAGAGGCACTATCTCCTGCGATGCAACGTGCATTTTGTCATGAGAAGCCAATTGAAGTACGTCCTGTCGTCGTCAACAACCCATTCAAACCAGACGCTCTACCCGCTAAACAATATTTATGGATTAAAGCCAATGGCGAACTACCTGATGATCCTATATTGCATCAATACTTGCTCGGTTACGCTTCCGATTGGGGGTTCCTAGTCACGGCGCTATTCCCACATAAAGTTTCGCTGTTTACACCTAACTTCCAAGTCGCCACTATTGATCATTCAATGTGGTTTCATCGTCCATTTAAAATGGATGAATGGTTGTTATATGTGATAGATAGTCCAACCAGCAGTAATGGCCGAGGCTTAGTACGTGGTGAGATTTTTGATCGACAAGGAAATCTAGTGGCAAGCGCGATACAAGAAGGTGTGATGCGCTTTACTCAAAAATAGTTTCTAGCATACTTTTTCAGCACATATAAAGCCACAAACTTAATGAGCGACTTAAATTTATACTAAATCAGATTAAGTGGCTCATTAACATCATGATTATCGAATTGGTAATGCCGTTGTATATTTAATTGACTCCATTGCAAAAGTGGAAGTCACATTCGAAATTCCTTCAACACTATTGACTAACTTCTTATAAAATTCATCATACGCTTTCATATCCGAGACCAGGACTTTCATCATATAGTCAAACTCCCCTGCCATGCGATAAAACTCCATTACTTCAGGAAACTCACTGACCGTATCGACAAAAGCTTGATACCACTCATTCGAATGGTTATTGGTTTTGATTAGGGCAAAGGCGACAAAAGATAAGCCTAGTCTCTCAGGGTTGAGTAGCGCGACCTTTTTATCAATCATGCCCTGTTCTTCTAATCGCTTGAGGCGCTTCCAGCAAGGCGTTGTAGTCAAATTGACCGTATCAGCCAATTCTTGTAGAGATGTTGTGGTGTCCTGTTGCAACATATTAAGTAATGTTTTATCCACTTTATCCAACATCAACTGTTTCATTTTCTAAAACCTACCTATAGGGGAATTTATTTCTCCAATATAAGAAATTAACAACCAATAAAGCAATCTTTTTCCCTTATTTAAGAGGTAAATTACCTACATTAGATACCGAGTAAGAATTAGGATTAATATTATGTGCATAGACAGACAATGGATTAACCAAGCGATCAATAAAATCGAAGCGGACTTTCAACGCTCAGCCGATACGCATTTAATTAAATTGGATCTGCCGTATTTATCCGGCATTGATATTTATCTTAAAGATGAAAGTACCCACCCGACAGGCTCTCTCAAGCATCGTTTGGCACGTTCATTATTCTTATATGCTTTATCGAATGGTTGGATTGGCCCTGAAACGACTGTGATTGAATCGTCTTCTGGTAGTACTGCGGTATCTGAAGCCTACTTTGCTCGTCTGCTAGGCTTACGTTTTATTGCCGTGATGCCAAAATCAACCGCGACTAAAAAAATCGAACAAATCCAATTTTATGGTGGTGAAGCTCACCTAGTGGAACGTTCAGATCAAATCTATGCAGAATCTCGTCGTTTAGCAGAAGAATTAAATGGCCATTACATGGATCAATTTACCTACGCTGAGCGTGCGACCGACTGGCGTGGAAACAACAATATTGCCGACAGCATCTTTTGCCAAATGAGTCGTGAAGTTCACCCAATTCCTTCTTGGATCGTCATGAGTGCAGGAACAGGTGGTACATCAGCAACCATTGGCCGCTTTTTACGTTATAAAAAGCACCCTACTCAACTGTGTGTGGTTGATCCTGAAAATTCCGTTTTCCATGATTTTTTCAAACATGGAGATGCCTCTATTACGATTGACTCAGGCAGTAAAATTGAAGGCATTGGCCGCCCACGCGTAGAGCCAAGCTTTATTCCTGGTGTAATCGATGAAATGCGCACTATTCCTGATGCTGCCAGCGTTGCTACGATTCAGTGGCTAGAGAACATTCTTGGCCGCAAAGTGGGCCCATCGACGGGGACCAATTTATATGGTGCATTAAATATCGCCCATGAAATGATTCAGCGAGGCGAAACGGGTTCAATTGTCACCTTAATTTGCGACAGTGGTGATCGTTATTTAAACTGCCACTATAATTCTGAGTGGTTGGAAAAAAATATTTCCGATCTCACCCCGTTTAAAGAAACGTTAAAAGCCATCACCCACTTATAAACATTCCAACATATTTTCAGGCGAAGATTATAGGATTTCACGTTTATTGGGAGCTCGGGCGTTTCACGTCTCGTGGCTCGGATAGGTTACAGCAACAGATCCGAGTCACGAGATACGTAGCGAAGCGTATACGAGTAACGTTTTAACCATGCCCCGGACGAGTGGTTGCATCTCTCTCTAATTCTTTCTCTAACAAGGTTTCTATATACCCAGGAGAATGTGTCTTCAACGAAATTAAACGATACATTTGTGGAATTACGAATAAGGTCACTAATGTGGCAAAGCTCATCCCAAATAACACGACTGTACCTACAGCTACTCGGCTTTCGTAACCAGCACCAGTAGATAACATCAACGGCAATGAGCCCGCAATAGTGGTAAATGCCGTCATTAATATTGGACGAAGGCGACGTACTGCAGCATCAATAATCGCTTTTTCAAATTCAATGCCACGATCACGTAGTTGGTTCGCAAACTCAACAATCAATATACCGTTTTTGGTTACCATACCAATCAGCAAGATCATTCCGATTTGGCTATAGATGTTGAGCCCTTGCCCCATCAAATATAGGCCGATAAAGCCCCCTAACACCCCCATTGGCACGGTAAACATCACAACGAGCGGGTTAATAAAGCTTTCAAATTGCGCAGCCAAAACAAGATAAGCCACCAATAACGCCAAGGCAAAAACCACCATCACACTTGATTGGTTTTCTTTAAAGTCTTTCGATTCACCGCTGTATGAAATGCTAATATCACTCGGCAAGTTATCAACCGCTTGTTGGTCAAGATAGTCGAGCACTTCACCTAATGTGTAATCTGACGTTAAGTTAGCACTCAAGGTAATCGATTTTTGTTTATTGGTATGTGACAAACGGTTCGCTGAAGCAATCTCTTCTAGCTGGGTTACTGTGTCGAGTGTGATTAGCTCTCCGCCATCAGTACGTAAATAAATTTTGCTAAGATCTGCAGCGTTATTAAAGCTATTTTCATCACCACGTAAATACACATCGTATTCTTCACCGCGCTCTAAATAGGTCGTTTCCGTCACGCCACCGAGCATAGCTTCTAATGTGTCGGAAATATCACTGACACTGATGCCTAAATCGGCTGCGCGTTGCTTATCAACCGTCACGACAAGCTCTGGTGTTTTTTCTGAATAATCTAAATCCCCACCAGTGATCACACCATCAGCTTCGCCTTTGTGTTGCAAGAATTCAGCCCATTTCGAAAGCTCTTGGTAGTCTGAACCAGCGAGCACAAATTGCACGGGGTTATCAGAGCCGCCACGGAAACCCGGCATCATCGCGCGTACTCGAACATCAGGAATGCCAGATAGCGTTTTGCTAATCATACCCAAGGCTTGTTGTGCATTTACGCTTCGTTTATCCCAATCTTCTAGCACCATGATCACAAAGCCAGTTTCATCACCTGCTCGGCCACCAAAGGCTGGAGCATCCACACTGAATGATTTCAACACACCTTTACCAAGCAATGGAATGAGGCGATTTTCCACTTCATCCATGTTGGCACTCATACGGTTAAAACTAGTGGCATCCGCCCCTTTTACAAACGCAAATAGCACACCTTTATCTTCTTTGGGTGCTAATTGACTAGGGATCATGGTCATTAACCATCCACTCACCGCAATACAAGCAATAATGCTCACCGGTGCTGACCAACGAAAACGAATCGCATGTATTAATCCATTGCGATAAGCGGTTTCAATACGAGCAAAGAATTTATCAATACAAAGATTAAAACGATTTGGTTTTACGTTAGCTTTCAGCAGTTTGCTGCCTAATACTGGTGTTAAGGTTAACGCGACTAACGATGAGAAAAGTACTGACATGGCAAGCAATACGGAAAATTCGGTAAATAAAAGCCCTACCATGCCATCCATAAAGGAAATAGGTAGGAAAACCATCACCAGTACTAAAGTGGTCGCCATAACGGCAAAACCTACTTCTCGTGTTCCTTTATACGCGGCAAGTAATGGTGGTTCACCTCGTTCAAGGTGATGGAAGATATTTTCAACGACCACAATCGCATCATCGACCACTAAACCAATCGCAAGGATCAGTGCCAACAAGGTGATTAAGTTAACCGAGAAACCAAAATAATAGGCCGCCATAAAGGCAGAAATCAGTGACACTGGAACCGTCACCGCAGGAATTAACGTTGCACGCATTTGACCAAGGAAAATATACAGCACTAACACCACTAAACCGCCAGTGATAAATAGCGTGTTGTAAACTTCACTAATTGACTGATCGATAAAAATCGTTGCGTCATACTCTATTTTTAATGAGGTACCATCTGGTAAAAACTTCTGTACGTTATCGACTTCTGTTCGTACTCGCTGAGCAACGTCAAGTGGATTGGCATCAGTTTGAGTAATAATTCCCATACTAACACCGACTTCACCATCGCTCTTGTACATCGAACTTTCGTTTTTTGCACCTAAGTAAATCTTCGCAACATCTTGTAAATAAAGAGGATGTCCATCACTACTTTTACTAACGACTAGATATTTAAAGTCCTCTTCGGTTAAGTAATTTCGGGTCGTGCGAACCGTCATCGATGTGGTGTCATTACGCACTTCACCACTTGGATTTTCGACGTTTTCACGTTCTAGCGCATCGCGAATATCGGTCGTAGTGACCCCTAGTCCAGCCATCGCAGTGGGATCAAGTTTTACGTACATAACTTTGTCTAGGCCACCACTGATATCAATTGAACTGACGCCAGATATCAAACTAAAACGATCAATCAGAACTCGGTTGATGTAGTCGGTTAATTGAGTACGATCCATCTTGGTAGAGGTAAGATTGATATGCACCGCCGCATCACCAGAGCCATTATCTTTTGACACAATAGGATCGTCAGATTCATCTGGCAAAGAACGTTGCGCGCGAGCAATCGCATCACGGACATCACTCACCCCTGTCGTAAGGTCATAACCTAAATCAAAGGTAATAGTAATACGTGAACTGCCATTTCGAGAAACTGACTGGATGTCATCGACGCCACTGATACCAGAAAGCTGATCTTCTAATATGGTAGTAATCTGGCTTTCCATTATGCTAGCAGAAGCGCCGTCATAACTGGTCGATACCGTGACGACAGGATTCGAAATATCAGGCATTTCACGAACGGCTAGCTTGGTAAAAGACACATAACCAAACACGCACAACAATAGACTTAAAACAATTGCAACCGTTGGCCGCTTTACCGACACATCAGATAACCACATTATTCCGCTCCTTGGTTATCTGACTTTGGCATTGTGAGTGAATCTTGCTCGACGACTTTGACATTTAAGCCATCTCTCATATTAACCAGACCTTTGGTGACGATTTTCTTACCAACCTCAAGGCCAGATTCCACTACAATTTTATCTTCTATACGCGCACCTAAAATAATTTCGGTACGGGTGACTTTGTCATTTTCAATTACATACACGTAACGCTTAGTCCCCGAGTATTCGAGCGCCTGTACCGGAATGATAGGTTTATGAATTTCAGGGAAAGTTAAGGTAGCAGACATCAGCATACCCGGCTTTAATTTATGATTAGGGTTTGCAATATCAACACGCACCGGCACACTCAAAGTGGCGCTATTTACACGGGTGTTGATATGCGTGACCTTGCCAGGAAAAATTTGGTCACTCCACGCTCGGCTTTGGGTATTCACCTGCATACCCAAAGAGATTTTTGAAAGGTACTTTTCTGGCACCTGCAAATCCAAACGCATGTTGTCTAAATTATCTAATGTAAATAACTCTTCATTAGCGCTAACGGTTTTACCTTTACTGAAATCAATAAAGCCAACGGTACCGGAAAACGGTGCATTGATATTAAGATAAGACAGTTCAGCTAACGCGACATCCATACGAGCTTTGGCGATATCAACACTGGCACGTTGAGCATCTAATTCAGTTTGAGTAATGGCATTCTTCTTCACCAAACTGGCGAACTCTCTTTCTTTACGTTTTTCATCATTATAATAAGCTCGTGCTTCATTAAGTGTTGCGCGCGCTTTTTTCTCATCGAGTATAAGAAGTGGCTGATTCACTTTTACTTCTTGGTTTGAATTCACCAAGATCTTCTCTACCTTGCCCGAGACTTCCGGCCTAATGGTGACCGATTCTTGCGCCGATAATTTGGCAACTAAGGTGAGTGTTTGTTGAACATCGTGTTCTTGAACAATTTGAGCGCCAACAGGGATCCCTGTTGGTTTATCATTAGCATTCGCAATATAAGGAGTGGCAATCAATAAAGAACAGGCGATACCAAATGAAGAAAGTGACTTTTTATCCATGAGTAGTTCCATTTAAATGCCTAAATAGGCTCAAGATACAAGCTTTATTCTATCAGCAGAAAGATAGGTTGAACGTAAAACAATGTAAATATACTTATCTTTAAAAAAGACAATGCTTGCTCTCAAGTTAGCTAATTTCAACTAAATCTTACTCAACTTGCTCAATAAAATACCACTCAAAGCCTGAACAGTTCGAAAACCCAACACTTAATCAATTATTTAAAAAAACTTCTTTACAGCCTAAAACAGTTTGCTATTATGCGCTCCACACTTGTGGAGGGGTTCCCGAGTGGCCAAAGGGAGCAGACTGTAAATCTGCCGGCTCCGCCTTCGATGGTTCGAATCCGTCCCCCTCCACCATTATTTAACTTGTTGGTGTTATTTATTCCTTTTAACACGAGCAAGACGTTCTAGATACGATGTCAGGTCATTCGTATTGTTAAAGAACAAATACAATTTGTGGAGGGGTTCCCGAGTGGCCAAAGGGAGCAGACTGTAAATCTGCCGGCTCCGCCTTCGATGGTTCGAATCCGTCCCCCTCCACCATTATTTAACTTGTTGGTGTTATTTATTCCTTTTAACACGAGCAAGACGTTCTAGATACGATGTCAGGTCATTCGTATTGTTAAAGAACAAATACAATTTGTGGAGGGGTTCCCGAGTGGCCAAAGGGAGCAGACTGTAAATCTGCCGGCTCCGCCTTCGATGGTTCGAATCCGTCCCCCTCCACCATTATTCAACTTGCTCATGTTATTTCTTTTAGCATCAGCAAGACGTTCTAGATACGATGTCAGGTCATTCGTATTGTTAAAGAACAAACACAATTTGTGGAGGGGTTCCCGAGTGGCCAAAGGGAGCAGACTGTAAATCTGCCGGCTCCGCCTTCGATGGTTCGAATCCGTCCCCCTCCACCATTATTTTTCTTTTTATTATAAAAAGACATAAAAAACCAACTCTCGCAGTTGGTTTTTTTTCGTCTAAAATCTGCCTCACTTCACATTCTAGCCATAGAAAAAACACAAAAATCACCATATTGAAAAAACAATATTACACACATATTGTATGCAATTTTCCTCAAACAAATTTGCACCACCTTATAACGGAACCTGCACTTTCATGATCCACCCTTCCTTTAATTACAATTACTTATTCACCAAAATCAACTGAAACCTCTCTTAATACATTTCACTTCTTTTTTGGCACAAAACTTGCCAGTTAGACCTAGCTTGCAGAAATTAACAACGCTAATTTACAAAATAGATTGTATTCAATATTGTTGCATTAATGTTAAAGCACACCTATACATACATGGATGCAGAAATATAGCTACCCACATGATTTGGGTATATAACAAAAACTGCTAATTCGAACTTAGGAAGGTAGACCCATACTACCTATAAGAATCTAGTGGAATAGACACTAAGGAAATGTCATGAAGCTTACATATACGCTTAACCAACGCCCACCTGTTGGAACAACATTATTACTGGCCTTACAACACATGCTGGCATCGATAGGGGGAATCGTTGCGGTACCTCTTATTGTCGGGGCATCTGTCGGATTACCCGCTGCTGAAATTGCAGACCTGATTAACGCTGCGTTACTCGTTGGTGGTATTGCCACTATTATTCAATGTGTCGGCCTTGGCCCTGTGGGGATCCGATTGCCAGTTGTAATGGGCTCAAGCTTTGCTTTTCTCGGCGTGGCAATTTCTATCGGTAAAGCAGATGGCATGAGTGGCATTATGGGTGCTGCTTTTGTTGGCTCATTCTTAGTGATTTTTGCCAGCTTCTTTATGACGCAAATTAAAAAACTCTTCCCTGATGTGGTGAGTGGCGTTGTGATCACATTAATCGGCTTAACTATTCTACCGGTAGCGATGAGCTGGATTGGCGATGCGCCAAAAGGTAGTGAAGAATTCGCGACCTTACCAAAATTATTTCTTGCTTTAATCTCACTGGGCATCGTTATCTTAGTCTCAGTATATTGCAAAGGTATGATCGCAGCCTCTGCCATTGTAATTGGATTGGTCGGTGGCTACATTGCCGCTTTAACTATGGGCATGGTCGACTTAAACCAAGTCACTGAAGCTTCTTGGGTAGGCAGCCCGACCCCTCTTAAATATGGTATGACTTTTTCTTGGGGAGCGATTTTAAGTATGAGCTTGGCTTATATCATCGTTGTTGCAGAAGCTACTGGTGACTTTATGGCATTAGGGGCGAACTGCCAAAAAGAAGTAACGGGTAAAGATTTAAAACGTGGTGTTTTAGGTGATGGCCTAGGTAGCACGCTTTCTGCATTGATGACAGGTATGCCATTAGCTTCATTTAGTCAAAATGTGGGTATTGTAGGGATTACTGGTGTAGCAAGTCGTTATGTTGTTGCCACAACAGGTGGCCTCTTAATTCTTGGCGGTTTATTTCCAAAATTGGCAGCAATTGCAGTCACCATTCCAAAACCCGTTCTAGGCGGTGTGGGGTTCATTATGTTCGGCATGATTGCTTATGCTGGTATTCGTATGCTAATCAAAGCGGCCGATACCAAACGTAATGCTTTAATCATTTGTGTCAGCCTAGCTTCAGGTTTAGCGGTGACGGTTGAACCTCGCTTAATACAGCATTTACCTCATGCGATGGCGGAATTCTTCCACTCTGGCATTACTACCGGGACTTTGGTTGCGATTATCTTGCATCAGGTTTTACCGCAAAACCGCCGAGAAGAATTAGCCATGAAAAAACAAGAAGTGGTTGAAATGGCGAAAGATGAAGAATGTCATTCACCTGCATTTAAAGTCATGGAATCAAAAGCAACTATTTCAAAAGCAATCGCCACTATAGCTGCTGAACGTGAAATGGTACGAAACCAAACCCTACTTGAGGCACAATCTGAAGATGATAATTTATCTGATCAACAGGCTTCCTCATCCGAATCACAATCTCGGCTCACCCCGAGTACCGCGATGAAATAAAATCTATACCAAGGTAAAAGTCGGCATGTTCGGCTTTTACCTTTTGTGTTTTGTCTTTTACAACTAAAAGTAGTCACACCAATAATCATTAACAAATCTAAAAATAAGACCCTCTCCCCTGAAATGGCTGAGATGGCTAAGGAAAATTATGAATGTCTCAAACGCTTAATACTCTACATTTAGCGAATCAAAACCTAACCACCACTTGGATTAAAAATCCACTCGATATCTATACTGGCGTCTCGCAAGATGCACGTGGCGGGGTGGTAGTTCGTGGAAACACCATTCTTGAGCTGGTCGCTCTAAATACTGAACCAAGCCACAAGATTGACATTGTGATTGATGCTAAAAATCATGTTGTCACACCGGGCTTAATCAATGCTCATCACCACTTTTATCAAACGCTTACTCGTGCCTACCCAGATGCGTTAGACAAAGAACTATTCAATTGGCTTAAAACCCTCTACCCGGTATGGGCCGGCCTTGATGAAGAAATGCATGCCCTTTCAACTGAAGTTGCGCTAGTTGAAATGATGATGTCTGGTTGTACAACCGCTTCAGATCACCACTACTTAATTCCAGTTGGCTTAGAACATGCGATTGATATTCAAGTTGAAACGGCCAAAAAACTCGGCGTTCGCGCTATCCTGACTCGCGGTTCGATGAGCTTAGGTGAAGATGATGGAGGCCTACCTCCTCGTCATACTATTCAAACCGAACAAACCATCATTGATGATAGCTTAAGGTTAATTAATCAATACCACCAGCGTGAAGACGGTGCGATGATGCAAATTGCCTTAGCACCTTGCTCGCCATTTTCTGTCACTACCGATTTAATGAAAGAAACTTCACGTATTGCCCATCAAGAAAATGTGATGATGCATACTCACCTGTGTGAAACCATTGATGAAGAAGAATTCTGCTTGCAACGCTTTGGTCATCGTCCGGTAGATTACCTTGAGAGCGTCGGTTGGCTAAATGATAAAACTTGGCTGGCGCATGGCATTCACTTTAATGATGAAGAGATCAAACGCCTTGGTAATGCTGGTGTAGGTATCAGCCATTGCCCAACATCGAATATGATGCTCGCTTCTGGTATTTGTCGTAATAACGAATTAGAAGCAGCAGGTGTAAAAGTCGGCCTAGGCGTAGATGGTTCAGCGTCTAACGATGGTTCTAACATGATTGGTGAAGTGCGCATGGCGATGTACTTGCAACGCTTGCGCTATGGCTCAGCCAATGTGTCGCACCTTGATGCACTACGTTGGGCGACCAAAGGATCAGCGACAGCAATGGGACGCACTGACATCGGTACTTTGGAAGCCGGTAAGCAAGCGGATATTTCCATGTTTACTCTAGATGAGATTCGTTTCTCTGGCTCACATGACCCACTAGCGGCACTAATTATGTGTGGCGCACAACAAGCTGGCCGCGTGATGATTAACGGTGAATGGCGAGTTCACGATGGCCATGTTATTGGACATGACTTGGAAAACTTGTTAACTCAACATCGAGCCGCAGCGAAACGCCTTGCTGAAAAGGCTATGAAGCTTCGTTGATAGATGTAAATACATTAATAGATATAATAGCTTTATCATTGAGCCCTGAATATCCTTACCTTAGGCAAATCAGGGCTCTTCTCTTATACCGCTTATTTATCTTACCGACATCACACTATTTTTTGTCAATATCACACTACTTTTATCAACATCACAATATCTCTTCTGTATTTCACTAGACCCAATTGAAGTTGCACTAGATCAAGATGAATCACTACCGACAATGTTAGCTTCTCTATATTCATAATACTTTAGAGGTAACAGGTATGTTTTATATTCATATGTTGCTGTTGTTAGCAGTCATTTTCACAGGAATTCGGTTTGGCGGTATTGCCTTTGGCTTACTAGGTGGCTTAGGCGTTTCCGTTTTAGCGTTTGTCTTTGGTATTGCACCGGGGTCTCCACCGATCAGCGTGATGTTGATTATTCTTGCAGTAGTTGCGGCTTCTGCAACATTAGAAGCGACGGGTGGTTTAAAATTACTGGTTAAATTTGCAGAAAGATTGTTGCGTAAACACCCGAATCAAATCGTATTTTTAGGGCCATTTTGTACTTATCTTTTGACCGTTCTTGTTGGTACTGGCCACAGTGTTTATCCTCTTCTACCCGTTATCTACGATGTTTCAATTAAAAAAGGTATTCGTCCAGAGCGTCCAATGGCGATGGCTTCAGTTGCTTCACAAATGGGGATCACTGCTAGCCCAATCGCCGCTGCTGCTGCCGTTGTAATGGCAACCGCAGCCAAAAATGATTTAGATATTTCATTGGTTCATGTGTTAATGGTTACTATTCCAGCAACATTTTGTGGCTTACTCGCGGGTTGTACTTGGAGCTTATTTCGCGGTAAAGAACTCGATCAAGACAAAGCTTTTATTGAGCGCTGCAAAAATCCAGATTTTAAAGCTGCATTAATTGATGAAAGTGCCGAAGGCGATAATGATATTGCCAATGCCAAAAAGGCCAAAACAGGTTTAAGTGTGTTCTTAGCCGGCATTGCAGTCGTGGTTTTTGTCGCAATGTTCGGTAAGGATCTGAACCTATTACCTCAAGGTGTGGGCATGTCGGTCGCCATTCAATTCTTAATGCTGGCCGTCGGCGCTATTATTTTGTTATGTACTAAAGTCGATCCAAAAGAAATCGCCAAAAGTAATGTATTCACTGCGGGGATGTCAGCAGTCATCATCATCTTTGGTATTGCTTGGATGAGTGACACTATCATTGAACATCACAAACCTTACTTAATTGAAATGGTGAGCGATATTGTTAGCGTTCATCCTTGGACTTTTGCTTTTGCGATGTTTGCTACTTCAATTTTCTTGAAAAGCCAAGCCGCCGTACTGACAATTATGTTCCCATTAGGCTTCTCACTGGGTATTCCACCGGAAATATTAATCGGGGTTATTCCAGCTTGCTATGCTTATTTCTTCTTCCCATTCTACCCATCAGACCTAGCGACGATCACCTTTGACCGATCAGGCACGACATCGATTGGTAAGTATGTATTGAACCACAGCTTCTTTATTCCAGGTATTATCGGCGTATCGACTGCGACTGTGATTGGTTACTTTATTTCGACTACCTTACTAGGCTAGTAGCACGATATGCCTAATGTACCTAAAGCTGAAGCTTTGTTGACGGCGTTCATTCACTCCCAATGACTTCGGGTATAAACATCACATACACTAGATACAAAAATGGCTGATCAATTAATCAGCCATTTTTTATTAGAATTTTGTTATATATCTAAACTTTACTGTCTACTTAAGCTTAAATCGATTATTTCAATCTGATCGTTTGACCAATTAATAACGATTTTGGATTCTTAATTTCTGAGTTTAGTTGCTGTAACTCATCGACCGTCATATCGTGTTCATTGGCAATGTGATACAAGGTATCATTTTCTTTGATCACATAGATGCTAGACTTATCTTGCATAATTTGTTTGATTTCATCCTGATCTATCGACAATTGATCAACTTTATCTGCCAATTGCTGGTTCGACTCTTTTTGAGCTTGCAGGTCAGCTCGTAGAGAACTTAGCTGCTCAGCTTGTTGATTCTGCTGTTCAATCAATTCATCGTTTGAAGCACAACCAGAAAGAGCCAAAGCCGATGCTAACATCGTTAATGTAATGATTTTTTGTTTACTCTTTAACATAGTCAAATACCTTTGATTGCTTTAAGTCTCTAATTTAGTCAATAAACCCTATAGATATCAAGTGAATTAATAATGTTTCATGTATTTATTTTCATCGACTAGTCTGTAAATCAGTAAATAAATCATCAAGAAGCTTCTCTATAACGGCTTGTTGCTTGACGGTTCGTGCATAAGTTCTTAGGCCAATAATTTGAACCTGAAAAAAGCGGGCTAATTCATTTGCGGTTTTATCCGTTGAAAACTCACCATTATTGATTGCTTGCTGGAAAAGATCGGAAAATGTCGCTTCTATTTGCGATAAAATGGTCGTTGCTTCATGCAGTAGCTCGGGAGAGTCACTTTCTGTTAATTCCGCAATGCTTTTCACTATCATGCACATGCCATTAGGGGCCCGATCTTTATCTGCAATAATAATGTGAGTAATAAAGCGTTTTAAGCCAAGTAGAATAGTTGTTTCTTGTGACAAGCAATCCGTCAGTAGCGCCATATTTTGTTTGGCATAAAGTGATAACGATTCTTTAAAAAGATTATCTTTACTACCAAATGCAGCGTAAATACTGCCCGGACGCATATCAATAACCTCTTGTAGGTTTCTCATAGAGGTTGCGTGATAGCCTTTTTCCCAATAAAGATTTTTCGCTTTTTCAATTACTTGATCACGATTAAATTTAGCTTGTTTAGTCATTACTATACCTAAAAAACCAAGCAACAGCACATCACTTGGTTTTATTTACTTTCTTATGATTGTACAGACTTTCAATGGGTATTCACATCTTAAGCCATATCTTTGAAAGCGTTATTTCTTCGTCCATTTAAATTGTTCAAATATTGGATCAATTGGTGTTTCTGCTACATGGTTTACATAATTACTGATCACTTTTTGTGATAAACCGAGGATCACATCTAAAACATGTTGTTGAGTGTAGCCAGCGGCAAAAAAGTCTTGCAGCTCTTGCTCAGAGACATTTCCTCGATTTCGAACCATGCTTAATGTGAACAAATGCAGAGCTTGAAGTTTCTCTGTTGGCATTGGTTGCTGATTGCGTAAAGCTTCCGTGATTGCTGGATCAACGTTCATTGAATGGGCAATGCCAGTATGCGCGGGTACACAGTAGTGACACTCATGCTCTACATTGATGGTTTGCCACACAACCGTTAATTCCTCAGCATCAAACGAGCTGTCTGCAAACAATTTATGCAATTGAATATAAGCTTGTAGCAAATTTGGAGACTCAGCCATCACTCCAAATAATCCAGGAATACGACCCATTTGCTTCTCAGCACCTTCTAATACGGCCTTACTTTTTTCTGGTGCAGATTCAAGTGTATGGATTTTGAAATTAGACATTATAGCTTCCTTATTAATACAAAATTTAAGCTGTTCTATAGGGTGACTCTGTACTACCCATTCACCATACACAAACCTGAACAGTCGTTCAAGTTTATTTTGAACGATCGTTCACATACTTGTTATTCACATAATAATTAACTAACCTCAGATCTGCATAAGAAATTGTTTTTCTAGCCGAGTAACTTTAATACTCGGCTTTTTTTCTTGAAAACTATAAGCAATTAATCCTGCGACTAAATTCACCATGAAGCTGATACAGC